>JAUSHJ010000017.1 GCA_030648615.1 Microcaldota archaeon | reverse complement strand
TTCCCTTGACAATTGGCTTGCCACTTAGAACTTCAGGATCAAATATTATTCTAGATTCCATAAATAACTATTGCCTCTTTTTTATTTAAATATGTTTCGTATAAACTAATTCTATAATTTCAGATGTTTTTCAATCGCTTTTTTCGATAATTCATCTGCCAATTCATTTTTCTCTCTTGGAATGTGTTCGAAAGTTACCTGAAGCCCTCCACATAGATGTATGGCTTTCCCGTAGAGAACCTTTAATTTTATATCTTTTACCTTATACTTGCCAGTTAGTTGTTTGACCATAAGCTCGCTGTCACTCCTTATATGAATTGTCTTTTCGAGCGTACTACTCGCGAACTCCAGCGCACGGATTAACGCAGTGTACTCGGCAATATTATTTGTACCTTCACCAATATATTCACTAAGTTCCCAAACTATTTTATCATCTTTGTAGGCAACAACACCGACACCCATGGGGCCTGGATTACCGTAGCATGCACCATCAGTGTAAATTACGAGAGACATAACAATTAAATGCTTAGATAAGGTTTTTAAGCCTCTGATGAATAAGATATTATTATGAATAATGATGATCAGAAGTGCGAAAAAATAACTACTCATCCTGGAGTAGAAAAATACCAAATAAAAATTGCTGCTATAGCACTAGTAATATCAGTTATATCCTTACTACTGATACAATTCATAAGTGCAAACATAGAGACATATTTACTTGCAATAATATGGGGAATTGCAATCTTATTAATGATTATAGCTGAAATAAATAAAAGATTTGTAACTGTAGATATATGCACTGAAGATTTAACATTCACTAAAGGAATATTGAAAACAAAAGCTACAGTGATTAAGTACCCTAGCATAACAAATCTGCATGTCAATAGAGATATACTAGATAGAATACTAGGGCTCGGCCAAATACAGGTAGATACTGCAGGAAGCACAGGGATAGAGTTAGAAGTAGATGGACTAAAAATGGAACATATAAAAGAGATAATAAAAAGAGCACAAAAAACACCATTACAGGTTGAATAAGCTGATAAAATGACTACGAAAAAAAACGATTTTGGATTTATAACCATCACTGACAAGGATATCATTGCGAAACTAAAGAATGTAGGTGCATGGGTAATTGAAGAAGAGGAATTGAAATTGCCATTACTTGAGGCAGCTTATTTTGCAGAAAAAGGAGTATTAAAAGAAAATTTTGATGAATTAATGAAGAGACTAAAGAAAGAAGATAAACTAGCAGAGGAAAAATATGCAATACTAAAATATCTAAGAAACAACGGCTACATCACCCGTGTCAGTTTGGATACCACTGAGTTCTTTAGAGTATATCAAAAAGGATTCCGTCCAGGGGAAGACAGAACGAAATACGTACTTAAGGTTATACCAAAAGACTGGCATCCGAAAATGGATGAAATCAGAGAGGCATTAGAGTTCTCAGGAAATATAAGGAAAGAACTTGTATTCGCTTACTTAGACCAGAAGAAAATAAACTTCATAAAGATGGCAAGGACTAGTTTTGATTAAAATTTTTACTGTATTTAGCGTTAATCCAAATTAGCTGCTGCACCTAGATATGCTTTAACCTTAAAATGCGATTTAGGATCATCGTATGCTTTCTTCATAGCAGGAAGTGCTAATGATATATCGACTCCGTTTGCTTTAAGTCGCATCAGAATTTCTGCTGCATAAATCGGAACGTAGGTTACACCACTAAAAAGTAATTCTGCGAGAGCTTTTACTTTTTCTGGAGAGTTCTTAACTTCTGCAAATACTTGACTAGTTTGTCTGTGAATTAATAATTCGTTTAAGTCGTTTACTTGCCTCTGCTCTTTTGCAACTTCAGCAGCAATCCTTCGAAATTCTCGAACTGCGTTTCTCACAACAGTAGCTGGATTACGAAGCTTAAATGCTATTTAACCACCTAAAAATATTATAATAAGAAAAGATTATATTAGTTGCACTAGAATAGCTATAATGCAAATTCTAGGAACAATAATCACTACAGAAGAAACTCCATCTACTACCGAATTCTCATTTGTTATTTCAGGAAAAGACACTACGGTAAAAAAAGGCCAGTTCATCCAGACAATAACAAAAAGCAATGAAAATATGTTTGGATTCGTCCATGAAATATTCCGCGCAAACAGATATTTTGAACGAGCGGAAAGCGTTGCAGAATACGAAAGAATAGCAGATATGGAAAAGAATTTCCCCATTGACTCCTGGGAGCATATGATTGCAAATGTAAGAGTACTTGGCAATTATAAAGATGGTAAATTCACAAGGACATTTGTTCCACCCTCTCCAGGTGCAAAAATACTTAATGCTGATGAAGAAGTGCTTAAGAAATTCCTTGGATTTGAAGACAGTGGTATGTTCATAGGCAACATCCAACACCATGAAACCCCTGCACGACTAAGTATGACAAGATTACTACAAAAACATTTTGCTATTTTAGCAATGAGCGGTGCTGGCAAATCACACTTGGCAAGTGTACTTATTGAAGAGTTATTAGAAAGAAAACAAGAAGATGGAAGAATAGCAACCATAGTAATAGACATACATGGAGAATATGTAGGATTTCAATATGATGAGAAATACGGCAAAAATGTCCAGGTGATAGAAGGAGAAGATATCAAGATTCCACTTCGAAAAATAAATCCTGAAATTTTTGAAGAGTGGTTGCCAAACCTTTCAGGACCTCAGAGAGAACTGCTTAGGCAATCATTGCATGACCTGCGAACAACTGCTGATAAAAAAGAAGGTTACGGACTAAAGGAACTTTTTGCACAGATAGAAAAAAATGAAGGAACACGTGATGAAACTAAAAAAACTCTACTCCGTGCTCTGGGAGAGATGAGACGCTATAAATTTATATCAAAAAATAAAGAATTACCAAAATTAAGGCTAACAGAACCTGGAAAATTAATAATATTCGATTTCAGTAGTATAGACAGCCTCAGGAAAAAACAAATGATTGTCGCATACATAGGAAGAAGATTGTTCAGCCTGAGGAAAAAATTAGAGATACCTCCGTTCTTACTTCTAATAGAAGAGGCACATAATTTTGCCAGAGAAAAGGCAGAAGCTCAAGACGCAATTTCCAGAAGCATTATAGAAACGATAGCAAGAGAGGGAAGAAAATTTGGAGCATCACTTTGTCTGGTAAGTCAGCGACCAGTAAACTTAAGTACTACTGCACTCTCTCAGTGTAACACTCACATAATACTTAGAGTAACAAATCCGAATGACCTTATGCATATTGAAATGAGTTCTGAAGGAATAGATTCCAGAATATCTAAAAGTATTGCTGGTCTCAAAACAGGTGAGGGCATAATAGTTGGAGAAGCAGTAAACTATCCAGTATTTGTAAATATAAGACAGAGAAAATCTGTCAAAAGAGAGAAAGGATTGCCGTTGCATGAGCAGGCAAAGCAGTTTGAAGAAGCAAAGAAAAAGAAGGAAGAACAAGTTGAAGCGTTTCTATAGGTTTTTAATTCTTTTAGGAGATATGATTACCATGCGACAAATTTACGTAATGCTTTCAATAATGTTTTTGATGTCTGCTATTTTCGCAGTTGGAATGATAGAACCATTCAAAAAAGATATTTCTAATAGTGACATAGTTGATTTTGGTGACATTGGACCAGGTCAAACAATAGTTGTCTCCATAGATCCGATAATAAAAGAAGGCGGTAGATATGGTCAGGGAGGCCAGTATGATCAGGCCATTGCTACGGAATTACCGAATGGATGGAAAATGAAACCTAGTAAACTTTATGGTAACCCACTTCAGGTAGAAATAACTGCAGATAAAAATGCAACCCCAGGAGATTATTCTTTCAAAATAACAATTATAGATGAATATTATGGTGAACAACTAAACAACGTAACATTTACAAATAAAGTAAAGGTAAACTGGAATATCCTTGAAGTAAATATAGATTCTAATAAACAAACTGCAGGCCCAGGCCAACCAGCAAGGTACTCAATAGATATAAAAAATAAAGGAACTGCCAGTGATGTCTTTGAAGTAAAAAGCCACGGAATAAAAAGATCTGAATTCAAAAAGTATGTATATGTACCTGGTAAAAGCAATAAACAAGTAATTTACGAAATGACAGAAAATGAAGAAGGAACATATTCCCCAACACTGAGCGTTACTTCAACTGCAAGTGATAACATAAAAGTAGAAAAGAATGTTACGCTATCTGTTTCATCTGGTCTTAGAGGAGATTATAAAGCTACTAACAGTGGAGTTATTGTATTTCCGATATTTGAGAGCTTAATAAGTTCTTTGGCTGGGATAATTTCAAACTTTATTTAGATTTTTCTTATTTTAATTTTATTTGTTTTAAGTTAATTTTTATTTATTTTAATTTCTTAGCTACATAAGGTCCAAGTTCAGAATACCCATGCTTGTAATAGTACTCCTTAACACCTACTCCGCTTATTACAACCATCTTCTTCTTATCGAAATCTTCCTTTGCGATTCTCTCAGCTTCCTCTAATAGTTTCTTGCCCAAGCCCTTGTGTTGTACACTGCCCTCGCTTCCGATTTCAGCTTCTTTGCCATAAACGTGTAATTCTCGAATTAATGCAGTCTTACTATCAATCTCAGATCTGTGACTATCTCCTGGAATCCTCAAACGAATAAAACCTGCAATGAAATCTTCCTTTGTATTATAAGAAAGAAATATCTCCTTTCCCTTACTTGCATCATAATTTAATCGATCTAATTCTAAATCATCAGAATTCTTATGTTGAAGTCCGACTTCACGAATTCTTATTTCCAATGGATTTATTTTCTTCTTTCTGATTTCGCTCTCAACCATTTCCCTAAGATTACTTTTCTTTACCCCTTCTGCAATGTTTGGTGCAGGTATGTCACGTTGAACACGCATAACTCGCACATAGCGAGGAATGTAACGATAGAACTCTGAAATTACATCGGCAGCATAATCCGCATTATAGGGAGTAAATTCCCCGCGTTTCACCATATCATAGAGTTCAGTATTTGGAATTACTAAAGTAGGGTAAATCTTCAGCATATCTGGTCTAAAATCAGGATCATCGAATAATCTTTTCACCATTAAAATGTCTTTTTCTCGATTTGAACCTGGCAAACCAGGCATAACATGGTAGAGAACCTTGAATGCTGAATCTTTCAAATCTTTAGTTGCCTGAATAACATGACTAGTTAAATGACCACGCTTTGTTTTTCTATAGATATCGTCATCTGGATGTTGAACTCCTAATTCAACTCGTGTAGCACCATAAGACAATATTTCATCTATATGTTTTTGAGTACAAACATCCGGCCTTGTTTCAACAGTAAGACCGATTACACGATGTTTTGCAGTTTGATTTAATTTTTTAGCTTGCTCCAGAGTTTCGCTCTTTTTTTCGTTTAGTGCATCGTATATGCCTTTAACAAAATCATACTTGTAGCCTTCATCCATGGCAAGGAAAGTCCCGCCCATAACAATTATATCGCATTTTTCCGTTGCATGACCATTCAATGCAAATTGTTTTAATCGCGTAGTTGCCTGCCTAAACGAATCGAAATCATTCTGTCGAGCACGGAGAGCAGCAGGTTCGTCTCCAGTATAACTCTTGGCAGCTTTGCCTGTGAATGGACAAAAAATACATTGCCAATTACATGATCCCTGAGGTTTTATCATCACGGCAATTGGAGTTACACCAGAAAGTGTGCGCATTGGTTTTCGCTTAAGCAATTTTGCAATTGCTTCTGTCATCTTCTCTTTGGGAAAATGTTCTGTAATATCTGTACCTTTAACCGTACCAATTAATTTGAATTTTTTTGCAGCTTCGTATTTTATTTTTTCCAAATCTGTTTCTCCTGCGAGTAACCGATCGACCATGTAATCTAGGGCTTTTTTCTTATTTTGCTCAGAACTAGTCTTCATAAATAAACCTAATGAGTAAACGCAGTCTCTTCTTCGTTAAATAATTTCAACAGACTGTCCTGTTCTTTTAGTAATTTCAAATATTCATGCTGAAGATCTGTAAATTCTTTCTCTTTAACATCATCAAAGATTTGTACCTGTCTTTCTGCATTTCTAAGCTGAATTTTTGTTGACAATGATTTTATTTTATCAAAATTTAATATTAATTCAGTGGAAGATTGTTTATCGATCCATACGATACGATGATTCAATGGAATTGAAACTTCTAGGTCTTTATAGTCAGGAAGTAGAATGCCGATACGATGAAAAAGTTTCCCTAGATAACCTTTATCTGTGGGATTAAGAGAATCCTGATCTAAAGAGGTTAACTCTTGACCAGACCGAATTGCAGCCAATATTTTTACTGAAAGATCTGGATTAGTTTTAGATATCTTTGCAATTAGTATGAGTAATTTTCCTATATTCTCTCTGCTTTCATAGTTTTTCTTTACAAAAACTGCACGCTTACCCATAAGTTCGTATAGTGGACCAGATTTTGTTTTTACAGCTGATATTATGTCGGTAGGACTAAAGGCATTTATCTGGGCAGATAATTCATTTATGGCATTTTCATTTGGAAGAGCAATTAACACTCCTGCAGATTGTAATTTAGCAAGTAAAACAGAAAGTGAAGAAGAAACATTTGTAGATAATGTTTCCAGATTCAGCAATGTTTCCTTAGAAATAGAATCTTTATTCGCCAAAGCATAGGTAAGTTTAAACTGAAGTTCTGCTTTTTCTTTATTTAGTTCTATTAGCTTTGCTATGTCGTAAAAAGATATTTTGTCCTCTGCCATTATTACATTATGCACCTAAGTCTTTTTATTGTGTTGTAAATTCTATCGAATTTCCAATGCCAAGAAATTTTTAAGAAAATTTCTTGTTCTTCGTATTTTTCCTGTAGTTAATAGATTTTATAGTTGGTTTGAATTTTAATGTAAAAATTATCAATACGACTACAGCTAATATTAAAATAACTGCATAGATTACAGAAAAATCATTAGAATTTTCTGAATCATTTTCATCTGGTTGTGGCAGTATAATAGCATCGAATTGGTCTGAATTTAGAATAGTGACCATTTCGTTAGTCGTATTATCAAGCGTAGCAGCATAAGAAAATACGTGATATGCACTACCTAGACCACCTTCATTAATATCCTGGGCGAGAAATGCTGCATGAGACTGATAGACCTGCCCCCAAAGAGAATTAAAAGACTGGTTTTCTAAATCATGTACTTTAGCAACAAGTTGAAGCTGAGACAAATTACTTAATTCAGAATCTGAGTTCTGCATACTAATCAAATAGGTGGAATCGTAAATTGATGCTGCATGTTTACCACTTATTTCCAAAGATTTTGCAGTCTGAAGTTTCTCCTTGTAATCTGGATTATCATTTGGAAGCAACTGTGCCTGCTGCAATTTCTTCATTGCCAAAGATTGCAAGAGAGATTCGTTATAAACTATCCCAGTATTTCTTGCAAGCGCTTCTTCACCTAAAGCTTTGGAAACTTTACACCAGGCATCTGCATAAAGAAGCTGGTTGTATTTGTAAAATCGTTCTTCTGCAAGATCACTGGAATTGAAATCTATCGATTCGAGTCTATTTATTGCCCAAAACTTTCTAAGATCGGCACCTAGAGCATAATCAAAATTATTTGAAGTCTTCGTTATCATTGGTAACGAATTGATACATGTTCTTATTTCATTTTTTTTATCATCGATCACAGTTGAAGATGAACTATCTGAAGCCACCACTGTGCCAGCACCTATGTAACCCATAAAAGCTTCGTTGGCAGCTGTGAATAAATAACCTTTGGAGATTAGATAATTTTGTTTTTTTATGCCATCTTGAAATTGTTGTTTAATTTCTGCACTATCACCGTCAGTAACTGCTATGGTTTCTATTGCACTGGACTCTGTAGCTACCATGGCGCTCGTGACATTCTTGAACGGTGCATATACTAAAGAAATAGAATAATTAGTAACATTTGGATAGATCAACTCTTGTTTGTTAATAGATATGTATGGCGGCAATTTATTATAAAAAAGAAAATCTATCGCACCCTTAATATCGGCGATTTCAATAATTGAAATGTTGTAAGTTCGTTCTAATCTTTTAAGAAGAACTTTTTCCTGAAGAGTATTTACTGGAGTAACAAAATATTTTATTCCGTAACGCGCAGATGCCCTTGCTTTTTCATAGAGACCACCTACACGAGTTACTACTCCATTTGGGCCAACGCCACCGGTAAGTGTTGCATCTGAACGTATTGGGATTCCGGTTAAAACAGAATACGTTAGTGTGGAAAATGCAAGCCCTGCACTTGGACCATCTACATAATCTGCGATATTATTTGCATGTATATTTACCAAAACATCGCAATCTGATAAGCTCATGTTAGCGATTATGAACCCGTATCTTACTGCATCATCTGCTGAAATTTGAGTAGAAACACCGGTATGTGGAGAAGTAGTAAGAAAGATATTACCAGAACCTGGAATTGTCCTCACGTCTACTGGAAATAAACCGCCATCCTGACCTACCACTGCTGGAATAGCATGGCTAGCTATGCCCACATTACAAACTGCGTAAGCAGGAATTGCTAAAACTAAGAGTACAAGTAATAAAACATTCAGATATCGCATGCCAAGATTAACAAGTTAATATTAATATACTTGTCCAACAAAGAAATAGGACAAGACCTAGTCATCCAACTTTGATTGTCGGATGACTATAAAACGTTTCCCAACTTCTATCTAGTTATTTAGGACGTATGAACCTTAGGTAAACAAAAACACCTGCCAGAGACACTATACCAATTGTTGCTGCTACTGCAGTGGCAGCTGTCTTCTTGTCCTTGTCTTCTAAAGATAAGAGGATTGTCGAAAGGGTTTTGTCCAATGCAGATCTTGATTTTAATGATTTTATCTGCAATTTCTGTAGAATAGTACCATCAATTTTACTAGTTATAGATACAGTATAATCTCCTTCAAGTTCCAAGGGCAAATATATTCTACCATTACCATCCGTAGATGATACATAAGAACTACCATCAGGAGAAGTAATCAATACTTGTGAATCAGAATAAAGTTTGTCATCTTCCTTGATTTCTATAATTGTTGTTTGACCTACTTCTTGAGACTCGGATTCGTTAGAATTTACCTGATTAATGGTATATGCTGGCCCAGGTTCTGTAGTTGTGGAAGTTTCATCTGAAGGAGATGTAGAATCGTCTCCTGAAGAGGTATCCGTTGAATCAGTGTTTGTATTTTCTGAATTAGTGTTTCCATTCCCTGAATTAGAATCAGTGTTTCCGTTTCCTGAATTAGAATTTGAATTGGAGCTTGAAGAAGGATTTGCAGTCACTGTGCTTGTCTTAGTTGTGAAACCTGTTTTGCTTACTTCAACGGTGTAAGTGCCGTTAGGCACTGTCAGGGATACTGAACCATCACTGGCTGTAGTTCCTGTTGCAACCACTGCACCTGAACTATCTTTAATATTTACTGTTGCACCTGCAACGCCTGTGGATACTGAGACTATGCTAGTTCCTGAAATTGAACCTGGTGAAACTGAAGTTGATATCGTGATTGCATTAGTTCCTACAACTACTGTTGATGTCTTAGTGGTGTAACCTGTTTTTGTTGCTTCCACTGTGTAAGTCCCTTGACCTGGAACTGTAAGAGTTACTGTTCCATCACTGGCGGTAGTTCCTGTTGCGACTACTGATCCTGAATTATCTTTTATATTTACGGTTACTCCTGCAACACCTGTGCTGATCTGCACTGTGGAACTTGTTGAAGATGTAGAAAGAACTGAAGATGAGATAGAAATTGCATCAGCGCCTAATGTGAGAGTAGTTATTTCTGTTGCATAACCTGGCTTTGACACTTCTACTGTGACTGTTCCAGTAGTTACTGGCACTGTTATGGTTGCCTTACCATCACTGCCAGTTGTTCCTGTTGCAACTGTAGTTCCCTGGCTATTTTTTATAGTAACTGTTGCACCTGGAACATTGGTTGATACTTGAACTGTTGTACTTGTTGAAGTCGTAGATGTTACGGAAGTTGAAGATGTGATTGGAGTTGGAGCTACAGTCACTGTGCTTGTCTTAGTTGTGAAACCTGTTTTGCTTACTTCAACAGTGTAGGTACCATTGGGCACTGTCAAGGATACTATGCCATCACTGGCTGTAGTTCCTGTTGCAACCACTGCACCTGAACTATCTTTTATATTTACTGTCGCACCTGCAACACCTGTGGATACTGAGACTATGCTAGTTCCTGAAATTAAACCTGGTGAAACTGAAGTTGATATGGTTATTTCCTGAGATGCTGGCGTAAATACAAATGAGAATGATTGCGGAGAATAACCGGATTTTGAAAATTCTAAAGAGTATGAACCTAACCCAGGAAGATCAAATAAAGTTGTACCACCTGAAAGCTTTTCAGCGATTTGACCTTGGTAATGCCCTAGACTATCACTTGTTAGAATAAGCCTGATAAGCCCATCATAAATATTAGTTACTACTTCAAGCTGATTTTGAGGACTAAGTATTCTATAGTAAAAATAATCCCCAGTAGTAGTTGTATTATCAGTTGAGTTACCAGGTGAAGGAGCTATTTCAATTGTTTTTGTAGGTGAACTTGAACTAGAAGGTGGTGGAACTGGAGGAACGAATGAGACTAAACCGAATATACCAAATGGAGTTATTCGATTGTAAAGTACAGAAAATGCAGAAGTATTTATAGATGTTTGACCTAACTGAGACCAGCCTGCAGAGTATTTTGCCATATTTATCTGATCAGAAGAAGCAGAGGTAGATGAATCATAGAACATACCTAGATTAATTGATGCAGTAGCGGAATTATTTATATTACCAGAACTATTTGTAATATTTACTACGTTATTACTTGGAGTTATTAAAGTACATGTACCGCTAAATCCACTGCAACCACTTGACGCTACAGTCGAATCACTTAAATTCATAAGTTTTATGGAAACGTTGATTGCATTGTCAAAAAATATTGTGCCATAACTAGTTGTAAAATTATTATATGTTGAGCCCACTAATGTCGTAACGTTACTGCCACCCGAAGTGTTTAGATCAAGTGCATTTACAGGAGTTAATTGAGCGTAATTCGTACCAGTAAACGTGTTGTTGGAACTACTGTCGAATTGATATTGGGATTGAAGATTATTAGTTGCATTGTTAGAGGTTAATGTGCTATTAGAACTGCTACTCGTGAACAAGAAACCGAATTCAGAATTATTAAAAGCGATATTACCCACAAGTACATTATTATTGGAACTTGATTGAAACACAAAACCATCTGACGAACTATTGACAGTATTATTGATAATCGTATTATTAGAATTACCATAAGAAAACAAAAAACCATAATATGAGGTATTGTAAACGGTGTTATTAGTGAAAATGCCATTATTGGAACCTATATCAATAAAGAAACCGTCCGAGCCACTACGACCATCATAAATGATGTTGCTAGTTAGATTACTACTAGAACTAGATAATAACCAAAAGCCGTGAGTACTATTATAGGCAGTGTTATTAGCGAGAGTGTTATTGCTAGAAGCACCGCTATTGCTAGAAGTATTAGTTAAATAGAAACCAGTTGCCGAATTATTGGCAATATTATTGATAATAGTATTATTTGAACTTCCAATAAAACTAAAACCCTGATTAGCGTTATTTTTTGCAATAATATTAGTTATCCGTGTATTATTCCCTACAATATAAACTCCCACGTTACTTGTAGCACCTTGAACGGTAAAATTACTTATATTAACAAAATTAGATGAAATGTTAAATACAGGTTGAGTGGTAATGGCAGTAGTTACTATAACTCCAGATTGATTACCGTATAAGTTAATTGCTTTATTGATACTTACATTCTCAATGTATCCACTTGTACTATTATCACAAACGTATATCGTATCTCCAGCTGTTGCTGCGTCTATTGCGCCTTGAATTTTTGCATATCTATTGTTTGCACCGGAATCGCAGGTAGATGCTAAGGTAGCATTAACATATAAGGTTGCTGAAAAGGAGATCGTAGCTAACAATAAAATAAATATAATAAATGAAAAATATTTCATATTAAAGTTAACTAGATAAAATTTATATACTTAACATAGTATCCCAAATTTTGTGGTATCCCGAAATAAGGTTACCTCGATAAATTTTGAAGACCGTCTCCAGCATATGACGAGGCTGAATAAAAGAAAAATACGCTGGATTGTCAGGGAAATTGAGAAGGGACAGCTCTCAATTTATCAGATATCAAAGCAGCAGAAGATAAGCAAAATGCATGTTTGGAGAATATTCAACAGGTTCAAACATGTAAAAAATAGTAGCTATTGACCAAGATCATTTAGTACAGGATAACGCCTTTTCATCCAATCTACAAAACTTTGAACGTAAGGAATGAAATTTTTAAAATCGTCTACTGTAGAAAAATGCCCTGAACCGTCATTCACCATAGTGCTAAGAAGAGGATTTTTCAACAAAATAGAGTAATCCGACTGCATGAAACCAGGTATAAATTTAAATTCTATGGAACCTGAACCAGCATAAAGTTCATTTGTCCCATTATATAGATTTGTTCCTAAATAGGCAAACCCTTCCCTCACAATAAAACTGTTTCTTTGTGAACCTGTATGACTCAGTGCTCTGTTAAAAGTTACCATGGATCGGATCCGGAAATAATCGCGTATAGCTTGTTGCATGGCAGATACAGCAACAGTATCGTATCCGGATAATTCAGTAGCTGCCCATTCATCCAATTCCGGACCTTTCAGATTAGCTGTAAATCCAAAACTTTCGGACTCATTTGGATTTTCACGATTAGTATGCCGATAAGAATTCCAAATAGCCCCCAGCAATTGATCGGCATTGTTGCTTTCTCCGGCAACGCTAAAAAATAGCTGCAATTTTTCAGTGAAATATTTTTTTTCTTCATCTGTCTAATAGCTGGACCACGCATCATGTAAAGATTCGTGAAGAAGTACACGTGACCCCTCTTGCTTAATTAATATTAAGTCATAATTCGGACAAGCTTTAAAACAACCTGCGAACTCTTCGCCCCCTTGATCAACTAGACTAAAACCGTACACACCAGATTTGTATAATCCTGAAATATTATCGATTCCTTTAGGATTTAAAAACGTAAAAATATTGTTCGCCATAATAGTAGAAAATACGTCTTCATTAAGAAAAAATTTTATAAAATCAAGAGTGGCCTGAAGATTTGATTTCTCGTAATCACGCACTTCCCCAGATATTTCGTTCGTAGAAATAAAATTGTGAGGGAACCCAGTAACTTCCTTAAAACCAAGTGAAATGTCAACTACTTCACCATTTCTTAGCATATGACCTGGCCACCAATAAAGTTGTTCGCTTTGCGTTATTTCTATTGCTGGAATTGTCGACTTTGATGGTAACACCCTTTCTTCAGGTACGCACCCCATAGCCAATACTAAGGAAGATAATGCAAATCTAATCGCAACTGATCGGAGACACGTAGTTTTTATCACTTCAGCTAGAAGTGGAGTAAAAAATTTAAATTTTGGTGATTGCTTCGTAGATTTTTGAACACAATCGTAAGATTTTACTTGTTGTATTGGTACACCAACCATAAGATGAATATGATTGGAAAATTATTTAAAATGAACCGAACATGATATCTAGTAAGCTAGAATATCATTTATAGCTAAAGATCATTCAGTCACTAAAAAGAACCCACCGATAGATGGAATATATTTTACACGAGAAACAAGACTACCTTGTGCATCTAATATATCTACAGTTTCATCTCCGCCACTCTTAGAAAATTTAATCGTAGTATTAGTAGATATTTGTAACTGTCCTTCCATCATTTTGAAATCTGAATCGTTCAACGAGTATCTATAAAGCGAACCATTCTGAGTTATAAAATAGATTATATCTCCAACTATCGATGAAGATAACAATGGGCCACTATCAGCTATAACTCCAGCTAAAGAAATTTCAAATCTGATTTCAGCAGCTGATTTATCAAAAAATAAATCGGATTTTTTTAATGAATCTGAGTTTGTTACTACGACGATTTTATCAGGAGCTACCGCAATTTTTCTTCCTTCCTTTTCATTGCAGGAAATAGCTTTTGCATTGGCAATTCCTTCTATAATGCATGGAGGTTTTGAAAATGTATGTTGCCTTGGTATGTCTGCCTTTGCGGAAGCAGTAAATGCAGTTAGAAAAACAAATGGTAAAATTGCAAGTTTTTTCATTTAAAAATCATCCCATAATCAGGTTTTTTCATATGTTACTTTCAGAATTATGGTTCCACTGCTTCCTGAAAGTGTCTTTTCTCCAGTTAGATATGCTATCGCATCTGTTATTTCCTTATCTGATTTTACTTCAGTAATTGAGCCACTCATCTCCTGCACAGTCGCACCAGAAATATTTCGTGCTACCCAAACAGGATTTGTAAGATTACTCTGTAATTCATTTGCAGGTATATGGCCTGAGAAACGTACGTTATAAGTAAGAGTACCGACCGATACCGATGCTACAGTAGCTTCTGCTTGTTTAGTACCAGTGGCAAGATGAGTTAGATGTTCTACTGAAACAACCCTCTTTTCTAAAGGAGAAGAAGCCGAATTTGTTTTCTCCAGTATGTTTCCGAAAGAAGCTTGCCAGTTTTCCACAGGTATTTCTTTACCGTAGGTAATACGCATTGTTTTTCGATAAAACCAATATTTGTCTCCGTCAACTAGATGTTTTGTTACTTCATCCTTGGAATAATTACCATTTAAAGTAAGAGCATAATCAAAATGCTCAAACCCGCCTATGGCACCCCTGATCGTAACCTGAGTTAGTTCGAGTTCCCTTTGTTTTGTTTCCGGAGTTTTTAGTAGTTGTTCGGACATGATATCACTAACATAATATAGAGATATAACTATTTACCTAGTTCTGACTTTTGTTCTTCGTACTTGATCAGTTTTAGGTCCACGTGTAAATTTAGCTGGTGGTTTTACAATTTCCCTATCGCTTTGCCCTTTAGGGCAAATCTGTCGAACTCCATTGAGTTCTCCATCTTTTGTCCCAATAGACCTTAGTAATTTAAGTTCTTGTAGATGTTTATCTACCATTGCTTGAATCATGTGAGGCTTCAGATGATACATGTTAGAAGGATGTCCTTTTCTTACTAATTCCAAAACTTTTGCTACAGTACCTGGAGTATCTTTTGCTTCCTGTATTGCCAAAGCTCTCTCTAACTCAACAGATGATAATCGAACTGGTACTGGCGAAGGTCCTGCCATTACTTCGTTTAGCAATATGTGAGCAACATTGCCATAAGTGCTATTGCCAGCTGCATCCAACCATACGTGATATGTAAGAGCCGCCCCTAATCCCGGTTGTATTGCAACCTGAACACCACTTACACCACTTTTCATAGTTGTTGCACGTGCACCTGAAACCAGTAAATTCATTATTCCCTGATAAAGATAGAGTCCTGCAACATTTAGAGCATTGTCTGCTCTCACAACACCATCAGAAGGAACTATGCAATAACGTGAATCATAAAATTGCTGACCTGATTTGTAATCGTTTAATCTTCTATCCAAATCCATGCCACCAGCTGCAAGCACAAGATTTGCTTTTAGAATTTCTTTTGGAGTTGCGACTATCGAACATGCACGGATATAGTTAGTATAAGCATCTAGAACTTCTTCATGTGAAAGTAATCTTCCTTTGGCAGCTAGTCTATAAGATATGGCAAAATTATTGAACCCTGAATCAAATTCAGATTTGAATATTGTTTCATCAACAGCTAATTTAGGATTTCCTGTTAACGTTCTTATAAAATCCAGGAAGCGATCAAAATTCTTACCGATTACCCTTCCAGATGAAATTGCACCTGCGTTATTCACTGCATTGTCAGGTCGTTCTACATCTGTTGCTGCAGGATCCAGAACACGATCATCATTAAACGCTTTATTTGTCTGTGCAACTCCTGAAATCTCTTCTGGCAATTCACCAAGTTTGAGTGCATACAAAAGCGTTATATGTTTAATAGTAGATTGAAAACTTACTTTTACAGAATCGAAACTGCCATTTCCTGCAGAGATTACGTTTCCCCATAAATCTCCGACCAACGTCACCCTGATAGCAGGATTAATTGTTCTTGGATCTATCAATGCTAAAATATATGCAGCAGTAGCTCCATAGGCATGTTCCCATGCAAATCGGTCAATGAGTTTTATTTTTCCTTGGGTAACTCCCGTATCCCTTAGAGTAGCAGGTTCAGTAATCTGAGGTTTGCCTCTCTGTAACTTCCTAATAGTATTGCCGAGATCAGATTTAGTTTGGGTCATTTTATCACTTTAATTTATTTGAGATAACTGTTATGTATACTATAGGACAAAAGTCTTTAAATACCCATCTATTAACACATAGTAATACTTAACATAGAAAAACATTAAAGATAACCTTATAAAGATTTTTGTAGTAATAATATTATGAGATTTGCTAAATTAAACCAAGAAAAACCATTCCTAAAAAGAGCATTGGAATCGTATAGACGTTTTGATGCTTTAGTCGAAGAACCAATTATGCGAATAGGCACGAGATTCGGAAGAAAAACAGTTGCATTCGGTACTTTTGGTGCAGCTACACTAGGTCTAATGGCAGAGCAAAGAATTAATCCATCAGGTATTGTTCATTTGCTAGATAGTATAACTAATTCGCATAGTCAACCAGAAGTAGTTGTACTCGTAGAATCTTTGAGTTTAATAGGGCTAATACATGCATGTCACATAAAACTCGAGCACGAAAAAGAAGTGAAACTTGATAATTTGATTGAAAGAATGCTACAACCTTTGATTCGTTCTTTCGATGACATTCTCGACAGCATAACAAATATATTCAGAAATACTAGGTTAGTCAATTTAGCAGTCGGAATATCGAGCGTAGTGGCATGTGTATCATTTGCTATAATAAAAGCCATCGCACCAGAGATATTGAATGATCAACTTACAAGTGAACTGATTGCGCTACCATTACCACTAAAAAATATGACTCCTTGGGAAATCGCCTTAACAAGCGTTCAGGGAGTATGGATTAGTGCACTGGCAATTTCTTCTTACTTACTTCTACCTAGAAAAACGAGCGTAGACGATAAGGTTACTAAAACTCCTTCAACGCCATAATTCCTCTTTCAGTCCTGGAGAAAGTATAATTTTCTGAAAGATATAATTTTTCCAATTGTGTTCCTGATTCAGTTATATAGTCAGATATAGATTCTACAGGTAAATCTTCTGACAGATAAGCTATAACATATTTATGGTTTTTAGTCTTAGCATCATTTTCACGTGTCTGAACAAGAATTCTTCTGATACCCCTGCCTTCGTAGGATAGCAAAACAGCAGGGTCTTCCATATAGAGAGCATTGATATCTCCGTTCATGATCTTTTTTTCTTTAAGATTAAGATGTGCAGGCCATGCCAAACCAACACCTATAAGCATTCTGTTTACATAGCAGCCAAAACTTACTCCATATTCTATGATATTGGATACTTCTTTATCAGTAACATCGAAAGCACATCTTCTCATTACAGCTACGGCATCTTCAACATCTTCTAGAGTAAGTCGTTTTACTTCTGTCTGATCTTCTTCCAGAAGATGAGTGAATCTCTTTTGCGGAGCTGATTCTTTCTCTTTTGAAATAACTTTTTCATCACTCTTGAAAGTTTCACCCATAAATTTTCACCTAAAATTTATTCTGTCGAAATTCTGTTGAATTTCTCCATCCCATAAATATCAACTATGAAAATCTAGTATTACATACAGGACAGCTAGTCAAGTATGCCTCACTTTTGTACCCGCATATAGGACATTGAAAGTAAGTTTTTTTAGCTCTTTCTAATTCTGCAGCAAAATTATATTTGCAATTACTGCATTGCCCGTTATCCAATTCATTCAAAGCTTGGCATTTAGGGCATTTTCTTCTGAACATGCTTTTTATCCTTACACCGCATTTAGGACAACGCTCCATACCAAGGCTTACAGTTTCCCCGCAGCTGGGGCATTTCTGCCAGGGACCTTTTTTAGTGTCAGTGGACATCACACCTTTCGCAGCATTTTTCAGTAAATCGAAAAGTCCCATAAATTTTCACCTAAAATTTATTCTTTCGGAAATTTCCCTAATTTCCTCAATCCCATAAATTTTCACCTAAAATTTATTCTTTCGGAAATTTCCCTAATTTCCTCAATCCCATAAATTTTCAC
>JAUSHJ010000014.1 GCA_030648615.1 Microcaldota archaeon | reverse complement strand
TGTTCTTTTCTCCCAGTTTTTTGAGTATATGTTGTCATTTTTATAACTTCCAGCTTTCCAAGTATCGTAGGGCCTCTTGGGACCATACCAATTTATATTTTTTTCCTGCATCATAACATCAACTCAGATTCTCCGAATATTTAAACTTTAGGGCGTTTTTATGCAAAAACTTAATTTCCCTTAATTATTATCAGCAGAAATGCTTATTTTAATCGTAGTAGTTATTGCAGTAGTAGCAATTGCTGCATCGCAACTCATGAAAACAGCTGAGAATACTGCAGGAAGAGTAGATGTTCAGTCAGATAAATTACTCAATAAAACTGAGATGGCACTCAAAGGAAAGGAAGGAAGCATATGTGCTGTAAATGACGATTGTTTATCTGATAACTGTAACTCAAATTATCGCTGTGAATGATAGGGCTACTATGTTCAAAGGTCAGATAACATCGGAGTACTTACTTATTAGCGTTGTTTCCATCGCACTTATTGCAATTTCTTTAACTGCAACATTCAAGATAAAGGATGATGCTGACAAGAGCTATGAATTGTTGCAATTCAAAAATTCCGTGGACAATATATACAACGCTGCAGAAAATGTCTGTGCTTTAGGCAATGGAAATTCTCGTAAAGTGGAAATCGATAGTCCGTTCTCTGCTTCCACCGACAGTAGTTCAGGTTATGTTATTTTTGTTTCCAAAAGTAAGAAATTCACTAAAGAAGAACGGATAGTTAAAAACTTTACCTGTAAACTCGATGGAGAGTATTCCTTAGATGAAAATATAATTGTCAAAAATAACAATGGAAAAATAGAGGTAATTACCGATGGCTGATACTTGGAAGAATAGGAATGGATTCAAACTAGACTGGAAAATGAAGTTGGTTTTGGTAGTCGCATTATTGTTGATCTCGATTGCCATAGGCATTATGTTTGGCGTCTTCGCTGGATTCGAAATAGCTAAAACTCAGGCAAATAATCAAACGATAGTAACAAATAATGTGTCTAATTTTGATAACACTACTACAAATGAAACAATATATCCACCAATTACCCAGCCTGGAGAAAATAATTCGGTTAATATAACTATCAAACCGCCCGAAACCCAAAACAAAGATAATGTAACAGCAGGAACTTCAAACGAGATTACGACAATAAATTTCAAACTTACAGATGGAAATTCACACCAGTTCAATTACACATTTGACGAACTTAATCGAAGCACCACAGAAGGTAATTATAGTAGAGAGATAATTAGAGAGTATAGGAAAATAAGAGAGTTGTATCCATTATATGAAAAATTCGGCAGTGAACGTGTCAATAGATTTAACTATAGTGGATTTGTCCAGCCGGTCATTCATATTTCTGCAGTTGATGGAACCTTGGATCTTGACAATTACGTTGCTTTGAAAGATCTCAATAGTATTAGACCACTTGCACAGTACATTAATTCCAAATCTAGAAGAGACTATGATTTTGTAAAGAATGTTTTATATTTGAAGAGCCAACTAGGCAATTATAGCTATGGAATAGGTGAAGCAAAATATCCTCTTGAAAATTTTGTTAATGGCAGTGGAGATTCCGGGGATGCTGCCGTATTTGTTGGAAGTATGATAAAGTCCGTTCATCCTGATTGGAAAGTAAGACTCTATGCGGTCAATTCTAACGCATTGGGTTATACGACCACCATTGCAAATCATTTCGTTTTACAGGTTGACAATGGCAACGATGTGCAGATGTTCATAGAAACTACTGCGAATGACCCCAGTGAAGCTATGCAATATTATTCTGGAGTAACAATTAGCGGATGGTATTTGGAGTTCTAGATGATCAGTTCTCTTATTGTGGATTTCAATGGAAAAGAAGGTTTATATACTAATTTCTACTTAATATTATTATGTCTTCTGAAATGAATTATTACGAGGTTTTAGGTGTTACCCGAGATGTCGACTCGGCTACCCTCAAAAGGACTTACTTTAACCTTGTACGTACTTGCCATCCGGACATTTTTCCTAATGATAACGTTAAGGAAGAACAATTTAAGAAATTGAATGAAGCTTACGCAGTTCTTTCTAATCCTGATAAACGAGCATCGTATGATAGATATGGACATGCAAGTTTAGAGCGTAATTTTCAACCCTCTAGGCATGGTTTTCTTTCAGTGGACATAGCTATTGAAGGTCCCTATGCAAGTATGTTTGCAGAAGCAAAAATAACTGGAGACTATTCGAAAGTACTTGAATTTGCGAGGGATGAAAAAGAATTTGGCTTATTTAGACAAGATGCGACCAAATTTGTAGTAGACGCTTTTATGAAAGCAGGCAAAATGGAAAACATAGTTTCACTTGCAAATGATACAAGATTGCCCATTCTTGGTTTTGGTTATGCTCAGGACACAATAATTAAAACCTACAAAACTACAGGAAAAATCAAGAAATTGATAGCTATTTCAGAAAATTCCGAAAATAATAGCTATTTTCGATTAGAAGCAGGTAAAACTGCAATTTGGATGCTTTTATATGCTAGAGATATCGATGCTCTTGCAAGTATTGCAGAAAGAAGAAAATGTCCCGAAGAAATATGCGATAAAGCAATTGAATTCGCAAATAATTTATATCTGATTGGATTGGCTATGAACGATCAGTATGATACGATTCTAACCCTTGCTCAACGAACAGATATTGATGAAAAAAGCAGAACATACGCATGGATGACTGCCATTTTTGGAGCAATTGATTATTCTATTCCAGAAGTACGGCGTAATATAATATTAAAACAAACCATGGATGCTCTTGTAATGCCTGGTCTTACCAGACCCGAAAACTGGTTATTTTTGGGATATGTAGCTTATGGTAGTGTAATCTCTCGTTCACACTTTTCTGTTCCAACGGAAATTCGAATTGCTGCAATTGAAGCACTGGATCGAGGAGTTGAAAAATTCGGCAGCGGTCATATAAATGTAAGAAACGACGTACCCCCAATTTTTGGATCTGAATGGGACATGTTATTTAGAAAGATAGGAAAAACCAAATTAGTAGTATGGAATGCTAGAACAGAAACGTTGAACTCCATAAATGCAGGTTCTTTTTCACTAGAAGCCATGACCGAAGCTAAACGCCTTGAACGACGTCTAGGTCATGCTATCAAACGTGCTCCTGCCATTCGCCCTAAAAATATTACCTAAAGAATCTTTTTAATAACCACATACAAATATGATAAAAAAGAAAATAGCCCTAGGAGAGATTCGAACTCCCAACTTCCTCCTTACAAAAGAGGCACTCTGCCGTTGAGTTACTAGGGCATTATGAACTCTGAGCATATAATAAAACAAATCAAAGCAATAGAAATTTATTGACGGATACATATTTAAAGGGTTACATAGATTAATTATTCTCTTACTTATCCAGTATTAAACAGGTGAACGTATGGGATGGAGAAATTCCATAAAGAATTTCGACAGAATAAAAATTGGTGATTTTTATGGGAAAATTCGCAGAAGCTGACGCTCAAATAATGAAAATTGCAATATGCAGAAAATGCAAAACGAGAAATAAATCAACTGTCAAGAAGTGCAGAAAGTGCGGTGCACAGGCAATGAGGCCTAAACGAAGAGATATTAGAGCCAAGAAGTAGCGTGAGCAGATCACTCCCAATTGTTCCGAAGAACAATGGGCATATTGTTGCAATGCAACAATCATGTCGTGACAGACGCCACTTGGCTACATCTTTTGTTTTATTTCTTTTATTATTTGTATTTTTTTAGTTTTATTTCTTATTTTTTATCTTTTAATTCCCCTATTGACCTTACTAGCTCAAGCAATCCCCCAGTCCCCATTCCTGTTAACTTCTTCTTTATAGAAGTTAAAAAAGAAATATCTTGTTTAAGCAAAATCATAAGATTTTCTTTTTTTATCTTACCTTTTTTCAATGCAGTCAAAAATCTTACACGAGTTAGGGGACCGAGTTCACTTATGGCAACGACCGAACTAGTACCTAATTTAAGCTTCTCAATACTACTTTCTAAACTTACTATTTCATCATCTAGTTTTTGTTCTGTTGCTACTTTTCTTTTCATTGATTCTACCATTGCCTGTTTAACATCTGGAACTGCTACGATTTCACTTTTATTAGAAGTCTTTAATTTTATCATTGGTGCAGCACCAAAAGGAGGTGGGGTGCCATATTCGCGTTCATTTAATATCTGCTCTAACTTATCCTGATCGATGACAGTCATAAATAAAGGACTTGCAACTAAAGAGTATATTGGATACGTTGACCTTGAAGCAGTTGATTCTTCAATTCCTTTTTTAATGTAATCCTTAGTTTTTATGGTAGTATTACCTGAGAGAATTTCAGCTTTGTGTGTTACTGGATTGTAGTAGGTTATTGTATAATTAGTTTCCGTAGTACCATCGCCAGTACTATCCAAAGAAGAGTTACTTCCAGAACCTGAATCACTTTGTTTTGACTCTGCAAGAACTTCGGCTTCCTCCTTTTCCGTTTTAGTTACCCCCTCTGCCATGATAGATGTTGCAAATGATTTCATCATATCCTCTTTTTCTAGCATAGGCTTAGAGTCTAGCATTGGTATAATTTCGTTCCAGCCGAACTTATAATTGTAAACCATCTTCTGAATAAGCACATCTCCCATAAATGTTATCCTAAGGCTAGGGTTAAATATATTTCTGTACCTTTAATGATAACTGCCAAAGGATTAGTAATAAATAAAGAAATAAATAGCGATCTGCTGACACGTAGCATTGCGAAGTGTCTGAAAGTCCGTCTCTAAGAGATACTGGAGACTAGGACGGCTCATCGCATAGGTATCATCTCATCCGATGCAGGGGTGGCAGAGCGGCCAAATGCGCGGCGCTTAGGACGCCGTGGTTCAGTACCTTCACAAGTTCGAATCACCGTTTTTGACTTTTGTCAAACTTATGGCAAAAACGGTTGTCCAAAAAACCATGAGTCAAGACACATGACTCGTGACTCAAGACATCGAAAATCTTGTCCCCTGCATTTTGTTTTCAAAATGAAGGTTTCTTGTTAGCAAACGAGCAAACCTGCACTCTTATTTAATAGAATTACACTAACTTTTTATCAGTGATTTAAATGAAAATAATACTATTTGTATGTACAGAAAATTCTGCAAGAAGCCAGATGGCAGAAGGATTCTTTAATTTCTATAATAAAAATCCAGAATACGTTGTGATAAGCGCAGGTACGGAACCTGCTAAAACAATAAAACCATTTGCCATAGAAGTTATGAAAGAACGAGGAATTGATATTAGCAAACAAACTCCAAAAGTCCTCACTTTGAGTATGGCTCAAAGTGCATACAAAATTTATACGATGGGCTGCATTGAAACCTGTCCGCTGACTCCTCCAGAAAAAACAGAAGATTGGGAATTGGAAGATCCTGGAAATAGACCAATTAGAACATTTAGAAAAATAAGAACTGAAATTGAAAAGATAGTAAAGAAAACTGTTCATAGGCTATAAATTTTTTATATATTAAATTCCCAATAGTTAATTAACTTTAACCTAAATAGTAAATTGGAGAGGTGTGTTGAAAATGCCTTTAATGAAACTAAAACATTTATTAGTACCGCAGGATGGAGCTTTTTTCGAATTAATGCAAAAACAAGCTGAAATTGCACATGTGGCATCTCAAGCTCTTTCTGAAATTTTAGGTGGAAATTGCCAAGACACACATAAAAAATCAAAGGAGATTAGAGATCTAGAACACCAAGGAGACCAACTAATGCGTGAGTTATACACTGCATTAAACAAGACATTCATAGTCCCAATAGATCACAGCGAGATAGCTACACTTGCAAGCGCGCTTGATGACATCCTAGATTTGATAGACCAGGTATCTACTTTATTAGATGTTTACGAAGTCAGTATCCCATCACCTGCAATGAAACACTTGTCTGAGTTATTAGTAGATCAGACTAACGAACTAAAAAATGCAGTAATTGCTATAAATCATTTGAAAACGTATGGCAAAGTCATACACCACTGCACTAAAATCAAGCAGTTGGAAAACAAGGCTGATGAGATACATATTCAGGCAATCGGAGTATTGTTCAAGAAGAACGAAGCAATTGAAGTTATCAAACAGAAGGAAATTTTGGATTGCTTAGAATCTGCTACGGACAAAGTAGATAAGGCATCGCAACACATTTCAGATATTGTTATGAAGCATTCCTGAGCTGACTAAATGATAGAACTACTAGTCTTCACAATTCTAATGGCATTGGTATTTGACTTCATTAATGGATTTCACGACAGTGCTAATGCAATATCAACAGTAGTTGCAACACGCGTTCTAAGCCCTACGCAAGCTGTATCTATGGCTGCAGTCGGAAATCTTATAGGTCCTTTATTTTTTACTACAGCAATAGCTGCTACTATTGGAAAGGGAATTATTGATACGAAAATCATCCAAACACTGCTGCCACAAGATACATTTATCGTAATGATTCTTGCTGCACTTGTAGGTGCCATAGCATGGGATATTATAACATGGTACTTTGGAATTCCTGTTTCCAGCAGTCATGCTCTTATCGGTGGATTGATAGGTGCTGCAACAGTTGCAATAGGACCTGGAATATTACTGGCTGATGGTATTACCAAAGTCTTGATCTTCATAGTAATATCACCATTAATAGGTTTCTTTTCAGCATTTTTATTTGGATTGATAGTCATGCGTACTTTCAGGAAAACTGCACCTGAAAAAATAAATAAATGGTTTAAGAAACTCCAGTTGTTTTCGGCATTTTTCTATTCGGTAACTCATGGAACCAATGATGCACAAAAAACCATGGGCATAATAACTATTTTACTAATTGTTAGTGGTTTCCTTACGGAATTTGATGTCCCATTTTGGGTCATCATAGCTTGTCACGTTTCGATCAGCCTTGGAACATGGTTAGGTGGTTGGCGCATAGTAAAGACTATGGCCCATAAGATTACACAACTAAGACCTTACCAGGGATTTTGTGCTGAAACTGCAGGGGGAGTTGTTTTAGTAGCGATGGCTAGCCTAGGAATCCCAGTTAGTACCACGCATGCAATTGCAGGATCAATAATGGGTGTAGGGTCAACACATAATCCAAAGAACGTCCGTTGGGGATTAAGTAGAGATATTATTTTAGCTTGGGTGATAACTATTCCTTTTAGCGCCATTGTGGCAGCAGGTTCATTCATTATTCTAAATTACTTTTTTTAAGATAAATTACTTAGGAATATATGTGTTTTTATTTCTTATTTTCCAAATACTCCAACGTCTCATCTACACCTAAAACTAGTTTATCAAATATTTCCCTCGGATCAAATTTAGTAATTTTTCCTTTGCATTTTTCTTCCAGTTCCTTAAGCACTACTTCTTTCACCGATGCTTTCTCCTGATTCATGTTCTTCATCTTCTCTATAGTACTCCTGAGGTTGTGAT
>JAUSHJ010000005.1 GCA_030648615.1 Microcaldota archaeon | reverse complement strand
GTTTTAGCTCATCCAAAACTGCTTCCAGAACTTGTTAAACTCCTGGGAGATAGAAATCTTATTGTTGCCTACGGTGCCAATATTGTTTTGGGCAATATCGCCCCTACAGTAGATATTACAATCGCACTCCCTAAATTGACTGAATTATTAAGTTTTAAAAAGCCCGACAGAATGGTTTATTTTATACATCACGATAATATCACTACATTAGCATTGGCTACAAAAAATATTAAAACCAGAGATGCAGTCCTCAAATTACTCATTGATAAATTATCTGATAAAAATCCACTTGTAAGAGAAAATGCTACAAAAGCCCTTGGTAATACTGCTCTGGCTGAAGTTGATAATTCTATTGCCGTGCCACATTTAACCAAGAGACTAAAAGACCGAAATAATTCGGTAAAGTACGCTGCTGCCGTTGCTTTAGGCTATACTGGACAAATGGGCACCAATATCTCCATCGCTATTCCAAAGCTAACTGATTTGTTAAGAAGTAAAAAAAGATATGCGAGAATGGGCGCTTCTTCTGCATTTGCTCTTTCTGCTGGTCATGGAAATGACATTTCAATTGCAATACCTGCACTTGTAGGTTGTCTTACAGATGTTTTAGTTAGATTTGATGCATGCACGGCTCTGACTGAACTTGCCAAGACTGGAGATGATAAAACTCTAGAAGCAATTGTAGCTGAAATTTATTCATTCATGGAATCTAAATTATTTGGCAGAGAATTAGGATTAAATAGTAAAATATTTGTGGATACAATCGATCAGATTTGTATACTAATGCGTATAATTCAAGCCAGATATCGAGAGGCTGCTTAAAAATGGTTAAACTTATCACGAGAGAGGAGAGTCTGCGAAGAATGAAAGCAGCAGTTGAACCTTTAAAAGCCAGATATGGTGTAGGTGCAGTAACTGGATTCATGAAAGAAGTCCTGGCTGTAAATCCATCAGTAGAAACAATTGCAAAAATGTCAGCAAGTGCAGAAGAATTGCTAAAATTAAAACCTCCTGAAGAAATTATAGCACAGGTAACTACGATAATAGATAAATCATACAAGAATGACAGGCTTAGTAGATTCATTACAAATCTTTCAGTTACAAACATAGGTATCGCACTAATGAAGAGAAACGAAGAATACGTATTTGCACTTCTTCATGCACTAAAAGATCTTTCAGAAATTAATCCTACACTTCATATTGCTGCACTAGGGAAACAACCATTCAAGGAACTGCTTTTTTTCTCAATTGATGGTTTGAAAAAATGGGTAGAACAAGGAAAAAATAAGTTTAACAATTCAACAATAGCTGAGTTCTGTAGATATGTAATGATGTGCAATGGCTATGACGATGTTGCAGAATTCAAAATATCTGAAAACGCAGTATTCATCGAAAATGTTCAGGATGAACTGACTAGATTTGCATGGTTCAAATACGACAGGATGCTGATTGCAGTAAAATCAAGAACTCACGTGCCACATGTTCAGGAGAGCGATGAAATAAGATTATTTTTGCCGGACCACGTTGCGTATTATCCAGATAAGAATGATAATGTTCTAGCATACTTTTATTTTCTCCTTCACGAAGGTGCTCACATAGTGAAAGGGAGTTTTGTTCTTGACATAGTTGCAATATCAAAATATCTGGAAGAACGAGGGATAATAATAAAGGAAATAAAATTCAGGGAAGATACAAGAGACCTCAGGGTAAAGACTATTATCCTTTCAAAAGACGGGAAGGACTATGCCTGCACTTCAATGTTTCATCTTATGCCGCTTCTTGCAGATCCTGGCCACGGTCGGTTCGTAGGCCGTGTAAATAACGTTCTGGAAGATCTCAAAATGGATAGCTTCTGGCTTGATGAAAAAGCTCCCGGTTATAGAAAAGACTATAAGAGAACTACGGAACATTTCATGTTTGAGGGGGGAATAAGGAAATTGCCAGATGCTTTAACTGCAAGTAATTTCTACGAAGGTCTTCTCTATATAACAACTTTCCTTTCTGCAACTGAACAGAGGAGAGAATTTCTAGGTGCACTCAAAACCGGTGATTGTACAAAATTAACAGATGAAGCTGACCGAAGAATCATTGGTAAGCTAAGAAACATGAATGCAGGAGTTCTTTTACTTATTCTTGAGTTTGAAAATGATCTTCTAATGTTAAGCGGTGCAAGGGAAAATAACTGTAACCGAACTTTTGCAGCAACCATGCGGGTGTATGAACGAGTGAAACCCCTTATAACTGATCCAAAGACCAATGATCTTGGAAAAGATGGTGAAGCCATCGAAGGAATGAGTGGACCGATCAGCCTTACCGATATCGACCTTGAAAACATCGAGCTTTCATTTGATCCGGAGCAAAATGGCTTAGACGTCAATGATCTTCCTGAAGACCTAAGAGAAAAATTAAAGAAAAAGTTTGATGACGCATTCAAGAATCTGAGTGAAGAGGATAAAACGAAACTTGCAGCTGAAGCTGATAAAAGACTTTCTGATACAAGTAAAAGAAGAAGTGTAAGAGCAGGTGGAAACACACTTCCTGGAAAATGGAATGTAGAATTAGTGGATGGTGTAGAAGTAAAAGATTACATTACAATAAAAGAGCAAGCAGTATCAGATTCACGTTCTAAAGTAGATGCTCTTGTGGCTGCTAATATTTCAAATACTGCAAGAAGAATAATGGTAACTAAGCGTAGACAGACTACAGGTGCACTTACTGGGGAAGTCGACCCTCTTGCAAGGTCAGAATGGAAGGCAGACAGAAAACGTGGTATGCAGTTGCCCCGTGATTATCATCTGCAAACTGAAGAACTACGTGCAAGGTCGGTATCGCTATATGTTCTGGGTGATGCAAGCGGTTCAACTGCAGCAGATATTGGTGGAAAAAGAAAAATCGATTATATCACCGGTTCGGTTCACACTCTTATTGAAGGGGTAAATGGTGTACCGGGAATTGATTCTGCCTATGGTTTCTTCAATAGCAGTGGAAGAGAACATGTACATTTCTATCCAGGGAAGGCGTTTAATGGCCCGCTAAGATTTATATCTGTAGAACCAAATAATGCAAACCGAGATGGAGCAGCCATAAGAAAAGTTGGCGAACTTTTATCAGGTCAGAATACAGAAGTGAAAATAGCTTTATTTGTAAACGATTCCATGCCTGCAGATGATAACGAATATACTGGGAAGCGGGGAGTTGAAGACGTGAGGCATGCTTTCATGCAGCTTAAGAAATCCAGAATTCTTTTCCATGTTTTTACTACAGAACCTGATGAAACATACTATAAAGACCAGTTCAGAAGTGTAGAAGATTACCTGGATTATCTCTATCATGGAAGAACAAATTATACCTTGATAAAATCCGAGAAAGAGCTCGATGCTGGATTTAGTCTTTTTGTAAGAACTAATCTGCCAAAACTAAGGAGGACTGTTTTGCTATGAGGATGGCAAAACTGAGCACGAAAGCAGGGGGAGTACATACAAGGATTAGTGCAAAGATGCCTTTAGAGGAACCTATCTCACATGCGAGAGAAGACCAATTAAGGAAAAGAATACTTAGAGGTCATTCTTTATTTAGTATTTTGGCATCTGAAAAAGATATGGTTTACATCGGGTCTTTGTTAAGAAATGAAAATGAAGCATTTAGGGTTAAGGTTCTGGATGCTTTATGCGGTATAATTGAAACAAATAAGGTTTTTAGAAAATCAGCATTGAAACTATTACTAGGAGCATTTTCAGACAAAAGTTCATTTGTAAGGGTGTCCGTAACTGCTGGCATACACATTGCAGTAAAAAAAGGAATGAATGTAACATTGGCATTGCCTAGTCTAGTTAATGAGTTGACAAATTCCAGCATTGATGGTACAACAAAAGCAAAGGATGTACTCAGTATGCTTCTGAGAAGAAAGCGGTATCGTAAGGATACTATCGATGAGCTTACTAAAGTTCTCACTACTGGGGAAGTAGAAGCAAAATTAGCTATAGCTTTAGTTTTTGATAAAGTAGGTTCATATAAATTAATTTATTCGTTAACAGATGAAGAGAAAGCTATCATAATTCCAAGGTTAATTCTAGGTTTATTTGATAATAATCTTACTTTGGTAGCAGATTCGTTCTCTTTTTTAACATGGGCACTTAAGCCTGCCAGTGAGAAAAATATAGACCTAGTTGTTAGAGCTGTAATTGAGTTGATGGCATCTCCAAAATTTTTAGCAGAAGCAGAAAATAGTACGGTTGCATACTGGAATGCAGTAACTACAATCTCAACATTGCTTAGTAGTATAAGGGCAGATAAAGGTCGGACGGAGGTTCTCCATGTTTAAACTAGTTGATAGAGATAAAAAAGGAATCTGGAGACATCTGCCTAGTTTGAAAACTCACTATGATGTTTTTGTAGAAACTTACCCTATCAAAAAACTTATAAAAAAATTGCATAACAAAACTATTGAACAACGTTCTGCAATGCTTATAAAAAATCCAGAATTACTTCCTGTGATTGTTAAAATTTTGGAAGATAAAGACGCTATTGATAGACTTAATAGACTTTATACTCAAGGTGGAATACGTGTAGCTCATTTTTCCAATGATTTCAAAAAAGACTTAATACTTACTATCGGCTATGCCTCATTAGAAGGTGTAGATGTGTCGATGGCACTTCCTGTTCTTACTGATTTTTTAAATGATAATTCTCAGTTCAGTATTAGATGGGCTGCTGCCTATACATTGCTTAATTTTGATAAAGATGAACAGAGGATATCTAAGGCTTTAGCTATTTTGAGAATTAGTTTGCGTAGTTTTAGTATGGAAGGCATGCGGGAGATTGTCTATGCATTAAGGCATAATGCTTACAAAGGAAAAAATATAGATCATCTTTTACCTACACTTATTCACATATTAGCATATCCTGATTATGATATATTTACCTATGATGATTATTTAGCTAGGGATTACAGGAAGCATACAATTGAAGACGCCGCAATAAATGGAAATCTAGAAACACTAAATATAATTTCAGAAAGAATAACTGAAATTGTTAATTCTGAGTGGTACAGGGTGAGTGCAGAGGCGAATACAGTGCAGTTTGTTCAGCTTACTCAAGTCTATGCCTCCATAATGGCAGTAGTGAAGGAAAGGTACAAGGAGGCTGCTTGACATGATCAGAAAAACCATTAACTTAAGGCCCATAGAAATACCGAGGCTTTCCACTAGACATCGACTACTTGAAGAAACGATCAAAAGAAGAGATATAGGACAAATAAGAAAAACACACTTAAGAAAGCTATTAAAAGAAGAAATACACCATTCCAATGATGTTGTTACGCCTTTCGTTTTAGCTCATCCAAAACTGCTTCCAGAACTTGTTAAACTCCTGGGAGATAGAAATCTTATTGTTGCCTACGGTGCCAATATTGTTTTGGGCAATATCGCCCCTACAGTAGATATTACAATCGCACTCCCTAAATTGGCCGAATTATTAGGTTTTAAAAAACCAGATACTATTGTTTATTTTATACATCACGACACTATCACTGTCTCTACACTATCATTGGCTGCAAAAAACAGTAAAACCAGAGATACTGTCCTCAAATTACTCATTGATAAATTATCTGATAAAGATTCACTTGTAAGACAAAAGGCTATAACTTCTTTAGGTTTTGCTGCTCTCTACAGTGTCGATATTTCCATTACAGTGCCGCATTTAACCAAGAAATTAAAGGATAGAAATTCAATTGTAAAACATGACGCTGCCGTGGCTCTGGGTCATGCTGGAAAAATGGGCATCAATATTTCCATCGCTATTCCAAAGCTAAAAGATTTGTTAAGAAGTAAAAAAAGATATGTAAGAATGGGTGCTTCTTCTGCGTTTGATCTTTCTGCTTCTGCGTTTGCTCTTTTTGCTGGTCATGGAAATGATATCTCAATTGCAATACCTGCACTTGTAGCTTGTTTTACAGATAATGTCACAGTTAGATCTAATGTCACTCGGGCATTGCTTGAACTTGCGAGAACAGGAGATGAAAAAACTCTAGAGGCTATTGTAACCGAAATTCATTTCTTAATGAATTCCAAATTATTTGACGGCTCATCTAATAGTATTGTGTTTGAAGGTGCTATCGATTCAATCTCTCAGATAATGAGTAAAATTCAAGAAAGGTACGAAGAGGCTGCCTGATCATGACTTTTAAATTTCTAGTTTATGGTAAAACAAAATTACGTGATACACTAGCTAACTTTAGGGCAAACAATGAAAGAAGAAGAAGAGAAAAATTCTTCAATGCTGTGCTACAAGATAGAACGTATTTATCACCTTCAGATTTAATAATAACTCCAAAGTTACTTGATAATCTAATCGCAATGGCAAAAGAATCAGAACCAGATTCTTTAATACGCAGGAAGTTATCTGATTATGCACACAATTTGGCTTTTTCTTTAATTAATACCTATGGAGTTAATGTTCCGGTGGAAGATAATTTTTTTAATTCTTGCTATGTTGCGATTAGAAAAATTATGGATTCTGGGCTGGACGTTAATGCTGCCATGGATACAATAGCGTTTCGCTTAGAACATTCAAATTCAACATACCGTGTCGGGCAAAGATTTAGTGGGATTTCATTATTAGTTCATTATTACTTAAAAAAAGGAGACGACACTGCAATTAATGCTCTTATAGAAAAGTCTAATTTAGATTTTGATATGTGGTGTGCAATAAAGTTTTTTGCAGCAAATTTTCCATTGCCCCGCAGTACAATCGAACTACTTATGAATAAAGTTAATCTAAAACGGTCATTTACTCCGAAATATCCAAATGCACTCAATCCAGAATGGGTTAGCCATTTTTGGCAGTGTGCAACAAATCCAGTTAATCAGACAGTTATAATAGAACTATTTTGCAAGTATATAATTGATGAAGAACGTCTAGGGAGAAGAAACTCTATACTTCAGTTTTTGTCTTTTTCTGCAGATCTTGAGGAAGATTTTATGAAGGATTTTATAGTATTTGGTATTATTACTGAAATTGTAAAAAACATAGTTGATTCAAATTGGTTTGAAACAGAATCTAGCGCTAACAGTGCCTTATATATGAGAATTTTACCTGAACTTGCAGAAATTATGGACAAAATAAGTAATTCTGGATATGCCAAAGAGGCAGCGTGATAATTATGCAAAGAACACGAAAACCAAAATATCCTGGAAAAAATATTCTAATGGATCATGCTATAGAACCGCTAGTTGAACATCTTATTACAAAAAAGTGGGTAAGAAAAAGATTAAATTCAGCAAAACTTCCAGGATTTGATGTAGTTTCACCAATTGTTGAATTACTAAGAAAAAATCCAAATGACATTTACGAGGTAGGAGAACTTTTAGCTGATGAAGACCAACATATCAGTAGTCAGATGGTTTCTATTTTTAGTACTGCGGCTATTCATAGCGAATGCAGAGAGCAAGTTTTGAGTTTCCTATTGCAAAAGTTAAAAGATGATAATCCTAAATTTAGAATTAACTCACTTTTTGTTTTTGGTAATATTGTTCTTCATGGTGTTAATATTGCACCAGCTATTCCTGAAATAACTGACAGACTAAAAGATCCGAATTACGAAATAAGGAGAGCAGCTGGCGAAACATTACTTGGTGCATTAGAAAAGATAGACATTTCTATTGCAGTTCCTAATTTGACAAAATCGCTTGAAGATGTTTATGATAAAGTTAGAGATATAGCTGCTACGACATTGTATCATGCTGCCAGGAAAGGAGTTGACATTTCAATTGCAGTAAGCAACTTAACTAAAAATTTAGAAAGTCATGATCAATCAGTTAGGATTCAATCTACTCTTGCTTTAGGTGAAGTTGCTAAGCATGGTGCAGATATTTCTCAGGCGGTTCCAAATTTAGTTAAATTTTTAAGTGATAGTGAACAGGCTGTACGTGTTTCTATTTTCGCTTTGATAGAATGTATTAAAACCGCAAATATCAACACACTCGAGTTGATCACCAAAGAAGTAACTGAATTCATAGGTTCTGACTGGTATCATAGTCAAGGGGAGCTAAATACAGAATCATACGTACGGGCAGTCGATGCGGTAGCAACCATAATGGATGTTGTTAGATCGAGAATGAACAAAGAAGAAAGAGAGGCTGCCTAGATGAAACTCAGGATAAATCTTGTTTCAATAAAAGGTAAATATAAACATGTAGAGTCTCCAGTTGACAAAAGAAGAAAAGAACTTAGAGGAATGTTTCTGACAGTGAAAGCGGAGGAACTAGTAAAGACACTGTTTGAAGGTTCTGTAACTGTAAAGGAAGTTGCTGAACTTGTGGAAGACGGGCCTTCCATCGTGGTTCGCAGTGCTATAAATGTCTTGGCACAAGCAACCGAAAAAGGATTAGATGTATCAGAAAAAGCTTCCTCAGTGTTGGGGCTTGCACTCCATAATGAAAAAAGTATGGATACTGCTGTTAGCGTATTAATGGGGAGCTTGTTAGCTGGGGAATTTACCAGACGTCATAGGAGTATTAGGCTTTTATTGCGAGGCCTAGGAGATGCGAGAATTCGAGATGCTGTTACCGTTTTGTCAAACGATATAATTCATTCTGATTGGTATGGTCAACACTTAGAAACAAATGACCGGGTTTTTGTACAAGCAACTGAATCAATAGCCAAGCTAATGGCAGAGATACATGCATCTAGTAAAACAGCGTGATAATTATGGCAAGAAGATTAACTAAAAATCATTTAAAAGCTGGTGAAAAACCTTTCCAAAAACCATTCAAATCACTCGGACTAATTGAGAACTTAAGAAATCTAGATGATATAGATCTTGTACTTATTAGAGTAACCTCTGAACCTCTGATCTTGGCCGAATTAATTCGAAAGGCAAAAAGTAAAAACAGGAAAATCAGCCAGCCAGCAATAGAACTCATAGAAAATATTGTTCATAAAATTGTAAATAAGCTTCTTTTACATATGATCTCTGCGGATGCCATTCAAGCCTACGAAACTCTTAGGCAAATAGAAATGGCAGGAGTTGACATTTATTCTTTTATTAGCAATCAAATTCATTCATTGCATGAAGTTTTACTTAAGTACAGAAGAAATAATGACCTAGTTATAAAACATATTAGTTATTTACTGGTTAATTATTACTTAAGGAAAAAGAAAGAAGAACGATTGCTTAGTTTGATTGATAAAATTGATTCAAATGTAGCTAAAGAATTGCTAGAATCTTTTGCAAAAAGAATGCAGCAGCCATTAGAACGTTCTTCAATAGAACTGATTTTAGAGAGTTTACAAGCATTTAATTTTCACAAATCTCATCAGCCTGGCTATACGCTAGTTCTGAAAGCTAGTTTGAAATACAGAGAAAATAGAGCTATGGTAGAAGAAATACTGTTGAATCAATTAACCTCAGAAGAAACAGACAAAGGAAAAGCGATACACGTTCTTTTCCAATTAAACTTAGTTAGTGATTCCAATGTAGATTTAATGATAACCAACATTGTGACAAGAGTCATACATTCTGACTGGATGGCCCGGCATTCCGGGTTTAATACCGTGATATACGAACGTGTAATTAAAGACCTGGCAGACCTCATGGCAGGAGTAAAAGAAAGAGATTTACTGGAGGTCGCCTAGATGACCTTCAAAAAAACAGAACCTCCAATCTTAGGGAGACATCATTTAAGAATAATAAAAGCAATATCCAGAGAACTTATGCTTGAGGAGCCTTTGGCTTACCCGGCATTTGACAGATTAACTCATAGCGACACAAGGCAAACAATAAACAAAATATTTCAAGAACCAGAATTTTTGGACAGCATACTTGTGTTAGTTAAATATAATCATCCAAAAGTAAAGAAATTTACAAACCGGGTAATTAAAGATTTAGTAGTAGCTCTTTGCGAAATACTTTCATATAGAGAATATACTACATTACATACACGCCTAGCCTATGAAACATTAAAAAAACTTGAGCAGAATGGGGTAGATGTATTTTCTATTTTATCAGAAAAAGGGATAACCGAGTTGATTATTTTTATGAAAACAAGCTTAAATCCACAAGAATTTGCTTCAGAGTTGATTGTAGCTTATTATCTGCATAACGGTGATTTGAAAGGATTATTATCATTTGCCGGACAAGTAAGTGAACCAAGTGGACAATGCTTGCTGAATCGTCTTTTACCCTGCCTCCGTGCAAATCCGACTTTCATTTCTCATGATTTTCTGATAGATTTGGCTAATCGAGTAGTTTCTAGTCCAGATTTCAAAGATTTCTATCTATGCATTCTTGATTTTATTCTAAAAGATCAACAAAATTATGCTGATTTAAAAGACATATTATATGAACGAATAACTGGGAAAAATAACGCCGATTGGCTGCGTGCACTTCATACTCTAGATCACTTTGCAAATAATATTTCTCGCAACAATTTGCTTCTGAATCTCACTGTAGAAATAGTAATTCTAGTTTTTAATTCAAAATGGTTTGAAATAGAATCTAATCTTAACAGTATAGTTTATACAAGGACTTTAGATTCATTTGCAGATGTTATGGAAACAATAAGAAATGCGGAAAATAATGAATTGGCAGCTTGATAATTATGAAAAAACTTAGATCTAAAGATTTAAAGCAAGGTGTCGGAAGAGTCAGAAACTTCTTCAAGAGGTTTATGGAAGATAGCCCTTTGACTGATCGTTTAGCTATTGAACTGGCTATTAATAGCCCAAATCAAATCATATTAATGATTCAAAAAGAAGACTTTTTCGACCGTATCTTGGTGCTGACTGAACACTGGAGGCCAGAAGTAAAAAAAACTGTAACTAATAGAATAAGGAGTTTCGTGAAAACACTTGGTAGGATGCTTACAACTGGTTTATACGAATTAGATATGAAAAATGCTTATGATGCTTTAAAAAAACTCGAAGATTACGGTGTAGACATATACTCTATTCTTGATAGATCCGGAGTAAAACAGCAATTGGAAGAATTTATTATAATTTCAGAATATGGTGATAAGAGATGCGCAGCTAATTTTCTTACAGATTTTTATCTAAATGCAGATGATATACCTGGACTGTTCAAGTTGATGGAGCTTGCGAAACCGGCAGGTAGAAATTATCTTGCTGATTCTATGCTTAAGACAATTAAACACGTAAATTCTCTTCCTCAAGAGTTTATAGAAAAATTAACTTCTGTGACTTTTTTTGCCCTAGATCTGAGAAAAGATGCTGCCAGAGAAATACTGCTCCTTAGTTTACACAATGAGGAAAACATTCCATTAGTTAGGAACGCAATTGTTAAGCAGATTGATACTGCGACAACTAGGTCTGAAGGACTTATTGTTCTAGATGTATTTTTGGAAAGAGCAGGGGACAATCAGTTAATTTACGAGCTTGTTACTCAGGTAATTTCAAAAGTATGTACAGATTCAGTTTGGTATGCTAAAGAGGCGGAACTCAATACAAACGAATTCATCGTACTTTTTAATAAATTTGCAGATATGATGGCTATCGTTCAGAGTAATTATGGAAAATTAGCAGCGTGATAATTATGGGAAGAAAACACAGGGTAATTAGGGCTTCAACTCCGGTTCGGAGACTAAAGTTAGCTGAGCCACTTGTAGATTATCCGGAGCATAGAATCAAATATTATAAAAATCTTTTAGAACGAGGAAAATTCAATAAAATATTAAATAACCTAAGAAAATGTTCGGATGATGTAAAATATATCATAAGATGTATTAATGGTGTTAAAACTGTAATCACAGTTAATGCCAGAAGAGTGTTGGTTACCAGGCTGAAAAATAAAGAGACAAAAGATTTTACGATTTCTCAATTTTTGAAATACATGCGGGCTCCAGCTACCAGCTCATTTAGCAATCATGATCATATTGTAGACGTTTTTGCTGATGCTGCAAGACAAGGTGTAGATATTTCAAAGGCAATTCCGGATTTGGTTGATAGATGGAAAATGGTTATGAGTGTGCCTATTAAAGAAGCGCTAGAAGAAGCACTAAAGAATCCCCAAAGTGCCAAATTTACAGCAGTTAATCTGTTTCATTTAGAAATTTATGATTCTATGGAGGTAACTGTTCTAATTCGTTCTCTTCAAGCATTTCAGGTTGTATTAGCTTCCGCTGTAGCTGAAAATGTTGAGGTTGCAGATGTAATAGTGACAGAAATATCCAAGCTCATGGATTCAAGATGGTTTGAGTTAGAACAAGCAAGAAATAGCGTCATCTATACTGACGCTCTTATAGAAATATCAACTATCCTTGGTAGTATCAGAGATGCTCAAAATTCTCAGGAAGAGAAAGTCGCGTGATAGTTATGGGAAGAAAACACAGGATAATTAGGATCATAACTCCGGTTCTGAAACCAAAACTAGCTGAGCCACTTGTAGAAGATACGCCTAGAAAACGCGTTGAAAAATATGCAGAATACACTATCCTTTTAGATAGAGGTGATTTCAAAAAAATTGCAAAGAACTTAAGAAAATGTCCGGATGATGTAAAATATATTATAAAAGGTATTAATGATGTCAGGTCTGTAATCGCACCTAATGCAAGAAGAGTATTGGTTGCCAGGCTGAAAAATGAAGAAATAAAAGATTTTACTATTTTGCAACTTTTGAAACAAATGAAGGCTCTATCTAGCAGTGCATTTAGTGAGCATGATACTATTGGAGATATTTTTGCTGATGCTGCTAGGCAAGGTGTAGATATTTCTGGAGCAATTCCGGAATTGGTGGTTTTCTTTCAGAGGGGGCGGATGCCTAAAGTTAAAGCTGCAATAGTAGAATCACTAAAGAATTTCAAAAGTGCCAGATTCACAGCAGAGATTCTATTTCATATAGAAGAACTTAATTTACGTTGGCAGTCATTACTTTTAATGTATACTCTTAAGGAATTTACTGAGGTGGTATCAGAGTTAATTTTGGCTGGAAATACTGAGCTTGCAGATATCGTGGTGACAAGCATAGTTGGATTTATGAGCACAACGTGGTTTACTATAGAACGAGAGCGGAATAGTGAAGATTATGTAAAAACCGTAGGTACAATCGCAGATATTATGAGGCGTATCAGAGATGCTCAAAAGTCTCAGGAAGAGAAAGTTGCGTGATTTTTTATGGCAGTGAAACATAAACCTAGAAAAGAGACTTCAATACCTTCAAAAAGCAGAAAAGAGCCACTTACAGATGATTTGCCCAGTCGATCATTAGGTGGGACCGATGAGCAAAGTTGTGTAAATTTGGGTGTCGAATTGACACATGAGTTAGTTCGTATAAAAGAGTACGATATTTTGGTTCTATTGGAAAAATGCCAATACGAAGAAGTAATTGAACGAGTAAAAAGAAAAAATGAACAAGAAGTTTTAGGTAGAATTCTTATAAGAAATCCTGATTTAAATATGAGGAAGGGCGCAGCCTGGGTACTAGGTGAAGTTGGGCAAAGCCGGGAACATGCTGATAGTGCAATTGTTCAGCTTTCAAATAATCTTAAAGATGCTGATGCGCATGTAAGGAGTACAGTTAACACTGCTTTGATTACAGTTATAACCGAAGAGAGACAGTTAGATATGATAAAAGATGAAATAATTGATGCACTTCTGGCTTTGGATCGTGGTAGCTATAATCATGATCGTAGATACGAAATAGCACTAATGTTATGCTCTCTTTCAAATAAAGGCATAAACATAAGTCCAATAATCAGAAATATATTGGAAGATCTTACAGATGATGCAACTGGTCTTTATTCATTTCATCCTATCGCGATTGATGTTCTAGGGTACATGAGCAGGATGGACGGATTAGGAATTCTGGATATAATGACGGAGCAGGTAACTCAATTCGTGCAGTCGGAATGGTTTGATAGAGAGAGCCAGATAAACAGTGTTGAATACGTTAGAGTTGCAAAAACTCTTGCCGACATAATGGATACTGTAAAAATTAATTACAAACAGGTTGCCTAATCTTTATATTACTTGTTTACATTATATAATCTATGGCAGAAATCGAGGAAGTTAAGGTAGAAGAGAAAAAGGTTATTGCCTCACGAGGAGTCCCATCTAACGAATCATTATATTTTCCTCCATTCAACAGCGAAGAACTACGTTCGTTTCAGGATAAAGATGAAAATATAACCAGAAATCTCTGGAATCTTGAAGAAGTAGCTAATTTTGTTTTCTCAAAAAAATACCAGGCCAAATACTATGAAGTTACAGTAGCATTCCTGAAGTTATTGAGTGGAAAAGTGCATCTAACCGGAGATGAAACCTCAGAGTTCATACGTTCAAATAATCTTTCTAAAGCTACATTTTATAATCGAGTTTTACCAAGACTTAGGAGAGTAGGGATGATAAAAATAGAGCGTGAAACAATTGTTGCATTGGAAAGCAAGAGGAAGTTCAGACCAATGAAAATCTCAATGAGCAAGACGTTTGGTAATTATCTTCTGAAAATCGCAGATTCCTGGCTTGCCATTGTTGATGAATCCAGAAATAGGAAGAAAGAGTAACCGAAAGCCTTTTAATTATCATATTCCTGATAATATTATCAAATTTGTGATAATATGAATATTCTAACATTACTTAAGGCAAGCGGATCAGAAAAGATTCTAAAAACATTGCTGGTTTATCCCAAAAGGAGATTTACTATAAACGAGCTTGCTAAAACTAGTTCTGTACCATTTGCAACGACGTGGGGAGTTGTGAATAATTTTTCCAAGGCAGGAGTAGTTGACAGTGAGAAAATTGGAAGAAGTACAGTAATATCTCTCAGAACATCAGACATAGTTAAAGCGTTAAAGCAATTGATGGAGTTAAATCTCTCCCCTCATAAGCTGGTACTCGATAAGGTCATAGGAGAATTAAAAAAAATAGGTGTAGTTCATGCATATCTGTTCGGTAGTGTTGCACGCGACGAAGAAAACCTAGAAAGTGATGTTGATATAGTAGTTGTTTGTAAAAAAGATACAAATTTGGATATGATTACACATTCTATATATTATTCTGATAAAATAAAGGTAGTATTTATAAAATTTGAAAGAAAAGATGAACTCGATATATTTCTGAAAGGAAAAGAAAACAGGCGTCTCATATGATCGATTCTCCCCAAAGGGCACTCGCCGAAGCTGAAGAATGGTTACAATCATCAAAATTAATGAGTGAGAGGCTGGACAAACACGAGTTGGCTGCTGCAGTTTGCTGTGCGCAAGCAATTCATGCATTAATACGAGCAAACGACGCGCTTACTCTAAGTTATTTCGGTAAAAAATCAGCAAGACATGATGATGCTCCATTTTTGTTTATGGAACTGATAGAACAAAATAAGATTGAGGAAAAGGAAAACCAGTTTGAGAAAATTTTGATAAAAGCCATGACAGAGAAAAGTGGAGCTGACTATGGTAAATCTATTTATTCCAAGAAAGATGCATATTATTTTATCCAAGAGGCGGAGAAGTTTATTACTATGGTTAAATCATATGTAAAAACTCAGAAGTGACCGATAAAAATCATAGAAACCGTTCCAATTATAAAAATTAACCTAGTTGTATCATGAGGTGGTAGAATGTTCGTTGCAGTTTTATGTGATAATCCAGAACTAAGAGAGAACTTTTGCAAACTAATGGGAACCGAAGTAAGCAAAGACGATCTCGGTATTTACTCTTCTAATGCAAATAACAGAAATATCTGGTTTATTGATCCAATCCATTACCCGGAAAAAATTCAGCCCCTTCTATACTCTCTTTCAATGGCAGACGTAGTAGTTTTTATCATAGATAATCTAAGTCCAAAAGTTGGCGAACTCTTAGTTGCGATAAACTCAATGAAAATAGCTAAAGGCATAATTATTTCTAACCTCCAGCTTCCGGTTATTGGTACGGTGCTAGAAAAATATGAAAAAGTTGCAGACATGGATGCAGCAAAAGAAAAAGTTCTTAATCTATCTACAGGAGAACAAGGCGAAGCCTTAATTGGTCTAATTCATAAGACTTCAAGCATTCCTTCAGTAGGTAATGTTGCATGTGGAGCTCTCAAGAGTGGAAAAGTAAAAAAGCACGATAGTTTATTTGTTTTGCCAGTTGGTAAGGATTTTGAAATACGTTCTATTCATGTGGATGGCAAAGAAATCGAGGAGCTTTCTGCAACCTCTCACTTCGAGATATCCTACAAAGGTGACCTAGTAGAACATGGAATACTCACATCACTCAGGCATGATTTTCAGGTTGAAACCATGGTGAATGGGAAGTTTATTAAAAGTCCGTTCTTCAAGGATGAACTAAAAGGTAAAATTCATGCCTATGTCAATATGCAATATGTTGAAGGTCATGTAACAGATATTGACTTAAATTTATCAGTTCCACTGGCATTCGAAAAAGGAGAATCAATTTTAATTATTGATGCCAGTAATCAGAAGCTTAGGATCGCAGGTGTATTTCAGAGCAAATGGTAATGATTATATCTTTTTGTTTGTGCCTCCATGTACCGGGGATTCCAATGCAGGTTCCTGATCGAAAACATTGTCTACTATTTCTTTAAACTTCTCCGCTGCTCTGCGTATCTGTCGTTTCTGATTAGGGGTAATATTTAATCCACTTACGTCACCTAAACATCTTATCAGCAATCTTTTCTCAACTGGTCCATATTCTAATCTTTTTTTAGCAGTCATAATCATTACACTTTTCGTCTAGTTGCAGGAAAAACTCTATCCATATGTACATCAAATCTTTGAAGTTCTGGGGCAGCCATTTTAGCTATTTCCACCATATTTATCATTTGCATTTCGTCCCGTACAATGCTAAATCCATTCGTTGCTCTGGCAGCACTAGTTACAAGAGTTCGTAAGGTTTCAGGGTGTATTCTTGCCCTTCTTAGTTCTGCAACAAATCTTCGTCTTAATTGTGCAGGATTTGTAGGATTTAATAGTTTGTGCAATCTTTTCATAGATGTCCCTCTAGCTTCTAGCCTCAACCATCCAATTGTCCGACTCTTCGGACAACATTATTGTCCAGCGGGACAATATGCATATTGTTACAAAGTAACAATCATGTGGACATCTTGTCGCTCAGAGCGACAAGCTTGTCTAGCGTCTACCAATAATTTACTTCTTCCCTTTCTTATCCTTAGAATTTTTAGAATCCTTGGTCGACTGTCTTAAAGGCTTAGTGTTCTTTCTTTTTTCCTTCACTGCCTTGGAATCTTCACTTAATCTGTCTCTTTCCTTTTCTTTCTCATTTATTATACCTCGGATATTTGCAATCTTATTTCTTGCTCTTAAATTTACTGAAGAAAAATCTTCAACATCCGATGTTTCCTTCATGAGTTTGCTAAGCATGTCCTTACTTTCTCCAACAAGTTCTTCGAGTCTTCTCTTAGATTCAATTATCTTTCTTTCTATATCCTTTTCGTCCCTGGCTGCACCATCCATTTCCTGCTCATAGATGTTAGTCAGGTCCTGGAGCTCGCGAACATATTTTTTTATGTATTCTTTTTCTGAAGCTTCTCTCAACTTATTCATTTCTTCATCACTGCCTCTTATATACTCTTCTACTTCATCTATTTTTTGTTCGTAATCTTTTAAGTATTCCTTTACCCATTCTTCTACTTTCCTTATGTCACTTAATTCGTCTTCCAGTGAAACCAGTTCTTCTTCTCGCTGATCCATCGAGCCTCTGAGATTATTAGCTATCTCCGCTACTTCTGTTTTCATCCTGCTGGCATCCTGGAGTTCACCGAACATTCCCTGCATAGTTGCTGTCATTTCCTGTAGTTTTTCACTTGTAATATTTAGTGTTTCTTTGATTTTTTCCATTCTAGTATCAAGTGCTTGCTCTATATTTGAAATGTCATCCAGTTTTTTATTTTGAGCTTCTATGGTTCCGCGTGTTTCTTCTACGTGTGATCTCACATAGTTTTCTGCTTCATTAAGTTCAGTTATTAAATTTTCCACTTTATTTCGTGTTCTCTTTATAACTTCTTTGCCGTCTGCCTCAACTTTTGTTATGGCTTCATGCATTTTTTCTAGTTCTTCTACTTTATCAGGGAGTTCCAGAACTCTTTCCTTGAGTTCGAGTATTCTATTTTCCTTCTCCAAGATTCTTTCTGTTACAGTTGCAAGTTCAGCTTCTACTCTGCTTTCTATATCTGCATATCTATTAGTGTAAATAATCTCTTTCTTTTGTTTTAAGTTTGCTATCTCAGTTTTCTGTCTTCCTATTTCTTCTAAATAAGATGAAACCATATTTCTCATTTTTGTTTTTTCTTCTTTTCTTTCATATTTATCCAATATTTTAATCTCAGGCTTTTGCATTACCTGTGGTTCACTTATAGGTTCGGCAGTTGGCAATTCACTTTCATTTACCTGATCGTCTGTTATAACTTCTTCATCATTCTTTATTTCTTCAATTATGTGCTCTTTAATTTCTTCCATATCCTGCTTATCTTTTATTTCAGGAGTAGTTGGTTCATTCTGCTTAAACGTTTCATTAGAACTAGGGAGTGTCGGCACAATTTCTGATTTTAATTCTGGAGGTTGTGTAGTGACAATTGTATTAGTTGCGTAAGTATCTTTATCTACAGGCTCTGCATCTACAATTTCACTATCTTCCTCGGTTTTCCCATAACCAAGCCACATTATATACGTATTAGTGATTCGATAATCCATTTTTACATATCCTTCGTCTTCAAGTACTTTAAGCCATTTATCCATAGTTCTTCTTTCTATGCCTGTGCTTTTTTGAAGTTCAGATATGTCTAATGTTCGTTTGGATGATATAATTCGAATTAACCTATCTACGTCTGTACTTATGAGTGCATCATCTACTATAACTCTATTTTGATCTACCATTGTTGTTCCCCCTAGTTAATTATGTTAGAATAGGTTTAAAAATAGATTATTCCACTTCGAAACACAAACAAACGGTAATTATGCAGCATCAATCGATACTTTATATTTGCCAGTGAGCTTTTTTCTTGCTCTAATAAGGGCAGCTTTAAGGTGTTCGGTATTTTGTTTATAGCTGTGTAATGTGAAAACTTCTGTGCCTACACCTAATCTTGCTGCTTTATCAACAGGTCTACCGAAACTTTGTCTCATACCTTTTTGCAGTCTGTCTGCTCCTGCACCAGCAATCATCTTGTTTTCTCTAACTACGTGGTGTGGAAACACTCTAACTATGAAATAATAGTTTCCTAAAATTATCTTTTCCAAATATTTGTTGCAAGTTTGTCTTGCACTTTCTATGGAGTTATCTCTTAATATAATTGGTTTTTCTGAAGTAAGATGTATAACTGTGTCATAATCTTTTTTCATTGTCCCCATTCTGAATACTTGTAAGTCTTGATGTGGCATTGCTTTTATGAATGATCTTCTTGGTTTACTCCTTGAAAATCTTGTCCATGCAACTTTATCAGCATCACGAATACTTTTAGAAGGTCGAATACCCATAACTAACACTCTCCGAATTAAATTATATCTAATTAGTAAAATAATTTATAGACAATTATTATATAAACCTTCACTTTTATTTATAATAAGATTTTTATGGTTAAACTAAATAACTTCGGATCGTATGTAGCTGAATTTTTAGGAACGTTTGCACTTGTTTTTATAGGTGCAGGTGCAGTTTTGGTAAATGCACTTACTGGCGGTGCTGTTGGTCTTGTGGGTATAGCTCTTGCTCATGGTCTTGTTTTAATGGCTATGATTTATGCTCTAGGTCACTTTAGCGGTGGACATTACAATCCTGCAGTTACTATTAGTATGCTTGTCAGCAAAAGTATCACTGTTTCCAAGGCAGTTGCTTATATCATATCTCAGCTTCTAGGTGCAGCATTTGCTGGTTTCTTGCTTTTTATAATGTTTCCTGTTGCAACTAGTTCGCAGTTATATGGTTTCCCGACTACTCTTTCGTTTGGTTTCGGTGTTCTGGTAGAGGCGGTACTTACATTTTTCTTGGTACTTACTATCTATGGCGTCGCAGTTGATAACAAATCACCAAAAGGTTTTCATGGTCTTGCCATAGGGCTTGTACTTACATTTGATATTCTTATGGGTGGTACACAAACAGGTGCAGCAATGAACCCTGCAAGGGCGTTTGGTCCTGCACTCGCCAGTGGTGTTTGGGCACCACAACTAATTTATTGGATCGGTCCGATAATCGGAGCAATACTTGCAGCGGTTGTTTACACCTATATTCTAATGGATAAAGATGCTAAAGTGGATAAGAAAAAATAATTTCAAATTCACAAAGCTTTATATACTACAACAGTGTAATATAATTAGAATCAATTAACCACAAATAATTAATCACAAACATAAGAGTGATACACACATGACGAACGAAACAACTGATACGTCAGTAGTACGTAATGAAAATCCTAGTCAGGTAGCCATAGCTCAACTTAGAATGTTAGATGGGCAGGCAGATGAATGCCATGCTGCTCAGATGGAAGGATTTCGACTTTTAAGAGAGTATCTAGGTAAAGGGGGAGTATTTACAACTCATGATTTGGATTCTTTGGTAGAACTAGCTACTAGTCAAAATAAGTATGGATTGGGAAAGATATACGCAATAGATATATTACAAGAAGCAATATTTGTTGGTCATGATTTGACAACTAAGCATAAGATAAAATTAGTAAGTATGGCTAGGAGATACGACCATCGAGACAGACAAAAGTTTAGAATGGATAGTTTAAGACAGGCAGTGCATTCGACTCATTCTATACACTCGTTGATTCAAATCGCGTGTGGTAAGATACCTCGTGAAGTTGAAGTTATATGTGGTTTTGTAGAACCAATCGATCATCCACACATTATACAAGGTGCAAGAACTGGTTTAAATCGAAGAGTTTCAAAAGGAATCATTGATCATGCAGATGCAGATATATTTATTAGAGAAATGGGAAAGGGTTCTAATTATGCTGCTATTGCACTTTCAGAAATGGTTGCTCACGGTCTTAATTTGACGGAAGGTCAAATAATGGATTTAAGAGGAATTAGAAACACGCGGGCAGATTCTATCGGAATTTTAGCTAGAGAAATAGCAAATACGGCTGAAGATAGAAAATCAATTGCAGATAATCGATCGGCAAAATTACCCATAATTCGTGCTCCGGTATCAAAAAGAGAAAGCCCAAGAATCGCAAGGACGTGTTAAAATGACCGACGAAACTACGAATTTGGTAATATCATGTTTTATAGATCTTCAACTAAATCATCAACTTCTCACAGAAGCAAAACAGTTAATGATTTTTCATCTCGAAAGTGGCAATAAAATTACTGTAGCAGATATGAGTCAGTTTATTGATATTGTTACTGGTGACGGACGACTTATTTCTAAGTTATGTGCAGCTCAAATTATTACAAAAGCTGTCGAACGTGGTCATTTACTATCAGAAGTTCAAGAAGACAAACTGTTAGCATGGATAAAACATGATCCTACTAATCCTTTGTCCGAAGGTCTTTTACATACTATTCATTTGCAAAATATTCGAGAAGATGCTGTGTCGCACATTAATCATCCAAATATCGATATCGTACGTAGTGCTGTCAAAGCTATATTGGTATCAATAAATAGTGGGGTGAAGCTTGCTGAAGTAGATGTTGATAAAATGCTTGATGCAATCAGCAATAGAAGTCCAGCTTCAAAAGAGATTGCTGAAGCATTGCTTGTAGCAAAACAATTTGGACTATCTCTTACTGATGCGCAGAGGGGAAGACTTCAACGCATCGGAGAATTATCTGGAGATTTTGTAATTCAGGATCCTATACATCAAATATTGAAGCTCAGTAGTATTTTTGCTGAGAAAGATTTGAGTCTTAAGGGATTTACTCCTGAAAGAAGAGTAGTAAGTGTAATTCACTTGAGAATTTTTGCACAATAATTATCTTCTTATTTTTCTAATCGTCGTACTTCTAAACGTTAGCTTTAAAAATAACGTCTTCATGCTTATTCTGGTGATTTACGATGGCAGCTAAAGACGAAAGCAGATATGGCGAATGGGCATTCCTACTAGGTGTAGTTATGGCTCTTATAGTTGGTTTATTTTCAAGTCAATTGGAACCTAATACAAGTGTAGTATTTGGCGTACTTGCATTGCTTGGTTTGGTAGTCGGATTATTGAATATTACTGAAAAAGATATCAATTCATTCTTGATTGCTTCGATTGCTTTGTTAGCATCGAGTAGCGCGTTGAGTACACTGACTGAATTGTTTAATCGTTTAGGAGTGTCACAAGCAGGTGAATTCGTAAGCGGTTTCGTAGGTGCTTTAGGTGTGTTCGTTGCTCCGGCAGTTGTAGTATTGTCGTTGAAGGCAATATACTCGCTGGCTACCAAGAAGTAGTTTTGTGTCTTGAGTTTAGCGTCTTGACTTTCTTTTTTTTTATTTTTCTTTTTAATTAAGTAAATTAGGGTCAAGAGTTCTTACTGGAAATCTACTGAGTAGCTCTCTAGTAAGTTCGTCATGGGTGGAGTCACCATGTTGTTCTCCTTCTTTCGTAATCACATGTCTAATTAATGGGTTGGCATTTCCTCCATCTAACCAGACATCAAATAATCTTCTAACATATTCGCTCTCGTTTATCCCATCTCTAATTCCGGTTGCCAATACTCTTAAAGACTCAACAAATTTTGCCTGGGCTAATTTATATGAAATATAATTGACAATTGCTGTAGCTAAAAATGAACTTAAAAATAATACTGCGGGAATTGTTTTAGATGGGTCAATTGATCTCAAGATAGTATCGCTTATCATATATGCAGTAACACCAGTAAATGATCCAATCAATCCTGTTTGTGCAAGTAATTCTGCAATTCCACCCTGAGTTACTTTCATTTTATTTAGCAGTAGTTTTGCATGTGGTTTATAATTAACTAGTCCACTTCCAGTGATTGATTTCTGTGCTGCTTCTACTGCTGTTTTGTCTGCAGTTTTCATTCCAGAAAGTCCTTTGACAACTTCTCTAGCTTCATATTTTAATCTAAAAGTAGGTCTGCCTTCACTATCGCCATTCAAAATATCTTTAAACTGATTGAGATCATGTTTTCTAGTAATCGTTCGAATGAATCGTTCTGCTTTTCTAAACGCTAAAGTAGACATAAGAATAATATGTATAAAAGTGTTTAAGAATGCACGTATCTATCGTAATACAAATCATTAAATACTAATTCTTACTTATCTTACTTGTAAGAAAAGGTGATATGATGACATTGATAGAAGTTAAAACCGTAAAAATTACATTAAAAGGACAAATCTCAATACCTAGAGACATGCGTGAGATGGAAGGTTTTGAAGAAGGAGAAAAAATTGCAATATTGGCATACGATGATCACATCGAACTAAGACCTATGAAATCACTGAAAAAATTAATGAAAGGTAGTGTTGCAACTGCAATTTTAAGTGAAAAGTCGCTTGCTAAAGATTGGGATACTAAGGAGGAAGATGTGGCATGGAAGAATTTATGAAATGCGACATAGTTGTTCTACCATTTCCTTTTTCTGATTTAAGTGCTTCTAAGAAACGACCTGCCTTAGTTCTTGCAGTATTAGACCACGAAGATCATATTCTCTGTCAAATAATTAGCAAAGTAAAAGATGACAAATACTCAATAACTCTAGAAGAAACTGATTTTGTCAACGGGAGTTTGAAACGTCAGAGCTTTATTCGTCCCAATAGATTATTTACAGCTCATCGTTCACTAATTCTCTATAAAGTAGGTTCGATAAAAACAGAGAAAATAAAAGAAGTTATAGCTGCAGTTAAGAGTTTATTAGAAAAATAAACTTATGCAGATTTCCACTGAGTTCTTAGTCTGATGCTACACCAGCAGGTTTTGCAGATCTTTACGAGTTTCGTCTTGCTTGCTTTCTTCATGCTTTTCATGCATGCAAAACATACTTTCTTATTACAGTAATTGCAAGGATCTACTTTTGCTGTTTGTTTTCCGCATCTTTCACAACTTACAATAGTCATAGTATAAACCTCGAAATAAGTGATAGTAACTGATTAATATAATTAGTTAAGTAGGATAATGTTTTTAAACCTCCTATCGGTAGTCCATTTGGTGAAGTAATGGCAAAAATAGATTGGTACGACGAATTTATAGATTTTAATTATAAACCATCCAAAGATGATTTAGTAGTTCTATTCTATTTTGAACCAGCTGAAGGCATAACTAAAAATGAAGCTGTAGGGAGAATCGCTTCAGAAAGTTCTACTGGTACCTGGACGACACTATTTACCTTGCCACCAAGAATGAAAAAACTCATGGCCATTGTATTTGAAGTAAATGGGAATTTTGTAAAAGTAGCATACCCTCTTGATCTTTGGGAGCCTGGAAATCCAGCACAGTTGTTGAGCGGAATTGCCGGCAATATATTCGGTATGAAGGCTCTGAAAAATCTGAGATTAGTAGATGTTTCTTTTCCTAAATCTTATATCAAGCATTTTAAAGGTCCTCATCATGGCATGCAAGCTATAAGAAAAATGATGAAGGTAAGTAAGAGACCGTTAACAGGTGCAGTGCCAAAACCGAAAATTGGATTTAGTGCAAAAGAACATGCAGATATTGGTTTTGAGACGTGGATGGGCGGATTTGATTTCGTAAAAGACGATGAGAATTTAACATCGACAAGTTTCAACGATTTTTTCGAGAGGGTAAGACTAATGACGAAGCTTAGGGAGAAAGCTGAGAAACTTACAGGAGATAAAAAAGATGCTTACATCAATATCACTGCAGAGACAGAAGAAATGAAACGACGTGCTGATTTTCTTGCAGATCATGGCTGGAGATACTGCATGATTGATGTAGTAGTTGCAGGAACATCATCAGTTCAAACAATGAGAGATTATTGTTCTGATCTAGGTTTAGCAATTCACGCCCACAGAGCAATGCATGCTTCATTTGACAGAAATCCCAAGCATGGTATGACAATGCAATTTGTTGCAAAAATGATGCGATTAATAGGAGTAACACAAATACATGCTGGAACTGCCGTAGGAAAATTAGTTGGAAATAAGGAAGAAGTGTTATCTATCGCAGACACATTACGTAAATCATACGTTAAGCCCTACAAAAATCTTGTGCTTGAACAGGATTGGGGAAACATAAAATCTGCATTTCCTGTTTCTTCAGGTGGTTTACACCCTGGTTTAGTTCCAAACGTTATGGATATATTTGGCAACGATTGTGTTATTCTTGTAAGTGGCGGTATTCATGGTCATCCTAAAGGTACGCGTGCAGGTGCTAAGGCAACCATGCAGGCGATAGAAGCAACCATGGACGGAATTACACTGGAAGAAAAAGCCAAGAAAAATGTTGAGCTTGCCCAGGCATTGGAGAAATGGGGACATTATAGGCCGAAGTAAAACTATCCTAAGTTCGTGCAACAATTTTTTTCATTTCATTGTAAATTCCATATGCCATGACCCAAGATGCTAATCCGACAATAACTAAAAACGTCCCGAATATTTGTACTAAAACAAGTTGCTCTTTCTCTAATCTAATAAAATGTAAAAGTCCAAAAATTTTATAAGATAAAATTGCCGTTTCAGTAATTAACGAATAAACTCCAGATAATAAAATCAAAGTACCTAGGGCTAGTACACCTATTAATTCATTAAATTTCTTCACAATCTTACTATTTTCAAGATTTGGTTCGTCCTTAACCATAAACATTTTATCAGATGGCATCTTTTTATATATTATCTTCTTAGTATCTGTTATGGCGATTAAATCTTTACGTGGTCAGGCAGCCGTTAGTTTGACCGAAGCTTCGGTCAAAGCTGGCACCTTGCGTGGGCAAGCTGCCATAGAATATATAACAACCTACGGCTGGGCATTACTTGTTCTTGTCATTATCATAGCAGCAATATTTTCAACAGGAATTCTCTCCCCGAGTTATCTAATTTCAGAGGAATGTACGCTTGGTCCTAATTTACCATGTAATTTTCAACTCTATCAGGAGGGTACTTCGTTGAACATTACATTGAACATAACCAATGGTTTTGGCTACAAAATAAACATAACTGATTTTACAGCTAATTTGTCAGAAGAACAGATGTATTTTGTATTTGGTAATTTACCACAAAAAGGTCTTGAAAGTGGGGACAGCGTAAAACTTGTAGGATATATTAACCCATACTCATCTTCAAAGAATTCAATAAAGAAAATAAAATCTCAAGTTAAATATTATTCATGTGCACCTGAAATTAACATGGATTGTTTGCTTGATAATAATGAGCATATTATTTCTGGACGTATCGTCGGTAGGATTTCTTAGTAAAAGTTAGACAAACGTCTAAGTTAGACACGCGTCTAATAAATTTAAGCAACATTTAAATACTGAAAATTCGTAGTTAGTTACGCAGGGCTGTGGTACGGTGTTGCTTGGCCTTTACCAACGCTATGGAACGAGCCGAACACCGCAGGATTGGAAAAATCCGACCAAATTTTGCCCTGCTATATTTTCTAAAATTCTAATGTTATTATTGCTTTTTTTTGTTTAATATTTCTATTCGCTATACTCTACAAGTAGTTCTCCATCTTTATTAGTTGCATCAAGAATAACTTCCTTTCCTATCCATTCGTTCAGAACAAGAGGTCCATCAGTACTGCAACCCGTAGCATCTCTGCAATTATACTCTGGCTCATTTGGAATAACCTTTCTAAATACTTCTTCTTCATTCACTTTCATAACTATTGTTATGGGGAGCTGGTTTCGAATGTCTACCGAAGTGCTTGCCACTACGAAATGTACTGTGCTGCCATACGGTAATTTTTCAACTCTGGAATATCCTTTGTTGATATCTAAAAGTTCAAAGTTAACATTATAAACTGTTTTTGGTTGATCATTATTGCTTGCAGTCATATTGACGCAGTTTATTCCTTCCGGATTTGAGTATACCGTCTTCTTTGCATCTACTGCATCCCTGTGTTCCTGTCCACGTACTTTTTTCATGGTGCCATCTGTCTGGCAGATAAATCCAAAAATACATCCATGTTCTGCTTCTATCGGAGTAAGATAACCCATTTTACCTTCTGGTTCTCCCAAGTCTGGGCAGTCATTTACACTAGATTTCGGTACATTGTCCCAATATAAATTGTAATCGTTTGTGCAGCAGTACACATTAGAAATCTCATCGCTTACTACTCTGGTTTCCTCAGAACTAACTTCTGTATTATCATCCAACCGTGCTTCTGCTTTGAGTAAATGTTCTCCAGATTCCATTATTTTTTTGAGTACTATCTGATTGTTTTCATTATCAAATTCAGCATCATAATATCCTACAGCATCTTTGAATTTATCAGATATCCTTACAGTTTTTATTTTTGAAACGTTTCCAGTTACATCCCATTTCAGTTCTACGGATTCATTACTTTTTGTTATAATGTTACTGCTTCCTGTGAATTGCATTTTGATTAAATCACTAGTAATATCTATATTGAAACATGTGTAACACTGTAGTTGTCCAAGACCATCTGCTGTAGGAAGAGTAACTGATTTAACGCAGGCTTCATAAGATTTACAGCTGGCACTACAAGCTGGGTTATCAAAATAGTTTGCACCAATGTCAGAGCAGTTGTTATCCGGAGAGTAAAAATCCACCTTGTTTTCGATGCATCCAGCGATCAAGATAATACTGAAAATTAGAATTGCTGCCAGAACTCGGTTTTCCATATATTGCCCTATCTTCGAATATATTTAAATGTTTCCAAAGGTCAAACAACTATTAAAATTCTACTTTTAGTTCTGTGCCTTTCTTTTGTTCAATAATTTTTATCTTAGAAATTGATTTAAGTTCCCCAATAAGTTCACTACTTATCTCATGAGGAGACGTAATTTTTACCTTTTCAATCTCAGCATTCTGAGCTAGTTTATTCTTTGCCTTATATTGTCTTATTTCAGAAACAATCGCATTAAAAATTTCCATTGTGGCAATTGCGTTATCATCTATTTTTCCAGCTTTAGACCATTCTGATTTGTGCAAACTTTCCTTACCTTTAAACACTTCATGATAAATTTCCTCAGTCATATGTGGTGCAATAGGTGCAAGTAGTTTTATTGAATTCAGCAAAACATAATGCAAAACAAATTGTGCTGCATGTTTGCTTTTTGCATCACTGCCGTATGTCCTGTGCTTAATATACTCCAGATAATTATCACAGAACTCCTTCCAGAAGAAGTTTTGCATTTTTCCAATTAAGTGATGGAATTCAAATTTTTCCATTGCTTCTGTACCTTCAGTTATCATTTGATTCATTCTTGAAATTATCCACTTATCAATTACAGACAATTTCTCAAATTCAACTTCTTTTCCGTTATAATCTACAATGCTTAATTCAACAAGTTTTGAAGCGTTCCATAGTTTATTCAAAAAGCTTTTTGCATATTTTATGTCTTCGTAGCTGAATGGTCTGTCTTTTGCCATTGCTCCAGACATTGCAGCCCATTGTCGTATTGCATCAGTGGGATATTCTTTTTGTAAATCAGTAGGTGAAATAACGTTGCCAGCACTTTTACTCATCTTTTTGCCATCTGGTGCTAAAACATTGCCATTAAGCAATAACGTTTCCCAAGGTGCTTTCCCAGTAATTCCTATTCCGCTTCTATATACAGTATAAAATGCCCACGTGCGAACTATTTCTACTCCTTGTGGTCTAAGAGAAATAGGATACATTTTTTCAAATTTCTTTTTATCATCTGGCCATCCGGAAATTATTAACGGAGTAATAGATGAATCAACCCAGCAATCGCAGGTGCTAGTTTCTGGCAGCATCTCTCCTCCACACTTACATTTTCGTTTACTGGACTTTTCAGAATAAAACGGAAGTTTAGTTATTTCCTCAGTCATTGTTTCATTGCATTTTTCGCAATAGTAAAATGGTATTGGAGTTCCGAAAACTCGTTGTCGTGAAATGACCCAGTCCCACTCTGCGCCTTCTACCCAATCTATAAGATAAGAAATACCAAAATCAGGTACCCATTTTACTTGGTGTGCAAGTTCTTTTATTTTTTTACCCGTAGTTCTGATGTCTGCAAACCATTGCCACGATGCTAATAATTCTATTGGTGTCTTACAGCGGTCATGGACTTTTACTGTTTGCTGAGTTGGTTTTTTGTTAATTACTTTGCCTTGCTTTTCTAGTAATTCAATCATTTTTACTTTAGCATCTTTTAATTTGAGTCCTTCTAGTTCTGGAATTCCTGTGTTTTCCATCTTTCCGTATTTGTTGATTACAGAAATTAGCGGTAGTTTATAGCGGTGCATCCAAACTACATCCATTTTGTCTCCGAATGTACAGACTTGGACTAAACCAGAACCAAATTCTTT
>JAUSHJ010000002.1 GCA_030648615.1 Microcaldota archaeon | reverse complement strand
GTGAACCCTCCCAGCACTAAAGTGCTGGGCTTCCAGTTATTTTAGAAGAAGCCTGAAAGGCTCAGTTGTTCTGGCTCATGTTCTAACTGCTGAATTGTCTGATTAAGTTTTCCATGCTCATGATTTTCTATATAATTTTTTATTGCACCTGAGGTTACATTACTTACACTTCTGCAAAACGTTCCAATGCTCCAGAAATGTCCTTTAGGATATCTTAATCTAAAATTTGGATGCAGTCTAAAAATTTTATATGAAGAAATACCTTTCAAATATTGTTTAGCCTTAGAAACAGACATAGAAAAAGGAATAGAAACAAAAAGATGAACGTGATCAGCTTCAACAGCTATTGAATGGATTATAATTCCTTTTTCTTTTGCAATTTCCTTGAGTATGCTTTCCATTTCTCTTCTGATATCTTCCCTACCTAAACAATTGTATCTGTATTTTGGACACCATTCAACGTGATGCTGGTTTAAACCTTTGGTATGGTTTACGCTTATAAATTTTACATGGGTTTCACTCATAGATATACAACTCCGGTAGCAGTTTTCTCTTGGAAATTTGTGCGCTGCCCTTAGGCAGCGCGCCTGCTACTGAAGATATTTATCAGATAAAAATTTGATTGAATATGTGGTCAATTCACTACGGACTAAAGTCCATAGATTTCTTGACATTCTTTTTGTACCGGGTCGCTTTCTTATGGGGGTGTCAGGAATCCCAGGGAAACTAGAGGGGCGCTCCCCTCTGGTTGGCCTTTAAAATATTTAACAGGACAATAAACCTAAGTTCTATCAAATATAATGCGTTTAGGTAAGACTATGGCTAATCAAAACCACATTAAATTCCTTTTTATGGATGAAAGCGGAGATCTGGGAAAATTGGGTTCCCGATACTTCACGGTTGCAGTTGTAGCAGTACATGATCCATTAAATCTTTCAAGGATAATAAAACGACTCAGGGAGCGGAAATTAAAGAAAAAGATGCACGAATTGTCTGAGATCAAGGCAAATAATTCAAATGATTTGATAAAGCGTTTTGTCTTGGAAAAAGTAAATGCCTGTGATTGCTCAATATCTGCGCTTGTAATCTCAAAGGATAAAGTAAAAGATGATCTATTTGAACATAAAGATAAGTTGTATAATTATCTCTGTGGATTGTTGCTAGAACAAATTACGCTTAATGTAGATAGCATTTCTATAACCATTGATAAAAGAGAAACCAATCGTCTGCTGCGTGAAGATTTCGACAGATATGTGGAAAGGAAAATTAAAGCCAAAAGTCCTTCTATTGTTATCAAGATACAACACATAGAATCCTATGCATCAAACGAGCTTCAGGTTGTTGACTTTATTGCATGGTCAATTCAGCGAAAATACGCATTTGGAGATCCGAGTTTTTATGATCTAATCCAGAATAAAATAAGAAATAAGGGAAATGAAGAAATCTGGAAATAAAAGGTGCAGTGGCCCCAAAGCCAGCTTTTTATGCGCACCATCCGGTACGCGCTGATTCCCTGGACTTACCCACTGCATAATACTATGGAATCAGGAGTTTTTAATTGTATTGTTAATTCGAACTTTGGTTCTCATTTCCAATGCACACAAAATTTTTATCAATTTTGTGTTCGTTCGCTTTTTGATAAAACACGCTAGACGGCGAGATGATGAATATTTTGACTAGGTGAATCAGAAGCAGAAGAAAATCAACGAAGAAAAAAGAAGAAATTGGTTGGATTTGAAAGTGTCAAAACACTTTCTCCCCAACATAGACCTTAAGCCCCTGTGGCGTAACCTTGAACGGCACTAAATCCCTAGAATGGTCAGTGCCTCTCATCTTGAAGATTTCTAATGCTCTGATTCTTCGTTCTTCGCGATCAAGATTATAGAGATTGATAATTCCATCCATAACGAAATGCTCTATATCGAAATGCATTTCCTCTTTCTTTGCAGTTGTAGCTTCAACAGTAGTTAATGTAGTACAATCAAGATTTCTCAACAATGAGAGGAATTCGAATAATGTCTGCCTATATTCTACCTCTTTTGCAAATGCCATCCTTATCATAGTTGCAGAATCAATGACTGCTCGTTTAACGTCATTCTCAGCTATTCGGTCTTCAATCAAATCAGCGACAGATTCCAGTTCTAGTTTATCTGGTTTTACAATCTCAAGTTTTTTGCTTTTTATAAGCTCCTTGATATCTGTAAACATTGGGAATGTACTCGCCATATTTTCTATAAGATCATCAGTAGTTTCTTCGAGACTTACATAAACACCATTTTCACCTGCTTTAGCACCTCGATAAAGATACTCAAAACAAAATGAAGTTTTACCTGCACCTGGACCACCGTATATTGCTACGTGTCTCCTCATCGGTATGCCACCGTTAAGCATTTCGTCCATTCCGACTATTCCTGTTTTTACTCTATCCATATAGCATCACCGTCATGAAGTATTAAACAAGAATCTCTGATAAGATTTATTAATAGTATTGAAGCATATGGTAGATAGCGCTGTTGCGCTGGTAAAAGGTAGAGGCTTGATATTAAAATTGCCTCTAGCCTCATGCATACAGCTTCTAGCAATTAATTATTGTGATTTTATGGTTAGCGAAGAGTCAATTGAACTGTTGCCCTGGACAGAGAAGTATAGGCCTAAGAACCTAGACAACGTAATTGGACAGGAAGGAACAATTAAAAGCCTCGTAGCATTCGTAAAAACAAAAAATATGCCAAATCTTCTTTTTGCAGGGCCACCGGGCGTAGGCAAAACCACTGCTGCACTTGCGCTTGCACGAGATCTTTATGGTAATGAGATTGCGGGAAATTTTTTAGAGTTGAATGCTTCAGATGATAGAGGAATTGACATAGTCCGAGGAAAAATAAAAGATTTTGCAAGAAGCGTTTCCATGGGCGGTGCACCTTTCAAACTTATTTTCCTGGATGAAGGAGACGCATTGACACCTGACGCGCAACACGCGCTTCGCAGAACAATGGAAGCAAGTTCAACAGTTACAAGATTTATAATTTCAGCAAATTACTCTTCCAGAATTATTGAACCGTTACAATCAAGATGTGCCATATTCAGATTCTTACCGCTTAATGAAGGTAATGTCAAGAAAATGCTTGAACAAGTTGCCAATGCAGAAAATCTGAAAGTAGATGATGAAGCGTATAAAGCTGCTTACTATGTCAGTGAAGGAGACATGAGACGAGCAGTAAATGTATTGCAGGGTGCAGCAATGCATGCCAAGCACATTACTGCTGATTTAATACATAACATAAGTTCCAGGGCAAAACCTAAGGAAGTAAAGGAAATGCTTGACACTGCTTTGAGCGGAGATTTTGCCAAGACTCGGGAGAAGCTGGATACGCTGATAATTACCTATGGATTAAGTGGGGAGGATATTTTACTTCAAGTTTACAAAGAAATCCCTAATCTAAACATTGATGAGCAGAGGAAAATTGGACTCATTGATAAAATTGCAGAATATAACTTTAGGCTTGTAGAAGGCGCTAATGAAAGGATTCAGATAGAGGCAATGCTTGCACAGTTCGCACTTGTGGGAAAGAAGTAAAAAGGTCTTATGAATGGAAATGAATTATACCTCGAAAAAAATAATTTTCAACAAAGAACTTCGGGCAATAGACGAATTTGTATTTTCTTTCATTTCTTATTTAGATAAAGCAAAAATAAAGTACGTCATAATATCTGGATACGTCGGATTATTTTTTGGGAGGAACCGAAATACTGAAGATATTGATCTTTTTGTTGAAGATCTGAATTTCGAAAGATTTGCTGAGTTTTGGAATTTAATTTCTTCGGAATTTGATTGTTTGAATGCGACAGAACCGAAATACGCTTATGATTCCCTTGCCAATGAAGTAGCATTACGTTTTCACAAGAAAGATTCGTTTATACCTAACATCGAATTCAAGCCATTGAAAACTGATATAGATAGGTATTCACTCGAAAAAAGAGTTGAGATAGTATGCAATAGCAAGAGATTGTATTTTTCTCCACTCGAACTTCAGATAGCATTTAAGCTGGAATTGGGCTCTGAAAAAGATGAAGAGGATGCACGTTTTCTCTATAAGGTCTTTAAAGAACATCTGAATAAACCGTTATTAAGCGAGATGTTGGAAAAACTCAATGTTTCCAATAAGAAATTTGAGATGATCATAGGTGAAAAACTTGAATGAATTTCCAAAAGTTGACCTTAAAGAACTGAAGCTTCAAAAGAAAAAGAACTTCGAGGAAAGACTGAGATTCATAGACCAGTATGTAGAATGGCTAAAGAAAACACCTAATAAGGTCTGGTCGAAACAACTGAAAGTATTGGATTAGACTGGAATGCTTGTTCAGTTCGCACTTGTGGGAAAGAAGTAAAAAGGTCGTATGAATTATGTATTCTAAAAATCTGATTTTAATTCTATTTATATTTTCTATTATCTTCTTATTTGGTTGTTTAAAAATAGAAGCAACCGAGCAAGATATATACCGCAACTCGCATAAAATTCCTTACGAATGTGAATCTTTACAAAACTCTTATAAATTTGGTAACTGTATATCTGACTTATCTGTTAGCCAAAAAAATCCAGATCTTTGCTATTTCTTAAGGAGTTACAAGTATGATGGCAAAACAGATGATGAATGCTTTTCCACTCATGCTTTCCAAACTAAAAATACATCATTATGTGTAATAATCCAAAATTTAAACGAAAATGCTACAGCTTTTAGTTGCGGTCATTATGAAAATAGATGTGTTGTTGACAGATCAGCGGAATCTGACAGCTGTATAAGTCACATTTCAAAAGTTACGAAGAATTTTAAATCATGCAATCTAATAAAAAACGATAATGTTCACGATGGCTGTATTGTGGAAATAAATTCTAGCGTATGCGATATACTAAAAGTTCCTTATAATAAATTAAATTGTAGGATTAGAAATAATGAAAATTTTTCCAAATTAGATTGTCAAGAATTTTATAATGACACTTGGCTGTATAATAAATGTATTGGTAAGGTTTATGAGATTTTGCTTAGAGAGGTAAAAGATTCAGATTGTCAAGAATTTTATAATGAAACTAGGTTGTATCAACACTGTCGTTATGAGATTAGAGTTATTGCAAGTAGAAATACAAACGTTTCATTTTGTCAAGGAGTTTATAAAGAAACTAAAATAGATACTGATGAATGTCGTTATAAAAATTGGATATTTGCGCTTAAAAATGCAAACGTTTCAGATTGTCAAGTTTATAATGAAACTAGGTTTTATCAGCGATGCCTTTATGATATTCGGATAATTGCGCTTATAAATGCAAAAGTTTCTGCTACAGATTACGAAGAAGTTCCGAGTAATGTAGATAAATGAAGTAAAGAAGATCGCTTTGATTGATAAGATTGCAGAATATAACTTTAGGCTTGTAGAAGGCGCTAATGAAAGGATTCAGATCGAGGCGATGCTTGCTCAATTCGCACTTGTGGGGAAGAAATGAAGCTACTTATCCGCATTCTTCTTTATTTGTTTAACGATTAGTCCAGCAAGTTCTTCTCTTTCCTTATATATCCAGCCTTCTTTCATGCCAAGAAAGAGTAAGATCACAGTGTCAATTACGAGAAGAAGTGGGTTAAAGATAATAAAGAAAATAATGTCAAGTATTCCAAATGCAAGTAATGCCATATCCAACAGAAATGTTTTTCTTCTGATGGAATAACTCAAATCTTCAGAAAGGACGATTTCAAAATCCATCTTCTTTATGATGATTTTATCATTTTCCATTAAATAGTCGACATCAAAAATAAACTTGTTTTTATCAAGATAATTGATTATTTTCTTATCGAACATGGGTAAATAATAATGAGTGCTATTTTTTAACTTTTATCTTCCAGTTCTAGTTATGGCAAAACGCATAGAAGAAGATTTCCTAGGCAAAGTAGACGTTCCTGCAGACGCATATTACGGCGCATTCACCGTAAGAGCTATGAACACTTTTAAGATTAGCAGAAGCAATGTCCATCCTGAGCTTTATCGTGCAGTTATCATGATAAAAAAGGCCGCAGCACTAACTAACGGAGAACTTGGAGTAATTGACAAGAAAGTGTCTGATGCTATTGTGAAAGCTTGTGACGAATCTCTTGCTGGTAAATTCAGTGATCAGTTTATTTTAGATGCATTCCAGGCAGGTGCTGGAACTCCACTTCACATGAACGTAAATGAAGTAATTGCCAATAGAGCTAATGAGTTGCTTGGCGGAAAGAAAGGAGAGTATAAATTTGTTCATCCAAACAATCACGTTAACGCAGGACAGAGTTCAAACGATGTTACTCCAACAGCAGTAAGAATTGCTGCTTTGTTGCTAATGCATCCACTTCTAAAAGAAATTGAGTTATTAGAAAAAACATTAACAAAAAAATCTTCTGCCTATGCAAAAGTAATAAAAGTAGGAAGAACTCATCTACAGGACGCTGTGCCAATTTCCTATGGACAGGTGTTTGATGCCTATGCGATTGCAGTAAAAAAAGATCATGAAACTATACTGGAGTCATTTGAATCATTACGCGAACTAGGAATTGGAGGCACTGCTGTAGGAACTGGAATAACTGCTCACCCTAAATTTAAAGAGAAGATCGTTCAGCAACTATCAAAAGTAACTCATCTGGAGCTTTCACTGGCAGAAAGCAGTGTAGAAACTACCCACAACATGAATTTATTTTCAACCAGTTCTTCTGCACTGCGCAACTATGCTGCAACACTTAATAGAATTGCAAATGATTTACGATTGTTAGTTTCCGGACCTAAGACCGGAATTGCTGAAGTAATATTACCGGAGATAGAACCAGGGTCAAGCATAATGCCTGGCAAAATTAATCCGTCAGTTCCAGAAGCAGTCAACATGGTTGCATTTCAGATAATGGCGAATGACTATGCAATTCTGCTTGCTGCAAACTCAGGCCAATTGGAGCTTAATTTTATGACTCCTTTAATTGCGCATAATTTGCTAAACGGAATGGAAATGCTTACGAATTGTACAAGAATATTCAGAGAGAAGTGTATTGACGGATTACGCATTGACGAAAAGAAAGTTAATGAGCATTTCAATAATTCATTTGTATATGCAACTGCACTCAATCCTTATTTAGGATATTCTACAGTTTCTAAATTAGTCACTGAAGCATATAAGAAAGGTAAGTCGCTGCGAACATTGATTCTTGAGAAGAAATTGTTAGGGGAAAAAGAACTTAACAAGATTATTGCAACAGCAACAGGACCTAGCGAAGTTGATAGGGGATTACTGAAGAAAGTTAAGAAATAATAAATAAAATTAAGAAATAAATTAGGTACTGTCATTTCTATGTCTTTGTGCCAGAGTAAAAGTAACTAATACGGCTACGAAATCTACATATGTAAGTGGTGGACTTGGGATTCTCTCCATTAATTCTAGCTTATATTCTAACCCAGTATGGCAAGGTTGACAAAGCACTGCAATATTTCTAGTATCTTCTTGTCCACCTCTTGAACGAGGAATTATATGATGATTAGTTAATTGCTCTGGTCCGAAACAACTGAAACACCTCACACGTTTCCTGAATGCAGTTCTAGGAGCATTTGACTTTACGCGCTCACCTTCAACTACCACACAATTAACTAAAACTCTGCCTCCAAAAGAGTGATGAGCTCTTACATAGAGCAACGCATCTCTTACCGTGGTCTTTCTATCTGAACCTAAAAGTCTGAATTTGTCTGGATAAAGTCTGTGCCTGGGAGTCTGTATGTACATCCTATCTCTATCTGAAACTACAATTACACGTACTGTTTGAATTCCTTCTACCAAGTGAACTCTTCTAAAATCACGAGTAACTACTCTTTCTATAATTGCTGAATTAGGGCTAAATCTGCGTTGCATCAATTTATCTTATTAATAACTATTTTAATTAGTTTGTATAAATTAAGTTTTGTGAGATCGGTTGATTTACTAAATTAATCTAAGGACTTTTTTACTCCTTTCACAATTCTCTTAACAAGTCGTTTATCGAAGGTATCTGGAATTATTTTTCCTACTGCCAATTCTTCTTTGCTAACAAGTTTTGCAACAGCTTCTGATGCTGCAATCTTCATTTTGTCTGTGATTCGTTTCACTCTCAGATCAAGCAACGCTCTAAGGAAACCTGGAAATATTACTGAATTATTTAATTGATTAGGATAATCACTTCTTCCAGTACCGAAAACTACGATACCTAATTGTTTGGATTCTTCCAGTGAAATTTCAGAGATAGGATTAGCCAGTGCAAAAACTATTTTCTGCTCATTCATCTTTCTTATAGCATCATGAGATAATCCACCAGGAGCAGTTGCAGAAATAATCGCGTCCGCACCTTCAAAATCTTTTAGTACTCCTTTGAATTGTTGCTTATTAGTAATCTCTGCCATTTTTGCTTTGTGTTGCTCCAGATTAGGTCTTCCAGAATATATAGCTCCGTTCCTGTCAAAGATTGTAATATCAGCTATACCATAAGCAAGAAGTAGTTTAGCAATAGCATGACCGGCACTACCTGACCCATTCACAACTACCTTAATTTCACCTTTTTTCTTTCCAGTTATCTTTAGTGCATTAATAAGTCCAGCAAGCACTACCATTGCCGTACCATGCTGATCGTCATGAAATACAGGAATATCTAGTTCATTGGTTAGCCGTTCTTCTATGTCAAAAACTTTTGGCGTGGAGATATCCTCAAGATTTATTGCACCAAAAACTGGAGCAATTGCCTTAACTATTTCAACTATTTGGTCTGGATCTTTTTCATTTAGACAAATTGGAATTGCATCGATATTTCCAAATTCCTTCATGATGAGTGCTTTGCCTTCCATAACTGGCAGTGCAGCTTCTGGACCTATATCTCCTAGACCTAAAACTCGTGTACCGTCAGTGACAATGGCAACAGTATTATTTTTCATTGTCAAATCATAGACTGCTGATTTATCTTTGGCAATAATTCTGCAGGGTTCTGCCACACCCGGAGTATATAAGAGTGACAAATCATTAGTAGTCTTTATCCTTACTTTTCCTTTGATTGTAATTTTACCGCGTAGTTTCCTGTGTAGTTCTAGAGATTCTTCGTTAATATTCATTATTTCCACCTTTTCAGTAAATTGTTTAGCACAGTAGTACATTGTTCTAATTCTTTTATTGTTATATACTCATCTGGTTTATGTGCCTGAGTTAATTCACCAGTCCCAAATATTATTCCTTCCAGACCTACAGCACGTAATTCAGATAATTCTGATGTTGCAGTAAATCCGTAAGAGTTACTGTCCATTCCTAGATTTCCTAGCAATTTACTTATTTCAGTTACTATCTTCGAATCTGCTGGAGTTTCGCATGCTTCGACGCGATTAATGAATTTAACTTCTAAAGGAGCAACAAGTTTCCTGAATTCTGCTTCTACATCTTTTGGGTTTTCATTTGGTAAAACTCTTCGGTCTACGCACATGAATGCATAATCTGGTATTACGTTTGAAGCAGTCCCGCCACCAATAACTCCGAGGTTTGCAGTTGCATGTCCAAATAAAGGATGTGTAATTTTGCTTACGGTTTTATTGTAGTTCTCTATTTTTCTAGCAGCACCAATTATTTTGTATATTGCATTCTCTCCAAGTTCAGGATTACTACCGTGAGCGGTTTTTCCATGGGCAGTTACTTCAAATGCATACTGCCCTTTATTTCCACGCATAATTTTTCCATCAGTTGGTTCAAGTGAAATAGAATATTTTAAATTTTTTAGTCTGGTTTTTCTTAGCTCCAGGACTTTCTTTATTCCGCCCATGCTAAGTTCTTCTTCCACGTTGAACACGTAAACTATATTTTCATTAAAATTCTCAATCATTGCTTGCAGAAGGCAAGCGGCATGTCCCTTTGTATCACAACTTCCTCTGCCATAAAGTTTTCCATCTACAATTTCACCGAAAGAATTATGCTTCCAGTTGTTTGGATCATTTATTGATACTGTGTCCATATGCACATTTATCATAAGAGTAGCATTTTCACTTCCAAATACTAAAATGTTGAAACGATCGTTTTCCTTATCGTAGATTTGTTTTTCAGGTTTTAATCCGTTGTCAATCAAATAATCAAAAATAAATTGCATGACTTTACTTTCACTAGCTATTGGTCTTTGAGAGTCAATGGAAATTAGTTTTTTTGCAAGCTCTATAACAGAAATAGAATTTTTCATAGCAAAACCGCTTTTTTTTCAATTTTGTTCCTATTAACCCAAGAACTTCCTTATCCATGCAGCTCGTTTTATATCATCAGAAAGTGCTGCCACATTGCCTTTCATAAGATTATGATAAATCCTTGATGTAACTTCAACATACTCCTCGTTAGTTTCATCTTCGTAATCGTAATGCTCTAGAACAGCATTTATGCCATTCTTGATTTCCTTAGGCATTAATGCAAGGTTCTTTTTGTTAAGAAACTTCAACGAATCCTTAATATCTTCATCTATTTTTACGTAGAGACCGTGTAATTCATCAAATTCCTTTTCACTCAACGCATGTAACCCAAGAAGTTCAGGTGGAATACCGATTGAGTAGAAGGCAGCACAGAATTTTATTGCTCTTGGTAATTTAGTTCCTTTCATTGATCTTGAATAACCGAATAAACCAACGTGAAGTTTTCTGCTTCTTCTTGATGGAACATGATTTGAGATTGCATTTACCATATCTGCCATCTTGGCAATTTGTTTCTGGTAATCATCAATTATTTTATCTGTCAGTAAGATTGCACGTTTTTCATCTATTGGCATTGGGTCGCTTCGTTTGCTAAGATTTAGCATTTCGATGGCGTTTACAACATCTCTAAATGGATTATCATACTTGAATGATGACTGAATGGTAAATGTCTGAACACTGGAGTATTCTTCACCACAATTATTTACATTGTCAGGACGAAGATTTCCACGGAATGGTGCACTGCCCACCCCTAGTATTGGTAGTAACTCTACACTTAATTTCTCTTCCAGTTCATGAAGTCTTTGAAGTACGATCTTGTTTAAGAGAACTGCAGAACTACTACCATAATTCAATGCAGGGTCGCTTCTTGCTAAGAAAACTCTTTGATATTCCTGTTTCTTCCCCTGTAAATATTCTTCAAGAACTTTCGGAGCTGCTAAAAGTGAATCATAATCTTCAAATAGTGGAATCACATTAATATTCTCTGGACGAAAATCCCCCACCCATTCTTTCACTGTTTTTGTATGACTTACTTTGGCATTTCTTTGGCCAATAACAACACGTTCGTAATATTTTTTTATCATTTCTATTTCATTCGCGCTTTTAGTCATTGGCTGTATTACTTCAAAAATGGGAGGAATGTCTATGCCAACTGATTTTGCAATATCATAGGCTCTCGGAATACTATGCAGAGTTTCAAGTAAAATTTTACCTTGTTCTTTTTGCACGCTTGGGTTTGGCACTCGGTAGGTTAAGAACAGATCTCTTCCAAGAATATTTTTAATAAAATAATCATGATATTTGGAAAGTAATTTTTCAACAACTTCGTGATCGACTTCCTTGCCTTCACTGTCCCACATCTGCTCGGTGCATCCCAACTGTGAGAATACGTAGTAAGCTTCTTTTACTTCTGCTTCACCAGCAATAACTTCACTATCTGAAAAAAATGGAGTCATTACATTGTCAGGATGTTGAGTACTCATGCATCTGGGGATTTTAATTTCCATAAAATTAGATGGGATTATTAGCTTAATAAAGCTAACGAAACAAGTCTATTTAAAATGACTCGTAATTAATGTATTATTGTGTTGATATGACACGAAAACTAAACCCAAAAGTAAAACGAACGCAAGATTTCCTTTGTATGTCCAAAACGCAGAAGGTAAAATTCTTCGAAAGATGCTTATTGGAAGATGACAAACAAAAACTGGCCCGTGCAGTTGCATACTCCGTAAGGACAATGAAGGAAAAAGGCGGTGGCTTATCTTACGAAGCAGACCGGCTTGTACCAGTATTCGCCAGAAACAGATTTCGGGAAAATATGTTTGCATCAGTGAGAGGATTTAATAAACTAGTTAAAGCTGCAAGAGAAGGAAGAGATCTGAAATTTGCGATTGATCACTTGTTCGAACCACTTTTCCATACTATGTTTGGGTACAAATTAATGATTGATGTAGTCTATGAAGGAACTGGAAAACGATCCCCACATATAAGCATGGAAGATACTTGGAAATTGATTTTCAGCCTTGCAAAAAACATGAAAATGGTAAAGACGTTTAGAGAAGACCTCGTAAAAATGGCAGACAACTCTAGTTTTACACCAATGACGAACGAACAAATGATAATTACAAATATTAGAAGAATTTTTGGTGGAGGGAAAATCGCTGAAATGCCTGAACCGAATGAGCCAATGTGGAACGATAATGATTACTTATTGAATTTTCACACTCACCCTAATGCAGATGGTCCGAGCAATACGGACCTAGGAGTAGTTACAGATTTGAAACATCCGGCAATAGTTGTCTCACCTTCGCACGATTTCAAAAGTGTTGACATGTATCTTGTCGAACCAAGAAAAAATAGAGGTGCAATAAATCGAGGAGTGATATACTCGTATCTGTCTCCAGTCGAATTGCCTAGTACAGTTCGTCCGCAGTAATTTATTTTTCTCTTTCTAAATCTGCCAATCTCTTTAATTCAGTTCTTTCTGCATCCCACTGTGATTTTCTCTGTTCAAATATTCCGTTGAATTCTTCTGCGGCCCCAGTAAAATCAGCTGCTTTCGTATCAATAATATATTTATCTATCTCTTTTCTATAAAGTGCCAGCATCCTCTGGTAGAACGACCTTATGCTAGTGAATCTACATTCAATTATTGCTTCATATACCAAAAATTTAAATTCGTTTGGAACTGTAGCAGCAGCATTTATTTTTTCAATAAGCGCATTTGTGTCCATCTTATTTTCATTGTCAAAGGATGGCAATACGCACATCCTTGTCCTGTAAGTTGACCATTCAGCATCATTGTATCTGCTTACAGGTATTTTCTCTCCTGTCAAAATCGCATCTAATACACTTATCCATTGATTTATTACATGAGGTATTTTTAACTTGGCTCTAGCTATTTTGTATGCATCCTTAGAATCTAAATCATGTGTAACATTCCAGTCCATGAATTTTACTCCATCAGGCAATATAGTCAATTCTGATTTTACTGCCATATACCCGCCTTTAAAATCAACATTAGTTATCCCTGCACCTTCTGCAATTGCAAGAGAATGTAGAAATTGTAACAGTAACGGAAATGATTCTTCGAAAGTGTTTCCTTGAAGGTGTTGTGCAAAACTCTTCCCACTACATAAAGTTTCAATTATAAGTCCTCTTTCAGCCAGCTTTATTCCACTAAAAGGCTCCGGATAATAATTTCTCCTTTGTCCGTCTGGAAAATTTTCTGTTGGCTCTCGTGCCAATGCAGGCTTAAGTTTGTGGAGATTTTCAATTTCAAGCTTCCCAAATTGCACAAATACGTCGTTGGGATATAATTTTAAAACTTTGACTGCAACTTTTTTATTTTCACCAGGTTTAGCTGTATCTATCAGTTCCCCTTCATAAACCGCATTCATGGAACCGAATCCGCTGCATTTCTTTCCGATCAGTACTCCTATTCCCGGAGAAATGCGCAACATAGAACCTTCCTTTACGCTTGTCGCATTTGTATCTAAATTTATTTCATGTGGCTCCAGTGCATTAAAAATTAGCGGTTGGTCAAGAAATCCAAGATCAAACTCTTCTGCTCTGCACGTTGGTAAAACTCTTGGGCAGGTGTCTACTGAAACAGGTTTGTGATGTTCTAATACTGAAGTTGTAATGGTAATTACGGCAGCGTATTTTTCGACTAAATACAATTTTTCGCAAACACCTAAAGCGTCTCTTGCATGCCCCACCATGACATCTGATCGATCTAATTGCTCAACTACTGCAGTTGCTTCATCCAATAGTTTTCGTGCTTTTTCTTTCTCAGTAACTACAGGTTCGGCTAATGGTTCAACTCGCATTACCGTAGATGGTAATGTTCTTGGAGCAGTAGCTCCTGCTTTGAGCAAAGCTAATTTTTGTTTTGTATGATCAGTAATTTTTGGCATTTTATCACTTAGATTGGGCAAGTCTCTCCAGAAAAACAATGGTTGAAGTAACCATTTTCAAGGTATCAAATTCTTCGGCAGAAGAAACATCTAAATTCTTCGATAAAACCGCTGCCACCGATTCTTTTTTCTCTGATAGATATGCAATCAACGTATGCAAACGACCCACTAATTGCGATTCGTCAATAGTAATTGCATAGGATGCGAATTTCCGAACGATATCACTAAGTAAAAAATCTTGTACCTTTAGTAGGGATAGAATAAAATGTATATCAAAAATATCTGTTTGCTTTATTGCACCCCGTTTTTCGAATCTATCTAGGCTAGCAACTATTTTATCCAGCAAAATTTCTGCAGGAGATTCTACATTTATACTACTCCCAGTGGATAACTGAACAGAATTACATACGAATAGTGGTGACGCAGCATAGCCCTCCAGATGGAATGAAGAAATAAAACCTTTTTCAGCATTAACAGAATAAGTAGCTCTGACAAAACGGTCATCACTCTTAGAGATTCTACTGGATATGCTGTGACCAAGTTTATCAGAGTCGACTAAATTTAATAATAATTCTAATGAAAGTGGCTCGCCTAACCACACGAAATCCAGATCGTTAGTAAATCGCTGAGAACCGTAGGCTACGTGCAATGCTCCACCTCCCTGAATGGCAATGGCATCCCGCAATGTAGAATTA
>JAUSHJ010000074.1 GCA_030648615.1 Microcaldota archaeon | reverse complement strand
TGAAAGTGATGGCATTTCATCTTTGGACTGGGTGGTTTCATATTTGTATTTCTTTGCTCTGGTCATGCAATTAATACTTAGATAATATTTATAAAGAAAATGCTAGAAGCTCATAGTGCGAGCGCTGGAAGGTAGAATGTTGAGGGCAGGTGCTAGAACTACTGGTAGATGTTAAAAGTTGGTTTGTTACATTTAACTTTTGTGGTTCTATTCTTTCGAGAGGAAAAGTTTGCTATATAAACATGCTCGTTCAATCTCTCTTGCTCACGGATCGAAAGATTCGAGATATAGAGTATAAGAGAGAAATGTGGGAGGTGAGATGGAGCTTCGGCTTACCATCTCCCTCAATTATATTTATTGTTTTCAGTCTCCTGTCTTGAGTCTTGTTTTCTGTTTTTAGTCTAGAGTTTAGGATTCTCAGTTTCGTGTTTAGCGTTTTGAGTCTTGGTTGGTGTTTCGTTTTGTATGAGTTCCTGTTTTCGGTTTTCAGTCTTATTTTTAATCATTACCATACAAATCAATTTTTAACTATTTATTGAGGTGGATATTATGAGTACCGTAACAACTAAACCCGTAAGTCCTAGATATTCAGCTGCAGCTCAGACTGCTTTAGCAACTAGTCATTCTTCAGCTAATTATCTTGCACTGGCAGTTCTCAGGAGAGCTGGAAAAACAGCAAGTCGGAGCGATGCCGTAGTAGATTTAGAAGAACGCTTGTTCACTGCTCTCCTATCTTCAGATGGAAAAGCAAAACATGTTAGATATTTTACAAATACGCCCGAAAAACTTTTTGAATTGGCAAAAAATAGTGAAAGTCCAAAAGTAAGGTTGTATGCAGCAAGTCTAATTGCTGAAGCTGCAATAATAACTACTTATCCAGCTCGTACACACCTCATTAATTTACAAAATTTGCCCTTGTCTAAATTCAAAGATGTTCGCATGCTTGCAATAAATAAACTTGCCGAGCTTGACATGTATTATCTAAGGGACTTTATTTTACTTCAATTTACTTATGCAAAAGAAGACAAGGCAGAAATTGATGCATTGCTAGTAGCTAATTTTGCCAGAATTGTTGCACCAAGGCAAAGCAGAGCATCTGACTATGACAACTTCAAAATTGGAGCACTGACTAGATTATGTTCAATTCCTGAAATCAGAGTGGATGCAATTCATGCTATTTTTATGATGAATGTTCAACCTAGTGGAGCTGTTTATACTGGTTACATTGAAGAACCGCTTAGATTCGAGAGAATTTCTCCAGATGATGTAAAAGCTGCGCTTGACAAAATGGCAACTAGAGATGTTGCAAGAATAATGAATATCGAAATACCGCCGTTTTCGATGCAATCCCAATATAAAAGAACGTTCAATCTTATGTTAGATCGTTTAGCATCTGAAGCAAAAAGAATCACCGATCATCCAAGAGAAATACTGGGTGCAGAAGATATTACTGGTTTACTTACATTTATCAAATTCAGTGGTTATAGAAGAGGATTATTTGCAAATTCTAATGATTATGCTCTCTTGGGAACAATCCTAACTGCTACAGAAGCATTAATAAAAAGTGAGACCCTACCTCGTGAAATAGCATCTAATCCTTATCTTGTTCTAATTCAAATCAATGAAAGGCATGAAATCACTGGTTACAATAATGATCTAAAACAACGAGCGCAATCCATAATAGAAGGCAATCTTTCCTACTGTCGTCAGGCATTGAATTGTCTACACGTTGCTAGTAACGGTATGATTCCAGAATATATAATAAAACCTCTTGCAAAAAGTACCAAGGAAGGTGCACAACTTCTTGCACTTGACTTCATGGGCAAATGGGCTGTCGCAAGCACGTATGCAGCTGTATTGGCTAAAACTTCTCCATTTGAAAAAGTAAGAAGGAAAGCTCTAATTACAATTGCATTTGTTAATTTACCTCAGATAAACCCTGGTTATGATCATCATGCTGAGAATAATCGGCAGTTTGTATTTGCGGATATTATAAATAATGGGAAATATTCAGATATCTTTCCGCAGGTTGTAAGTGTTGCACTGGATTGTCATGCAAAATCTAAAAACGGTGTAAGTAATGATTACTACATGAGAATTTTCCTGAAAAATGCACGCATAGCAGAAAAACCAGAGCTATTGTCTGTTGCTCTAAAAAGAATGCGTGCCATGCCAGAAGAAAAATTAGGACATCATACAAGGATGCTATTAGCAGTGCATACAGATTCCGCGCCAGAAAGAATGGAATTTGTTGCGAAGCTTGCATTTAGTCTTCAGCAAAAACGTCTTGGTGGTGAGATTGACGAATTTTTGAATGCATTGGTTACGGGTACTGAACAGCAGATGACCGATGTTTTAGAATTATTGATAAGAGCCGGTTCAAGAGAATTTGTAGCTAACCTAAGCCGAGGTGCGGATGCTAACTGGGTAAAAGATTATGCTTTCAAACTTCAAGTTGCTTCACAAAATGCATTGGAAAGAGTTCCTAAGCGAGGACTCGTGGAAACATTTGCAGCAGCACTTGCTAGCGGTTAATTATTTGTAGGAGGTTAAACCATGACTCAATTATCAGTTGCACAAGCTAAAAAACCCAGAATGAAAGTTCGTAGCTTTTCATTTAAAGGCAGAACTGTTAATCTTGGTGCGTTAACAAGAAAGAACTATGATAATCCTGAATCGTTTGAACAGATTCACCCATTAATTGATCGTTTTAATAGTGCAAACCGAACCCATCTTCAGTTAGTCAGACCTCAAGTTGTTGATGCAGCTCTCAGGGACGAACATGCATGTTCTTTTGTTGAGATGTGTGAGCCCGTAGCAACAAACGCAATAGTTGCATATTCCTCAACTGGCAAACGATTTCCCAGATTTATAGAACATGATGAAGCAGTTAAATTACCAGAAGTGTTTCTGATTGAGGACCAATGGAACGGAGCAAGATACGTTCTTCCTTCTGGAAAATATGCAGGTGAAAAAGGAATTGCCCTAGTGGTAATAGGTTTAAACTCTCGAGATTTCCAAACTGGCAGAAGTCCAGATGAAGTTATTATTAATGTTTCAGATGATCGGATAATTCCAGTTCGTAATTTTCCTATCGTATCAAGTTTCTTTCTAGGGGACGATGGAGAAGCTATGGTCTATGATAAAGAACAGCGTCATAATTTCTCAGCCTGGTTTTTTCAGGATAGGAAAACAACGCTTCCGTGTGGGCGTACACCAGTTGACTATAGAAAAGGAGCGGTTCAATTACGGCTATCTATGCATAAAACTTCTTTAGATAGAGATTTTTGTGTAACTACCATTGCTAGAGAGTGGGGACTCGGTGCAATTCGATCTACAATTGATCTTAGCAATGGTCCTCTTTCAAAATATCATGCGCTAGTGGAAATCCCGGAAAGGGACCTTTCGAGAATAGAAGTCGACAGAAACCTTTAAACAAACTCTTACGTATTTTTCTTACTTGTTTTTCTTTTAACCTCTGAAATCAGTAGTTATAATATCTAATAAAGAGGGGGATCAGGGGCAAGCTCGTCGTTCAAAACGACAAGATACAATTGACGCAGAAAGAGCGTCAATGCACATTATTTTCGATTTGCGAAAATAATCGTGCCCACGCAATTGTCGAGCGCGACAATGCGCATATTGTTCGAAACGTCGAACAATCATGTTGTTCGTAGCGAACAATCGGGACGATAATCGACATGAGGGGGACACCTCCCCCGCGGGGCGGTATGAGAAAGCTTTAAAAATTAATTCTTATACATTTAATTTACCTTTTTTTCAGAATTAGCTAAAAGGTAAAACTACTACTTAGAGTAAAATATGGAGGATAGATTTATATGGCAAAGAAAGAACACATGAATATAGTATTTATTGGACACGTCGATTCAGGTAAGTCGACAAGCGTAGGTAGAGTTCTCTACGAAACCGGCGCAATCAGCGAGCAGGCTCTTGCTAAATTGAAGGATGAAGCAGCAAAGCTAGGTAAGGCAACATTCGAGTTTGCTTTCGTCATGGACCAGCTCAAGGAAGAACGAGAGAGAGGGGTTACAATTGACATTGCACACCGAGAATTCGAAACTGCAAAATACTATTTCACAATTATCGATGCACCTGGACACAGGGACTTCGTTAAGAACATGATTACTGGTGCATCACAGGCAGATGCCGCAGTTTTAGTAGTATCTATCAAAGATGGTATTCAGCCACAGACAAAGGAACACGCATTCCTCGCTAAGGTTCTTGGTATAAACCAATTGATTGTAAACATGAACAAAATAGATGCTGTTGGTTACAAGAAGGAAGAATTCGAAAGAGTAAAAGGCGAAGTGGAGAAGTTGTTGAAAGGTATCGGTTACAAAACTGAAAATATACCATTCATCCCATGTTCTGGTTACGTTGGTGCCAACATAACAAAGAAGTGCCCGGATACTCCTTGGTACACTGGTCCAACATTAATCGAAGTTTTCGATTCGTTAACTGTTCCACCAAAACTTACTAACAAAGACGTAAGACTTCCAATTCAGGATGTATTTACAATCACTGGACACGGTACAGTTCCAGTAGGTCGTGTAGAAACTGGAATTTTGAAGATTGGTCAGAGCGTAGTGTTCATGCCTTCTGGTGCAAAAGGAGATGTTAAAAAGATCGAAATGCATCACAAGGAATTATCTGAAGCTGTGGCAGGAGACAACGTTGGTTTCAACGTAAAAGGTGTGGAAAAGAAAGACATACACCGAGGAGATGTAGTAGGTCCATCTTCAGCTCCACCAACAGTTGCATCAGATTTCACTGCTCAGATTGTTGTGTTGAACCATCCAACTGCAATTTCAGTTGGTTACACACCAGTATTTCACGTACACACCTGTCAATTTGCAGGTAGAATCGTAGAAATACTTGAAAAGAAAGACCCGAAGACTGGTCAGACTGCACAGAAGAATCCAGATTTTATTAAGACTGGTGATGTTGCAATCGTAAAGATTCAGCCCATGAAGAATATCGTAATTGAAAAATTCGCAGATTTCCCACCATTGGGTAGATTTGCAATCAGAGACATGGGTCAGACCGTAGCTGCAGGTGTTGTATTAAGCTTAACACCTAAGGTTATGTCTTAGTTTCTTTTTTTATCTTTATTTTATTTTTATTTTTTTTATTTTGTTCTCTTTAATTTTCTATTTATTTTAATTTTGTTTTAGTTTTTTATTTTTACTTTAATTTTGATCTTCTTTGTTTAATCATTTACTCCTAATCTATCAGTCTTTTAATTATTACTAAACTAATTCTATTTATGTCGTCTATTTCTAAAATTTCTGAAACATTTAGCCCAGAGATGGAAGGTAAATCTGTAACATTGCGTGGTTGGCTGTATCGCACGCGTACTGGTGGCGGAGGCAAGATGGTTTTCGCTGTACTGCGTGATTCCAGTGGCATAATTCAAGCTACTGTGAAAAAGGAAAATGTTGATGACAAAAGTTTCAAAAACGCAAGTGAAGCATACGTTGAAAGTTCAGTAATTCTTTCAGGTACTGTAAAAAAAGATGAGCGTGCACCAGGTGGTTATGAGATACAAGTCTCCAGTTTCGAAACTGTCTGCCGCGGTGAGCCGTTCCCAGTGGCAAAAGATCTAAGCGATGAATTTCTTCTAGATATAAGACATCTATGGATAAGATCACAGAAAGTTACAAGGATCTTGAAAATCAGAAGCACAATGGTACAAGCAATTCACGAGTTTTTTCAGAAACGTAGTTACTATCTGTTTGATCCACCTATCATTAGCCCAAATGCCTGCGAAGGAAAAATGACTTTATTCGAAGTTAATTACTTTGGTGAAAAGAAATATCTTACACAGAGTTGGCAATTATATGCAGAGGCTGCAATTTTTTCACTAGAGAAGATCTACGACGTTTCTCCAACATTTAGGGCAGAAAAAAGCAGAACAGCTCGTCATCTGGCAGAATTTTGGATGGCTGAGATGGAAGCCGCATGGATGGAATTAGACGAAGTGACTGAAGTTGCAAAAGATGAAGTGAAGTTCATAGTTGAAAAAGTTTTGGAGAAACATGAAGAAGACCTTAAGTTCCTAGGCAGGGATGTGGACAAGCTGAAAAAAGCAGTAGCAAAACCATTTCCAACAATTACCTACACTGAAGCATTGAAAATCCTCAAAGAGAAAGAAGGCGTAGAAATGCAGTGGGGTGAAGACCTAAGGACGTTAGAAGAAGAAAAACTCATGAAACACTTTGACACTCCTATAGTTGTTACTAATTACCCAGTTGAAATAATGTCATTTTACAAGCCTCGTGATCCAAAAGATCCAAAAACTGCATTATGTTTTGACATGCTTGCTCCGGAAGGTTTCGGTGAAATCGTAGGTGGTTCTCAGAGAAGCACGGACATGAAAGACATTATAGAAAGAATCGAGAAAGAAGGTGGAAAGCCTGAAGATTACAAATGGTATCTTGAACTGCGTAAATATGGCAGTGTTCCCCATAGTGGTTACGGTGTTGGAGTGGAACGTATGGTTCGCTGGATATGTGGTCTTGATGATATTAAAGATTCAATTGCTTTCCCGAGAACATTGACGAGATGCTACCCTTAATTAGGTCCTCCTATGAAACTTGACAACCTGGAAATCCGTTCAATTCGTAAGAGTGATTCACCAAAGGCGTTTCTAGATTTTATTTGTGAATTAATAGATGAAAAAGCATACTTACAAATAGATGAGAAACCTACATTGAAATGGGAAAGGGAATGGTTGAAAAAGACCAACAAAGAAATAAAAAATCGAGAATCCATAAGATTCTGTGCATGGGAAGGAAAAAAACTAGTTGCCATGGTCCAAGCCAAAAGAGGTCTCTGGAATGAGAGAGATAATATTTGCATTGGCATTTCTGTTTTGAAAGCCTATCGTGGAAAAGGGTTAGGGGAAAAATTGCTTAGAATGATAATAAAACTAGCAAAAACAAAATTAAAACCAAAAAATATTTTCCTGAGTGTTGTAATTATAAATAAACCTGCATTTTCTCTATATAAAAAAGTCGGATTCAAAACATTCGCAAGATTTCCAAAATGGGCAAAAAGAGACAATAAATACATTGATGTTTTATATATGCTTTTGAAAAAATGATTTATTTTTAAACTGACGCATACAAAGCATACACTGGTGCTTAATATGACTATGGTGGATATAACTATTAGGAATTTAGATGAAAAATTGCTGCGAGAATTTAAGGCAGAAGCAGTTAGACAAGGTAAAACATACGGAGAAGCTTTTAATGAAGCCATGATATTATGGCTAAAACATAAGGGAGTTTTCCGGAAAATAAAATAAGATGATTTTTCTATGAAAACCAATAACCTAGTAATCCGCCCATTCAAAAAATCAGATTCTGCCAATGCATCACTAATTTTTATCAGTGAACTGATAGACGAGGAAGTCTACATACTCTATGATAGAAAAATGACTCTGAAGGAAGAGAAAGCCTGGCTTAAGGATAAGTTGAGAGAACTAAGACATAATCAACAAGTTGCACTGTCTGTCTGGGACGGACAAAAATTAGTAGCTGTTTGCGATGCTAAGAAAGGTAAAATGAAAGAGAGAGACAATACTCTTATAGGTATTGCTATCCTCAAGGCCTATCGTGGAAAAGGTCTAGGAGAAAAATTGCTCAGGGCTATAATAAAACTTGCAAAGGAGAAACTTAAACCAAAGAACATTTACCTAAGTGTCTTTGCAGATAACAAAGTTGCACAAAACCTCTACAAGAAAGTCGGTTTCAGACAATTCGCAATATTTCCAAAATGGATGAAACACAAAGGAAAATATGTTGACTCTTTATATATGCTATTAGCTAAGTGATGTCATGAATAAAAACATAATCAAAAAAATTTATCTTCTTCAAATAAAATGGAGTGGTATTCCACAATCGATCTATAATGACTTAATAGATGAAGAAAAATTCCTTCTTGAAAAAAGTAGTGATAGGTACTTTCTAAAAACAGAAAACAGAAAACTAATAACTATAGTTCAAGTTGGAGGAGCATTTGATGTTCTTCACCTTGGTCATGTTTACACTCTCAACGAAGCAAAGAAGCATGGGGACGTGCTTGTTGTTACCATTGCCACAGACGAACTAGTCAAAAAGAAAAAAGGAAAGCTAATCCACACACAGGACTATCGTGCAAAAATGGTTGAGCAGCTAAAGTCCGTAGATCTTGTTTTGATAGGTGTAGAAACTCCAGAGAAAACCTATGAAAAAGTAAAACCAGATGTAATTGTTTATGGTTACGATCAGAAACCATTTTTACAGCCTGAAGGAGTGAAAATAATACAATTAACAGAGCATTTCGAGCAGGACAAATTCAAGACTAGTAAAATCATCAAGGAACTAGGACTCTAATTAGACTAAGCTTTTTAAATCTTATTTGGATTCTATTCCCTGAGGCTGAAAACATGTTTGCAGGATTATTGAAAATGAAAGGCGAAGAACAGGAAGGTCTAAAGATGCCAGAGGAAAAAAGCGACGAAGGCATTAAAACCAAATCCGGAGACGAATTTTTACAGTCCCCAGAAGCAAAGAATTTCATTAAGGAATGGAACAATAAAGAAATAGGTCCAGGAGTCAAGTTTACCAAGAGAGGTCTTTCAGCACTCCTCAGAGAATTATATTCTCAGTACAAAAAAGAGAAGGAAGCAGTGAAAGTAGCAAATACTCTTCTACTTCAGTTAAGTGGCAAAGACATGTTCGGTAAACTGCTTAATGCATTCAAACTAGTTCCAGAAGGACTGAGGAAACTAATTTCCTAGTCTTCTCTTTTTATTACATATTTTAATTCCCTTATTTTGTGTTAAAAGATGGTATTTTAAATACTTCTGTGCATAATATATTTAGATCAAATCGTCAACACTGAGTGATTAATATGACTCGTTTACACCTTGGGCAAAAGCCAAAAATCCACGAACGCTTAAAGTCTGCAGGTAGAGTTATTGCCGAATTTGCATCTGTTTTTAGATCTCTTGATTATCATATCGAAGGACTTCGTAGGGCAGAGAAAGAAAGAAGTAATAGTGTACCTACTTTTGATTCCCAGAGACGAATGAGTTCTCATTTAAAAATTATTCTTTCCAATGCAAGTTTCAAACAACTTTGTGATCTGCTTAAAGAAGATTGTTCTGAAAATGTTCAGAATAAATTTGTGGATGAACTTAAGAATCGTTATAATGCGTATTTAGAAGGTACGGTAGTACAATTAGCACATTCTGCTTCACGACTGGGTTATATACCGTTTGAAAGAATCCCTATTGAAGTAAGAGCTGCACTTAACGGTAGTGAAAATCAGTTAACATATATTTCTCGTAATTGTTTATTGGTTGGCAAAATTCGTACCATGAATAAGGGTGTCACCGAATTGATACAATCAGGGAAATTGTCAGAGGCTAACTCCAAAGTATTGACAGAAATGTTAGCAAAGCCAACTTCATTTTATGCAACTATTATGAGTAATTGGGTGGCAACAACTCCTTACGGAACTTCAGCTTAACTTTTCTTCTGGAACAAATGTATCGCCTTACCCAAAGTAACCTCAGCAGCTTCTGCCAATGCTTCCGGGAATGTAGGGTGTGGGTGTATCGTAAGCGCTAAATCATCTAAAGTCATACCCATCTCTAATCCTAGGGCAGCCTCACTTACCATACCACTTGCATGTGAGCCGACTATATGTACGCCTAGAATTCTCTCGCTTCCTTCTTCAGCAACTATTTTTACAAATCCTGTTGTTTGGCTGGTACTTACCGCTCTTCCCAGTGCAGCAAATGGGAACTTACCGACCTTTATTTTATGGCCAGCATTCTGTGCATCGCTTTCGCTTAATCCTACTCCAGCAATTTCTGGATCAGAAAACATAACCCATGGTATAACTGTGGTATCGAATGCACTAGGTTTTCCAGCAATACACTCGGCAGCAACTTTAGCTTCAGCATATGCCTTATGCGCAAGCATAGGGTGGCCGGATACATCTCCTATGGCATAAATTCTTGGATCGTTAGTTTGTCTCTTTTCATTTACGGGTACGAAACCTTTTTCATTGACATTTACTCCAGCCTTGTCTAACCCTATTGCATCAGTATTTGGTCTTCTACCTATAGATACAAGAACTTTTTCCGTTTCCAGCGTAATCATTCCTTTATCTTTCACATTGATGCTTACTACTGCCTTACCATTTTCTTTTTGTACTCTTTGGACATCTGTAAATTCATAAATTTTTATTCCTAGTTTTTCCATCGTTTCAAATAATGCAGTTAGTAAATCTCTATCTATATTAGCTGCTAAAGTGTACTTTTCAACTACAGTTACATGGGTACCTAGTTTAGCATAGGCTACTCCTAATTCAAGACCTATGTAACCCCCACCTACGATTACCATGGTTTTTGGAATTGTTTTAAGTTCAAGTGCTTCAGTGGAAGAAATAACTATCTCTCCATCTGCTTCTAGTCCAGGCGGAAAAATCGGTCTGGAGCCTGTTGCTATTATCGCATGCTCAAAATCAATATACTGTGGCTGATCATCAACAACTACCTGTATTCTTCTTGGGCCTACAAAAAAACCATTTCCTTTTATCAAAGTTATTCCGTGCTTTTTGAAAAGACCATCTATACCTGCTGTTAACTGGGCTACATTTGCAGTTTTCCAAGCCTGCAATTTGGTAAAATCTACTTTTGCACCTTCCACAGTTACTCCCATGTTTGCTAGCTTAGAAATTTTGTAGAATTCGTTTGCTGCATATATTATTGCCTTGGAAGGTATGCAGCCACGTTGAAGACATACGCCACCTAGTTTGTCTTTTTCTATGACTGTGACATCTTTGCCGAGTTGTGCAGCCCTAATGGCTGCTACGTAACCGCCTGGTCCTCCACCTAGAATTGCAACCTGTGTTCCTGTTCCGATATTTCCAACTACCATAAATATGTCCCTCGTTTTCAGTCTCGAGTTTTGAGTCTCGTATATAACTAAAATCTTGTATGTTTTCTATTCGGAAACAACTTATTTAAGGGTTATCACATTATCCAAACGTTTTTATACATGTCGCGATATATATAATTTTATGAAATTATCTCCAACTCAGGTAGTTGAAAGGGGACATCATTCGCTTGCCAGAAGAACATCTGAGGTTATTGACAAAATAGATCGAGAACTTCAATTGCCATTTGCCTCAAGAGCTATTCTTTTGGATTGTAATGCTACATTAGCTCAGATTGCTTCAGACAAAAGCATCGTATCAGTTGGTAGACCAGGTGCAAACACTATAAATCGTGCGATGGTTCTTCTAGACAATTTAGTTCCTTTCGGACTAAAACCCGATAATCCTAAAGGTTGTTTAGCTCTTGCTTCTTTAGCTATCAGAGCACATTTCGGAATCTTACGCATCAGTGAATTAGTAACTCTTTCTAGAATTGATGAGTTTGTATTAAACTCTGATCAGAGTGGTTTAGCCATGGTAGGGTCTTCTAATGGAGTAAAACGTATGTTCTTTGTCGAGTTTAATCCTAGTAGAGCTGCATACTCAACTATTATTAACGTTCACGAACTTTTTCATTCATTACAACCAGAACATAATAGAGCG
>JAUSHJ010000072.1 GCA_030648615.1 Microcaldota archaeon | reverse complement strand
TTAAACTTCCAGAGATGGAAATCGGGATAATAACTCACCCACTTGATGCAGTTTCGTGCATTGAAGATGCCAGAATACGTGCAAGAGAATTAGCTGGAAATGGAATCGTCCCTGATGAAGATGGAGATAGACAAGCTAATGGTTGCCCTTCCTTGAAGGAATTGCTAAAAAGCATTAAAGATAATCCGACTCCTGAAGCATTGGAAGCTTTGAGGAGATTGATTTTGGATTATGAAGATTTGTTCGATCCATTTTTTGAGGTATTTGATATCGGAGGAGGAGGCGCTTATGCAAGTATTTGTGCTGAACTAACACGAAATCGCAGTATTAAGGAAGGAAGTTATCCATTACTTACTGCAATTGAATTAGCTGCAATAAACCAAGACGCATTTTCTATTGTTAGTAATTATATTATAAGATACTATTTCAATGGTTACAGCAACGAACTTATTGACACATTAACTACTAGCATAGTTAATAGTAGTACAACAAGAGAAGAGAAAATGATGATGAGAGCAAATTATATGACTAGAGGACTACTAAATGAAGTAATATCACCCACATTTTGTGATAGCGTTTCTGATCCTAAAGCACGAATTATTCTCGGACTTACAGGAACAAAACAATAGAACTAGAGTCGTCTCAAATCCCAATTACTAGTATTACGCTTATTATGATCTAGTTTTTCAGTTATATGTTTTGAAAGTAAGATTACAATCGTAATAATCGTAGTAGCAATAGCTTCTGGCCACATACCTAGGCCAATTAATACACCTATAGATGCAGTTATCCATGCTGCCGCTGCAGTAGTTAAACCGCCAACCTTTGATTGCCCTTTCCAGATTATGCCTGCACCAAGAAAACCGATACCAGTGACAATCTGTCCGATAATCCTACTTGGATCTGAATTGGGCCCCATATTTACAAGACTAACTAAGGTAAAAATAGTAGATCCGAGACAAATAAGAGCAAATGTACGCATGCCAGCTGGTTTATCCCTGCGGGTATAACCTATGGCCAACCCTATTATAGCAGATACCATAATCCTAATAAGTTCATCGCTAAACAATGCCATATATAGAATTCAACCGAAACTTTTAAATTAGATAGACATGATTTCTATTTATGAAAATACTGCTCGTAGGAGATGATGCAAGAGCCCATGTGCTTGCGGAACAACTAGCAAAAAATAGTGAATTGTACTGCCTAATGAACAAATTTAATTTTGGAATTGCAAAATTAACTCAAAAATATTTCATATGCGAATTTTCAAATTTTGAAACTATAGTTGGCTGGGCCATAAGAGAGAGAATTGACTTGGCGATAATCATCGATGAACATGCACTATTTTCTGGTCTTTCCGATGCACTGGAAGAAGGCGGAATTAAAATAGTTTCTCCAAAAATGGCGGCGGCGGCAATAGGAAATAATAGAGTTTATGCAAAAAATATAGCAAGAAGTTTAGGAATAGCACAACCGAATTTTTATGTATGTAAGAATAAAAAAGAAATTGAAAAAGCTGCAAATGAACTAAAATCATTTGTAATTAAACCAGCACTAAGAATGGATTGGCAAGGCATACGAATTATAGAAACTAACCCAGCAGATAAAAAAAATATGCTCAGTCATTGCACCGGATTATTAAAAAAACACGGATCTGTAATATTGGAAAGAAAAGTAGAAGGTGAAGAATTTGTAGTACATGCGTTTTCTGATGGCCAAAAAATTGCTGCCATGGCTCCTATACAACCGATTAAACAACTCCTAAAAAATGATGAAGGAAGAATAACCGAGGGTATGGGAAGCTATTCTGTTGGAAAGTTACTACCATTCATGAGACAAAGTGACTATGAAATAGCACAACATATTTTATCTACAATAGTTGAAGCTCTAAAAAGCAGAGGAAGTGAATTTATCGGAGTACTACACGGCTCATTTATGATAACAAAAACTGGAGTTGTACTTTTGGACCTTAAGGCATCGTTTGGAAAACCAGAAGGGATCAATGCAATATTACTCCTTAATACAAGCATTACAGATATATTACAATCAATAACTAAAAGAAAATTAATAGAGATTTCAGTAAAGGAAAAAATTTCTATTTCAAAATGTCTTGTACCTGAGAATTACCCCGATAATGGAAAGAAAGAAAATGAAATTACCATAAATGAACAAGAAATATGGAATAATGGAGCAAGATATTATGTTGATTCTGTAAAAATAAAACGTAGTAAACTGTACACTACTAATTCAAGAACTCTGGTAGTCTATGCTGAAGGAAATGATTTAGACAGTGTAGAACAAAAAACTGAAAATTCCATAAAAGCAGTAGTCGGAAAATTAAAATGGAGAGAAGATATTGCTACTTCAGAGTTCTTGAGTAAACGAATAAAACATATGGAAAAAATAAGGAGTAACCATCAATAAGATGGTACTAGTAGCACATCTAATTTTTAATGTAACTAATGAGGTAGCACACTTTGGAGTATCTTCTGAGTTAAGAAGAAAAATGATCCTCCAAAAACTAGTAAAAGCGGAAAATATTTTAATCCCAAAAGTGGCTTACCTGATATCACTATCCCCATAAACATAGATGTAAGAAAAGCAGTTATGGTAAATGTAACGAGTGATATAAATAACATTTCACTGGTAGTTATGCCTAAATCGCCACTAAAAAATGAAACTGCAACTGGAAGCGCACTACCTTTGGAAATACCTACTTGAGCTTGAATATTTAGAAAAGTCGATAAAAAATTATACGAAATACCTAGAAGAAACGGCATCACAATTGCAACTATAAATGCCAAAAATATTGCATAAGTTTTAGTGGATGTTATTAATTCTGCCCTCAAATCTTGTATTTTTCTTATCTGTTCAGCATTGGCTGAAAGTAACTTACCCAGTTGACCTCCGGATTTAGTGCCTTTGAGAAAAAGATCTATAGATTTTCTAAAAACTTCTGAATCGAATCTGGAACCAAGATGTACCATGGCATCATCTAACGTTCGTTTTCCTCCAACCAAGGCAGATGCCCCCATAACTTCTGAATATAATGGACCAAACTCAGGTCTTGCAGCCCGTACAAATGCTGAAAAAGGCGTCATCCCTGCATGTAAATTTGATACTATGAGCATAAGAAAATCTGGCAATACTTTTTCAACTTTTACAGCACGAGTTGATATAGAATAATAAATTGCAGTGTAAGAAAGAAAAACTAAAATAAAAGCAATTATAAAAAAAAATAAAATAAACAAATATAGTGGTGCTTCCGGCTGAAATAAGCTATATAGTAAAGTACCTACTATAGAGAATAGAAATATTAATAATGACCTAGAACCGAGCCAACTAACAGAACTCTCATCTACACCGCCATAGGTAAGTTTACCTTCAATATAATCCCGCATTCCTATTGGAAATCTTGCACCGAGAATCGCATAAAATTTTGAAAAATCAATCATAGTATCAACCTATCTAAATATGTCTGGCCTCGCAGTATTTACATAACCAATTATTGCTATCTGAACAACAGTACTACCTGCGACCACTGCTGCCAGTGTCACTATAGAAACTCCTGCACCACTAAATGTAGATAATAGTATAAGAAATGTAACCCCAAGAGATGGAAGTGCAGCTGCAACCAGCATATATATCAGCATTATAAAATTAAGATTTGCAGAATAGTCCCGAATTTCCCTATAGATTTGTTTTTCTAATAGGTCAATTATACTAGAAAGTGAAGAACTTACCTTAGCTCCAGTTTCCAAAGAATTTACAATCTGCCATACAGCTCGCCTTACATATTCATTTTCATTTTCAATTGCAATTGTTTTTAATGCATCTTTTTCATATTCTCCAGCTGCAATACGTTTCACTGCTTTTTCAAAATCCTTTGAAACGTAACCATAATCACCTATGGATAAAATACGCATGGTATCGTATAACGTAATACCACTTTCGATATTCATTGTCATCTCCTGAAGTGCAAAAAGAAGATCTTTATTTTCTCTCACTGCTATCTTTTTTCTTAATATCCCTGGATAAATTATATGTAATATAAAAAATATTAGAAAGAAAAATAATCCTAGAATGCCGCCAAGCAATATAGGGATCTTAGTTGCTGAACTACTAGGTAAAACTAATGATACTGCATAACCAAAAAAGAAAAAAACTAGACCGTAAAATAATGCTGAAAAAAATGAGGCTATCACATAATCTTCTGCCTCAGTATCTGTTTCCAATCCATTAAGTTCACTGATAAGTGATGGCTTAAGCTTAAGGAGAAATTTGGCAAGTCTAGAAAATCGCTTACCAAAATTTTGCATCTTTTCAAAAGAAAAAATTAAGAGAGGAATACGTTTTAATCTAGGAATGCGCATGTGACATATCCACTGAGAAGATTTTTAAATTTCCCCTGTCTGAATAAAGGGTGATTAATATGACAAAAATGAATATTTTATTGATTTTAGTAATTGTTGCTGGATTAATAGTATTTGGCTGTACGGGTGGAAGTACAGGTGAAAAGAAAACTGATGCTGATAAAACCAAAGATACTACAACAACTAGTAATACTGATAATGAAGCCAATGTAGAAAATTCTTCAGTTGATTCCGATAACAATGTGCAAAATGCTGCAGACAACGTAGTAGATAAATTACTTGGTAAGGGTTACGCTGATCTCGTAGCTCTCGGAGTACCATTAGAATGTGATGTAAAAACTAAAGATTATGATAACAAAGAAGTTTATATAAAACTCTATATGAAAGGGAAAAATTTCAAAAGCACTGGAACGGGATCGTTGAGCGGAAGCACCTGTACAGGTTTCACAACAATACTCTCAGATAAAATCATATATATGGGCTGTGAAACCGGAGAATTATTACAATCTTGTAAATGGATCAAGATGGATACCACAAAATTAGATAATAGTACTAGTAATTCCCTTGCTTCATCTGCAACTACAAGTGATAGTCTTGACAAAATACCCAAAACAGACATAACCTGTAAACCAGGTTTATTCGGAGATGAGGCATTCATGGTTACTGGAGATGTCTGTGATCTGTCAGAAATGTTCAAGAATTTTGGTAGTTCGGATACGGGATATGGTTCTTCAGACGATTACCAATACCCACCAAATCCAGAATAAGTTTCTCATTTTTTTTATTCTTTTTTTTTAATTTCAAAAGATATTTAAACGCTTATTGTCTAAGTGATATACGTTAATTCAATGATTATTATTTACGATAATTTTTTTGTGAAACAATGGGAAAAATAAAAATGGAAATCCGTTTGATCAAAGCTCAAGTATTTCCATTTTGTTAGGTGATAGATATAGAAAAGATCAAAATGGAAATCGCAGGGGAAATTTCACTTTCTGATGACCCAGGCGCAACCATGAAAAAATGGCGTGAAATATTTGATATAACACAAGTAGAATTATCCAGACATTTAGGTATAACAGTATCTACAATAAGTGACTATGAAGGAAGTAGAAGGAAAAGCCCTGGTACCGCAGTAATCAAACGATTTGTCTATGCATTATTCGATGTCGATAATCTAAAAGGCGGGCAGATTACACAGAAACTTATGAGTGGCCAGAAACCAGCTGAAGACTATTTCGAAGTCCATGAATTTGCCAGAGGAATAACACTCAAGGATTTCGTAGAATTAATAAAAGGAAGAGTCATTACTCACGCAGATTTACTTGACCAAAAGAAGATTTATGGTTATACACTTATTGATAGTTTGAAGGTTATATTGGAAATGCCATTCAACTATTTCCAGAAGCTTTATGGAAACGTTAATGAAAGAGTATTCATATTTACCGGAGTTAGTACTGGCAGAAGCCCGTTGGTAGTAATACGAATATCTCAGAATAAGCCTAGTGCTATAGTATTGCACGGATTGGATATTGAGAAGTTAGATAAATTGGCAATTAAAATTTCTGAGAAAGAAAGGATTCCTTTGATTTTAACTAAAGCAGGAATTGACGATATTAAGGAAGCGTTGAATAAGATTTAACTGCGGATTTTTGCTTGTCTTGGCATGTAACCTCTATTTCTAAACCCACGTTTTTTATCTGGAGTTAGCTCAGTCAATGGTGGATCTGGCATAGTACGCAAGGGTTTTCTTCTGAGTTTAGCGCATACATCTCGAAAATTAATATGAGTAACTATGTGAGATAGTAACTCTTTATCTGCAGTTATTGTAAGATTATTTCTTGCTTTTACTTCCTCTCTGCGCAAAACAGTTGTAGATTTTTGCCTTTCAAAACTAAGTGTAAGCCCCAAAATAAAATCCAATGCGATATGCTCATTTGTAGATTTTGTTGAAACAAGAGCTGTCTGCCCCTTATATTTGCAATTATCAACATGCGTATTACATGATGGGCATATCTTCATCTTATTTACAGGATCTAACTCATAAAAATCTCGATGATCTGATAATCTCATCCTTTCAGCAGTTTTAAATCTGTACACACGAAAATGAATATTAGTAATTAGAAATCTCTCTCCAAAAATAGATTTAAGAAAAACTGCAATATCTCCTTTTGGATCAAGATCACAAATCCCAAATCTAGATCTTACATTTAAAAGTGGTTGATTAACAGGACGCTGAATATCTACAGTATGGGTTTCAGGTATTGAATAGGACAAACTAGCACCTATTATTTGAGAGTTGTGTTAACCTTCTTCTAAAATATCCTTGATCCGCCAAAGCTACCACCCCAGCCACCACCACTACCTCCTCGATTGCCGCCACTTGGTTTTCTAGTTATTGGAACTTTTGGTAAATCACGTGACTTATAAGTTTTACCTGCCCATTCACGATAGGAATCAACTGGGTCCAATGCGCGAGGAGGTCTTTGAAACTCTCCATCATGGTCTGAAAGGGATCTCCTTGAAACATAATCACTTCTTCCTGATCTAAATTCCGAAGATCTTCGAACTGGTTCGGTTCTTTCTGGCAGAGTAAGTTCTTCTTCCGGTCGATTGCATATCTGAGTTACAACCGCCATAAATTCTGAATGCTTTGTTACTTTATCCACAGTCGACTTATCCCCAGTTATTGAGAAATGAGATGTCGTTATAAATGCTCCTTCTTGGACCTTCTTATGAACTACAACTTTGAGCGGTTTTTCATCAACATAAACAGTGTACATAGCATCAAAAGAAGATGATGTACCTACCCCGATATTAGTAAGACGAACATGATCACCTAGTAAAGAAGTCAGGAGTTTCGCAATGTCACCACGTGATGATAATTGACCAAGTGTCTGTGAACTACCAGCATATGTAAATGGCTGAAACACTGGTCTTTGAAGATCAATATTAACTTCCACTTCATCACCAGCACTTGCCAGAGTATTAGGTGCGTTTGCTGAAGTTTTTGGATTCTTGAATGCGTCCCTTATTTCTCTCAATAAAGTTACATCAGTTGATGAAATAGTAAAACGACCAGCAGTTTTTAAAATTTCTAATTCACTGCGAGAACTGCGCAATTGAGCTTCTGAAAGAATAATTGCAGAGACTGTGACGATAGTAGTTCCTTTGGAGTAAGTTGCTGCGATATGTTCTTCTCCTAAATCATTCTTACTACTATTCTCACCTCTAACTATTGTTCGTTCGTAATTATCAGTTGTAAAACCTTTTGAAGTAAAGTGTTGTGCAACAAAAGCCCGGAAATCCTGTTCTGTAGGATATTTACCTGTTTGTTTTTTGAAATTTAGTTTAACGTGAGGCTGATTTATACCAAATACTGCTTCAGTTGCTTTTGCAGCTTCAAGATATTTTGCTTCACCTAATCCAGTTTCTGCTGATTTAACCATCCAGGTTGGCTCAAGAACATATTTACCGTTGCCATCTTGTTGAGTGTCCTGCCATACTTTCGTATAAAATCCAGTTGTCGTTAGTACTGAACGAGTAGCCTGAATAACAATTTTCTGTTCTTGTTTAAAGAGTGCAATGGTTACTGAGTCTGTACCATCGGAAAATACGAATAATTGTGCACCTTTATTTGTAACTGGTTTTGATGCATTAACAAAACAAGGAAAACCCATTTCACGAAGATATTTTACATCTGCTTCTTCTGGGACTCTTTCAAGTGGGAATGTAATATTATAGAGCTTTGATGATTCCAGATATTGTTGGTATTCACCTATAATAGGATGGATATCTTGTTTAGCATACATTGACCAGTAAGCAACATGAACAGTATTTCCTTGAAGTGTAAAAGTAGATTTATCATTGTGACCATAGTTTAGAGTAAATTCTCTATTGCTTTGAGCAAACGAGTAACCAGTTGGTATTTTTTCTGTTACATATTTCTTAAAATCCTCAAACGACCCGGATTTACCTAAATCAAGAGTTATTTCATCATATGCTACTCGTCCCGTTGAAGGTTGTCTTGGAGAAATATTTGGAGAATCATTACTGAATTGTTCGGCTACTCGACCCACTTGCCCCCCAACATAGCCAGATGAGTAAATGGCACTAACGCTAGTTCCTTGATCTGTAAAAGTAGCTGTCTCCCCAATCCCGTTAGCCAAAATAATTCGCCAGCTACTAGCCTCAGTAATTGAATATCCTAGAGGTCTGTGTGCTTTTATGTAGTCCCTAAAATCCGAAAAAGAATGTTTGCCTAAGGGTATAAATGATAATCGAGGTTCTGTTCGTTCCGTTGAAGATTGTCTCGGAGATGGCGATAAGTCATAAGATGAAAATCCGTCTGAATCGTAAAGTACCATAACAAATTACTATAATGCATAACAAATATAAATGATAGTAATTGGTAGACAAGCTTGATAATGAGAACGATGGGAGTCAACCCCCTAAATTAGTTTTTATCTGGTTTTTTGCTTTTTCTTGAGTTCTGTAAATTGAATTTTTATCTCATTTACCAAGAACTTAACGAATGGTTCGTATTTTGCGAAATGTCCTTTCTCTTGGGTCTCGAAATATTCATCTCTTTTTGAAAAAGGAATATCGATAAATGGAAATCCGCGTAGTTGGAGGATATAATTCATAAGCAATCTAGCCATCCTTCCATTCCCATCAGCAAACGGATGTATTGTAACAAATTTAGCGTGGAACGTAGCTGCCAATTCAACTGGATGAAGTTCGTTCTTGTAGGCATCGTACCATCTCAAAAGATTTTTCATGAGCTCTGAAATGTCTTTCCATGCTGGAAAATCGTATTTTGAACCTCGGATATAAACATTGACCGGTCTCCAAACTCCAGCATAACCTTCATAACTAGGAATTGCCTTGAGAAGCAGCATGTGAAATCTTAGTATAATTTTTATGTCAAGATCAATCTTTTGCAGGATAAGTCCATCGTAAAGCTCAAGGCATTTTTCCATGTTTATGACTTCAAGTTCTTCTTTGTCCTGGGCTTCGTACTGTTTTTTCAATTCAAGTATCTTTTTTGTTTGCTCAAATGTTAACTGGCTTCCTTCTATGGCATTTGTATTGGTGATAAATTGTTCTCTCTGTCTTTTGAGATAATTTTCTCTACTAACATGGTCTAACGCAACGAGTATCATTTTATGAGAAGTCCTGATTCGCTCCAGTTTCAAAGCTGTTTTTACATTAATATACTTAGTTTTTGTTTTTTGGATTTCTTTTTTCACGTATAAATTAATTATTTTTTCCAATTTCCTAGTGAGTATCTTCAGTTGGGGAGCGGTAGGCCTCGTTGAACCAATATAGATTGAAAAGGTCTTCCAGCTATTCTCACCGATACGAATGTTCTTTTCGAAATAGAAATATATTTTTCCTTTGACTTTTCTTTGCTTTATGGGCATTTCACCACATAGTTATACCCACAATAAACTTTAAAAAGTGTGGGGATAACTATTATACCCACAAATCACTAGTGATAAACGTGGGGATAACTTGTTTTCTATTAGTAGAAAAAGTAGAAATGCTTCTGCCAAGACTCAAACTCTAAGTTCAAGACCTTTTATAGAGAGCATACACAACGCCCAAATACCCAAGATAACCCAAAACCTGCAAATCACTCGGAGCAGTATCGTAACCAATTAAGCCTTTTAGTACGCTACCAATTAACCCTTTTTCTCCGAATATATCCGTCTTTGGAATATTAAGATCGTAAACATGCTCATTCCATATAGGCAATACTTCAGCTTCCTGAAGTTCATGTAAACCTTGTGAAAATAAACCTGCAGCTAATAAAATAAGAATGATTGTAGTTACTTTGAAGAATGTACCGATGTTGAATTTAACTGCATATTCAAACATTAGTATTCCGATAACGACTGCAAATGCAACCCCTAAAAGACCTGCACCTAAAGAAATAACACCAGAATTAAGATAAATGCCAAACATGAACAAGACTGCTTCTACTCCTTCTCTTAAAGTTGCAATGAATGCAATCATAAATAAACCGAATGTTTCTTTCTTCTCTAATTTTACTTTCATTGCGCCCTGTATTTTTTCTACGAATTTCTTCTGTTGAAGCATCCAAAGAATCATCCATGTAACTAACACTGTAGTAAAAACCATAAATAATCCTTCAAATAACGGCTCATTGGCTTCGAAACCTCCTTTGATGAACTGGAAGAGATATGCTAATATTAGTGATGCAACTACACCACTAGCAACACCAAGGTGAATATGTTTTTCCAATTCCTGATTTTTTGTTTTATGAAGATACGCGAGCATTATGCCTACTACGAATGCTATTTCGAGACTTTCACGAAACATTACGATAAACTCGGCAAGACCCATAGTTAGGCATTGTAATCACATGTATTTAAAAGAATTTAGGTGCACCTAACATTATATGGACATAAAATCTGGATATGGCTACCTAAGGGCGATATACTCGCTCAAAGAAGACGGAAAAGAGATCACTACTACAAGTATTGCAAAAATCTTAAATGTTAAACCTGCCAGCGTAAGCGAAATGCTTTCTAAGTTAGGTAAAAATGGGCTGGTAGCACATGAAAAATATAAAGGCGTAAAATTAACTGCCAAAGGAGAAAATGAAGCAACGAAAGCGATAAGACGCCATAGATTAATTGAAGATTTTTTAGTGAGGATTTTGAAGGTTACGGAAGGAGAAGTATTGAAACAGGCCGATGCTATGGAGTATGCACTAAGCGATACTTCGGAAATAGAGTTATGTAAGTTTCTGGAAAGACCAATGAAAGACCCAATAGAGCATAAGCCCATTCCCCATTGTGAAAAAAAGATCAGCTGCCAGAAGTGTTTGAGGGGAGAAGGTTAACTAAAAGAAAATTTTGCCAAATCTTGTAAGTCCATATTCAAACCATCAGTAAAAGAGTCATTTTCCATGAATTGAGATATGCGCAAATTATTGCCAGATACACTGAAACTAAGCAAACCAACAAAGAAATTATAATTTTTAAATTTCGTTTCAGGATTTCCAGTAATCCTGCCCATAACTACAGATAATGGATATAATGCTAGTGTAATTAAGAAAAACTCCAAAATAACTCTAGGGAACATTGACAGATAGCTTCCAGAAGTATGTTGCACAATATGATCTTTTTGTCTTGGATTAGCTTCAATATCTTTTATATTAAAATTAAACAATAGTATTCTAAGCTCTTCTGGTAGTATGGCTAGGCTAGGAAGCTCCTTAAAATTCACTCTCCTTTTTTCTATCGTATCCAAAGTAAACTTAGTTGATGCTGAGTCCGCATATCTACTGGCAAAATTAAATGCACTACTGCCCAGTAGAGGTATTTTATTTATAAAATTAGGAAAAAATTTATTGACAAAAATAACAGATAATAGCGAAAACATTAGAGGAGTCATTGTGTTTCTGATATGTAATGCCTCTTTATCTTCGGTACGATTTTCAAGCTCAAGTTTCTCTACGTATAATAAGTCATTTCTCATCCTCATAAGACTATAGAGAACTGGATAGCTCATCTGGTTTTCTTCCACGAATTTTACAATCTTCTTGGCTTTTTCTGTCTTTAATTTTTCATATAATGCAGGAACCCCAACTTCTCCAGAAATTTCTGACTTCAGTTTAGATTGTGGAAATGTAGAGTCACTGGTGGCAATTAAGGCAGTGCTAGTTAATAGTGTTGTTCTGAAAAAGGTTCGGAAGAATGCCCTACGTGTAATTTGCGGAGCCGAAGGTTCGTGTTTAGCTCGTACTAATTTCATCTACTTGACCTCTTTCTTTATCTCTTGCCAATCTGGCTAAATGAGCATTGATACCTTGGAGTTCATCATCGAGTTTTTCCACTGCTTCTTCACCAGTAATTTTAACTGCGCGTAAATTATGGAACGTAACTGCCAAACGACTAGTTCCAAGTGCCAGAACAATACTAGCAACCATAAAACTAACATACGAACTAGGAGGAAACGGCAGGGGAATCTGCAAATAGGCGAGTGTGGCTACAATAGCTAAAGCGACTGTGGTTGCCACGGTTGCTACTACAGCTACCTGTAATGCAGCTGGATTTAACAAAGAAATATAGCTTTTGTTTGGGAGTGATTTAACATATTTTCTAGCTAATATGTTGGCTTCCCCAGATTCCATTTTCACAGCACTCAGGAGATTACTAAACTCTGATGGCAACGATTGAAACGAACTAAGCAAAGGAGTTTGCTTAACAATATAATCAACAGTATCTAGTGCTCTTTTAGTAGATGCCAAATCAGCATAACTTCCAACCAAACCTATAGAAAGACCAGCTAGAGTTGCACCTGACGATTTAATAGCTGGTGATAGAAGTGCCAACACAACAACAACTTCACCAAAAATAATATATGGAAATACTATCTTAAGATAAGTGCGAAATTTTTGTAAACGCGTCTGAATATTATCTTCTGATAGAGAAAGTAGATAATTAATGATTTTGTAATAATCCGTATTTTCCCTAACTAGGGTTAGAGCTTCTTTTGCTTCTGGTGTTGTTAGTTGTGTCAGTAGTTTTTCGAATCTTTCAACTTTTTTTGCTTTCTCTGGCTTTTCCCCTGACTCTTCTATTGAATTTGATCTGCCAAACCATCTTCCAAAAACCTTTCTCCTAAAAGTAGATGGCTGGTTTTCACTAGATGTAACAGCAACATTAGATTTAGCTAACTTCCTCATGCAATTAACTATGTTACCGTAGATTTAAAACACTGACACGTTGTTATATAAATAATGACAGGAAGAGTGATAATAGTAGCATGCCCGGCACTAAGACAAGAAATTAAATCTAAGCGAAGCCATGGGCAACGTCTAGCTTTTATCAGATCAGCAAAAACTCTTGGAACACCATATTTGGAAGAACTAAGATTTATCGCAAGAGAAGGAGAAACGCATAACATACATGGTGAAGAAAAAAAATTTTCTCTAAGAATAGTAAAGGTCATGGATGAGAAAGTAGAACTTAGAGTAAAAATAGAAAAAGACGATTCAAAAAGAATAATTTTGCATTCAGGAGAACTGGTTCAGATATTCGCAAATGGGGAAGATTATAAATTGGAGTTCGCTGGTTTCTTAAAATTCTATGGAGTTACCAACAGTCAATTGGAAAGAAACAGAGGGATTCCGAGGATTAGAATGCATGCTACCCATAATGGAGTAATATCTAGATGCGAAATTTTAATTGAAGAATTTGTCCCCCATAGAGTAACCGTTGGAAATATCTCAATAACTCTCGCAATACATGATGTCTGTCCGATGCTTATTGCTGATGATTTATTAACAGTACAACGAGGAGATAGCGTAGAGAGAGAAATGAAGCTAGATTATGTAGTTGGAAATGGATTGGAAGAAGGAAGTATAAAACAGGGTAATAGAGAAATGATATATCGAGATGGGAATGCAGAGTTTCAATTGGAATTCGTTGGAATAGCAACCCATGGAAAAATAGCTGACACGAAAAAGAAAAGAAGATAATTCCGATTGATTTTTATTTTCTTTCTTGTTTAGTATAAACGATCTAAATGTCCAGCATAGAAACCGAGTTCTTGGGATTAAAAATGAAAAATCCAACTATCCTTGCCAGTGGAGTCCAAGGAGTAACTAAAGGAAATTTAGAAGAAGTTTGTAAAAGAGGCGCAGGAGCAGTAATCACTAAATCATTAACTTTAGAAGTAAGAAAAGGACATGAGACCCCAATAATGGTACAAACTGATTCCGGATTTCTTAATGCAGTAGGTTATGCTAACCCTGGAATAGACAGTGGACTGGAAGAATTCTCAGGTTGGAAAAGGAAGGAGCATTTGATAATCAGCATTACTGCAAAAAATGTTGATGAGTATAGCATACTTGCAGACAAGATAGCTGCTAAATTAAAAGAGGGAAAACTAAAATGCGGTGCAATAGAAGCAGTTTTGTCCTGCCCGCACACTCCCGAATATGGATTGATGGCTGGACAGCAAACACCGGAAATTGCTGAAAAAGTTGCTAGGGCACTTAAGGCAAAATTACCTATCCCGCTTATAATGAAAATATCCCCAGGCATCCCTGGAGAAGTTGAAGTTGCAAAGGCGATTGAACGCGGCGGAGCTAATGCTATAGATATTGGAAATACTATAGGGCCTGGAATGAAAATAGATATTGAACGAAAGGCTAAAGTACTTGGTTTCGGTATGGGCGGACTGAGTGGACCTGCTATGAAACCCATTGCAATACGATGCGTATATGACGTTTATAAATCAGTTAAAATTCCAATAATTGGTTGTGGTGGCATAACCTACGGTACCGATGCAATCGAGTATATGATGGCAGGTGCAAGTACGATTGCAATAGGAACTGCTGCTTATTATAGAGGAACAGATGTATTTTCTAAAATAACTAAAGAAATGGAAAAATGGTTAACTGAACACAACTACCCCTATGTGAAAGATATAATTGGTGCTGCACATAAAAATTAAAGTGATAATATGGAACTCGACCCTGGAAAACCAACATTTGAGATGCAAACCTGTAAAGTGCTTTCAGTCAAGAAGGAAAATTATAGAGTAAAAACTTTTGAAATAGATTCTAAAATTAAAGCCAAACCAGGTCAGTATATTATGGTCTGGGTACCGAATGTCGGTGAGAGGCCTATGAGCCTTGGCGGAACTAACCCGATTAGATTATCGATTGCCAACATCGGCAAATTCAGTAATGCAATACACGAATTGAAAGAAGGAAATGTTTTAAGTTTCCGCGGACCTTTGGGAACTAGTTTTAAATTACCTAAACCGAAGGCTGAAACCACGAAACACGAAATTAACGAAACTCAAAACTCTGGACTCGGAACAATTTTACTAGTGGGTGGTGGCTACGGCGTCGTTCCATTATATTTTCTTGCAAAGGAAGCAAAAAAAATTGGAATTAAGAGCACAGTAATTATTGCCGCAAGAAAAGCTGATGATATTATTTATGAAAATAATTTCAAAGAACTCGGTTGTGAAGTATTGATAACTACAGATGATGGTTCAGAAGGTTTTAAAGGAAACGCTGTTGAAGGAGTGAAACACCTAATTTCACAGGGTAAAAAGTTCGATGAAGCTTACTCCTGTGGACCAGAAATGATGATGTATTATTTAGCATTATATTGTAAAGAGAAAAACGTCCCCTGCCAAGTAAGCGTTGAAAGATATATGAAGTGTGGAATAAACATCTGTGGTGCTTGTGCAGTCGATGGAAAACTTTGTTGTAGTGATGGACCTATTTTCACAGGAAATAAAGCTTTAAGCTTTGCAGAGTTTGGTAAAGTGCAGAGAGATGCTTCCGGGAAAAAAATAGAGGGGCACTAATAATTGAATTATAAATTTATGTATATAGAAATTATATAGGTGATATGATGACAGATAATTCTAAACCAATGATTTTAATTGTCCCTGAAACACCAGGTGGTTGGGAAGTAAGAATAGATGGTGAGAAAAATACATTTAATGGAAAATATAAATTAACAGGTGTTTCAGCAACTCAAAGAGGAATATTATATGCTGCATTGGATACACTTGATAAAAAAAGCCTCCAGGAGATAGCAAAAGCAATAAAAGACGCTCCAGTATCTAAAGAATATAATACACTGAAAGATTCAGCACTTAAACAAGTTGAAGGATTAGCTACCAATGCAAAAATCAGACCGAAAGGAGATCAGATAGAAATAATTAATCGTTAAAAATACTAGATAATTATCTCAACTGAACATGAGATACTGATTCATTTAAAATTGAAGTTATAAGGTGATTTTATAGCAAAAGTTCATGTAAAAAACGACGGACAGATAGTAGAAGTACCAGATGGTTCACAGTTAGAATGTTTAGATGGAAAATCTTCAGTATTATTTGCTTGTAAATCTGCTACCTGCGGTTCTTGCATGGTCAAGGTATTAGAAGGAGCAGAGAATTTGGAAAAACCTAATGACATTGAAGAAATGGGATTGCAGGCATTTTCCTCTGATCCTAAACAAAGGCTAATGTGCCAATGTAAAATAAAGAAAGGCGATGTTACTATTGAATATTAGTGATTGACAGATCTGAAATTTGCATCAATTGATTGTTTCCGTTATTTCGGAAACAATTGGCTAAAAGTGTCTGATTTTTCGGAAATATCAGAACAAAGAGAGTATGATAAGCTGTTTTTCTGTAATAACCAAGCTCTCCTTAAAACCTTCAAGCTGAGACTTTCCTTTGTTTTCTCCGCCAACTTCTATAACAAACCGCTCTTTTCCTTTCTCTATAAGATAGTCTGGATTTTTTTTCCTGCCTTTAATAGTATAAACATTCCAACCGCGCCCGATAAATGAAAAGACAGCAAGCTCTTCACGTAATGCACCAATATTAGGAGTTATTCCAAGAACATGGCAAACTGCAGAACGAAGGTTTGGATGATAAAACATGAGTTTGGGATCTCCACGAACAAGCTTTGGACCTCTACCATAAGGTCTTACCATTCTTAAGATCTTCATATCTTCCAATAAAGAAACCAGTGAATACCCTTTGTATTTTGTTATCTCAAGAGTCTTAGCAATGCTGTTTATACTAAATTCTCCAAGAGTGGAAGTAGCCAAAAGCATCAATAATTTTTCCATTGCACGGACATCTTCTCCATCAACATTAGAAAAGAATGGCGCGTCTTCTCTTATAGATTTCCTTATGCTGCTATACAAAGAACTTAGAGTCTTTTCTTTATAAGAAAATGAGATTGGAAAGGCCCCGCCATCATTCAAATAATTATTGAAGTATTCGTATATCCATGAATTCGAAGCAATTATTTTGAGACATTCGTCTATAGTCTTCCAGCCTTCATATACATACCCGAAAGATTGCCCTTTTAATTTTGCAAATTCTGCAAATGACATTGGATCTGCGTCTATAATTTCATATCTACGTTCTGGTTCAAATGCCAGTGGAACACTGCCTGAAAGAATTAAGTTAACTTCTGGAAATTCATCATATAATGCCTTGGTATCTTTTTCCCAGTTTTTATAATAATGTATTTCGTCGATCAACAAAGTCTTATAACCATTTTTTATGAGTTCTTTTCCGAGTTGATATATGTTAAATCCTTCAATGTAAGGATGATCCATAGAAAGATATATCGCATTTTGTAGTTTAGACATGAGTTGAAGCAGAACAGTGGTTTTACCCACCCCACGAAAACCACGCAGTACTTTTATTCTTGGTTCGCCTAATTTAACTAATGAAAAAAAGGAACGATAGCTTAATGACTCGACGCTCTTTGCAAGAGTGAACGAAATTTCTTTTATTTTTATTATTTCCAGTTCTGCCATAACTAGTTATTGACCTTACTATTTAAAAAGTTTCCGTTATTTCGGAAACAATTGGCTAAAAGTGTCTGATTTTTCGGAAACTTTTTTATCTTCTCCGTATATTATAGGCAAAACCAAACATAGACCCAAGTTGTGGATTTGTAGGAACTGTTGAAATGAATAATGATTCCCCTCTTAATTGATGAACTTCAGGTGGATTATCACTAACTTTAGGTCTTACACCAACATGATTTGTGATAGCATGTGATTTTTTTACTGTTCTTTCTGGCTGCGATAATTTTGATTCGTCCAATGCCCCATGTTTTGGTTGATAACCATTCTGATAACGCTGATACGTTGCTGGAACTTCTGAAATAGGTTGTTCTATTTTTCTTTTTTGCTCAGCTTCTACAAGTCCATCTATCCTGGCACATAACCTACCGCAGGAATTGTACAGCTCCATAAACGTTTGAGAATATCTGGCTATGTTGGCCAGGGCATGGGCTGAATGAATATAACTTTTTTGGCGAGCTTTACTGGATGGATTGGTTTTAGCATTCTCAGACAGTTCTCTTATGGCTATTGAAAATGATTCTCCAGTTAAGAACTGGACTGTATTATAACAGGCATCCCTAACTCCCAGAGCTGCATTTCTTAGGTCATTAGAGTCAGTACTACTATTTTGTAGTCTCATTGCAGCAATGATAGCAGAGATAGTAGTACTTTCAGACATTGTTGATAAATTTTTCCATTCCCTGAACATCGCTTGAGCTTCATTATGAAGTCTTCTTGCAACAGAACGAAGCTCTTGTCTAATTTCATGAAGTTCTCTGGCAAGAGGATATTTTATTTTCCTAGAAGTTTGAACTTCAACAGTTCTTTTTGTTCTGTCGGTTGCTTCTGCTAACCGGGTTTTCAAATATTCTTTTCTTGCAGTTTTTGATTCTGATCTGAGAAGAATTTTTAACGTACCATAACTACTTATTTTATCGAAGTAAGTAGAACACAATCTTGCAACGCGTCTCTTCCTTTGGAAATCCTTAACTGAAAGAACTGACCCTGAAATTTCGTTAGTATCTGGTACCCCCAAGATTAGTGCAGTGGCATGTATCACAAGAGAATATGCAATTTGATTATGGTCACGTTCCTTTTCAGGTGAGCAAACAACAGATAGGTAATCATTGGCAAGCTCCAGTAAATCAAAAGCATGAGCTTTAGTAAGTAAATCCAGTGTTTTTACTCTAGTCATCATGAGATGGCAAATATTATCAATAGCAGCATAAACCTGATCACGAGCTACGGATTCGGTTTCTCGGATTATGACTCTCGGCTTAGTTTTGCGTGGTGACTGGCTATCTTGGAAAGATGACTCATCTTCTGAACGCGCATGGGCAGTAGTTTCTTTCCTAGTTATAGCTGCAAGAGCATCTGCCATATTAACCGAAGTGTTGCCAGAAGGTTCTGTTAATTTTTCTGGTTTTTGATTCGATGCCACTGTTTGATTAGTTGATTCTAAAGATGCTAGATTTAGTTGAGCTTCTCGTTGAGCGTAGCAATGTTCTATCTCTAATTGCTTGGCAAGTCTTTCCCGTTTTTTTGTCTGCATGAGTAACGTAAATGGTGATCTAGAAGGCACTATAAATTGAATATCTCCGTCCAGTTCATAGTGTCTTGCAGAGCCCTTGAAAACATTGAGTGGAATTCCGGTAAGTTCTCTTTTTGGTTTAAGTTTAGATAGAGCCATAGTTAATCACGTTGAAAATTAATTTGTCCATATCGATTTTTAAATGTGATTAAATAGGTAAACGCGTGAATTATTGAAATGGTCAGCTCTTTAGAAAATTAGACGGTGCGTTAATTTACACATTTAGGATAAAATCACTATTGTAGAGACTTGCCTGCTTCACTACTAATAAGAGTAGCGGCTCCGGCAATTGCAGCTACGATTACTCCACCAACGAAAATACTTATAGCAGTATTCTGCCATTTTCCTCGTACTTCCGGTGGTTGAGACTGTGCTAGACCGTATACGATACCAGATAAAATAATAAGAATTATGGATAAAGTTGGTGCAATTGTTTCTAGGAGAGTTGAAATATTAGTTAAAGTAGTTTCTATGCCAACAGCCATTAAACTAGTTAAGTGGTGAAAGTAATTTAAATATTAGCTTATTCCGCGTTTATGCCTAACGCTGCAAAAACAGACCGGAGATGGGCGGGATTTACACCTATCTCCCTTGCAATAATCTTTCTAGGTGTTTTGAATGCTAGAAGATTATTTATTAGACAGATTGTCCTTTGTTTTATCAGATCGGAAACCGTGAAATTATTTGCTATCAAGAACAATTGTAAGTCTTCCAAATTAGCATCCAGGCGAAGGGCGAGCTCAGTTAAAAAACCCTGTCGGCCCTCCACAGTATCTGGTTGCCTCAACTCATTAGAAGAACGAGTTTTTAGTACATGAAATAATGTGCCAATAGGCATGTTGAGCTCTGTGTGTGGTACCTCAAACCTCTGAAGTTCTATACGCTGCAGGTAGGCCTTAATGGTCGAATTATCTGGAGTTATCGAATTATCATCTGAAAAAATAGCTGCATTCTCAATGAGCGATCTTAATCCACGAACATTTCCATGAATGCGTTCTGCAATCTTTATTACAAGATTGATTGCGCCAGGATCGATCAAAACGTTTCCACCATTACGTTTATTGAAGCTTTCTAAAAATGCAGCAACTAAAAGCGGAACATCCTCCAAATGCTCCCTTAATGGAGGTACTTCTATTTTTACAGTTTCCAAACGATCATAAAGATCTTTCCTAAACCTTCCTGTACGAATTTCCTCCAGGAGGTCCTTATTTGTTGCACATATCACCCTAGCGTGAGCATATAGTGATTCTAGCCCGCCCACCTGCTCGAATTCTCCTAATTCAAGTACGCGAAGCACTTTTGGCTGTGTTGTTATTGGCATGTCTCCAATTTCATCTAGAAATATTGTACCGTCGTTGGCCAATTGAAATTTTCCTGGTCTGGTTGTAAGTGCACCAGTAAATGAACCCTTAACATGCCCAAAAAGTGCATCTTCCACAAGTCCTTCTGGAATTGCACTGCAATTCAATGGCACAAAAACTTCCCTTTCGCTCATTGCATGAAGTGTTCTTGCAACATGTTCTTTCCCAGTACCTCGCTCACCCGTAATTAGAACACTGACATCCGTAGGCGCAACACGAGCGATGGTCTCCTTCAATGTTTTTATTCTAGGACTATCTCCGATAATCGTGAAATCTCTATGTTTGCCATTCTTATGTGGCTGTGCTGAAACCATTACTGACATATAAAATATAATGTTACAAAAAGTATATAAGGGTAAATGGATTAAAACTAATCATGACAGAATACCCAGAACCAAGAGAAGCTACTTCCGAAGAACTAAGAGAAAGAATGCAAAACCAAATACGACAGAAAAATGAAATGAGCAATAGTATTGCCAAAATGAAATATAGGATTGCTGTCTGGAGTGGTAAGGGTGGAGTTGGAAAAACTACTTTTGCGATTAATTTAGCTTATGCTCTGAGCGAAAAGTTCAAAACTGGATTATTAGATGCTGACATAGACTGCCCAAATGTAATGGCTGCACTTGGAATAACAGACAAAATGCAAATAAGCGAAGGAAAACTGCTGCCAATTCGTAAAAACAATTTACAAATAGCTTCGATGGGAGCAATAACAGAAGGTGCGATTTTGTGGCGAGGTCCGTTAATCTCTAGAGCTATAGAGCAATTCCTTTCTGATGTAAATTGGAATGTTGATTGTTTAGTTGCAGATTTGCCACCCGGAACAAGCGATGCGCCGTTGACAATTGCACAGCATCTGAAACCTACTGCGTTCATAATAGTAACCACGAGTGACGACATGGCATTGCTTGATGCAAAGAAAAGTATTTTGTTTGCACAAAGACTTAAATTTCCGGTTCTTGGTATAGTCGAAAATATGTCTGGTAATATTTTTGGAGAAGGTGGAGGAGAAAAATTAGCAAAAGAAATGAACGTTAGTTTCCTCGGTTCGTTGCCACTTGATAGAAAAATAATTGATTACTTGAAAAATGGAACACCACTTCATAAGACTGAGTTTAAGGATGTTTTTGAAAAAATCATTGAAAAGATAAAGTAGTCTACTTTCTTACTTTAATATCCCAAATAAACTTGCTCCTTGATGAAACAGGAGAAATCAAAACCATAATTCCGAAGTTATTGTTAGTAATGTATTGATTCAGAGCAGCGAGTCGTGTATTATCTACTGAATCATTATTGACCCAGGAAGTAGATGTTTTGTAAATTATCGAATCCAGAATTACCTTTGCATCTACATCTGAGATTCCGAAAGCAAGTATATCTGCCAGAACCTTGTGCCCATCAATTATGTTTACTGGATTTAATCTTCCCATAAAAATTAAACGCAGAAAAAGTTAATAAAGATGGCGAAGAACAAAACTAGTAGCAAAAAAGTCTAAAAATGACTGAATTTAGACGGAAATGCTACTAGTTTAACAATTAAATTAGTCATAAGGTAGGAACGTAACTCGTCTTGTAATTCTTCACCAGTGAGTAATATTTGTAATCTTTTATATCGTCTGGAAATTTTACACGAAAGAAATCCATAATAGAAATAAATTTATCGAAACTTTCTACTTCGATGTCAAACTCAAAATCGCTAGTCACCAGAGTAGTTTCAGTATAAGTAACATTCTGATGCGAAACGATGTGCTGAATTATTTCTTTAGTTTTATCGAATTTTGTGAGCCATAAGTCAACTTTGTAGTATTCCATTCCAAGAGAATTGAGATTAATAATAGATCGGAAACCAACGATTATTTTTCTCTTAATTAGATTTTTCAGATGATACCGTGCAGTGACTACACTTATACTTAGTTTTTCTGCTATTTCAACTAATGATGCCCTGGCATTGTTGGAGATGAAAGACAGAAGTTTGACATCTGTATTATCTAATTCTTCCTCTTTGTTTTTTATCACTGTGGAAAATATCTCCTTTTCAGTATTTTTGATTGGAGAAAGATAACTGCGGGAAAACTCCAGATACTCGCTAATGATAGATGCATGACAATCCGAAATATGTTCTCCGAATTGCTCTTTGAACTCCTGCCAAAATGTTTCGTATTCCCAGATATCACTAGCCCAAACACCCAATGCTAGATGAAATGAACCATTGATATGATAAATCACTGAGACGTTCTTGGATTTGGAGAGATATAAAATTATATCGGCTTCTGTTTTTGGATTAGTATTTTGCAATCTAAGGTAAACTCTATGTAAGGTCTGACCTAATTTGGAAAGATTTAGCACGGTGTAATATCCTTTTATGATGCCGCGCTTTTCTAGTTGCTGAATCCTATATTTTACAGTCTCCTTTGCCGTACGTAGTTTCTTACCTAACGCACTGTAACTGATCCGTGCGTCCCTATCCAGTTCCGAAAGAATTTTTCTGTCTAATAAATCAAGGTCTTCTAGGCTCATAGTTACTACTTATTAGAAAAATCAATAAAAAGCTTTCTCTTTTT
>JAUSHJ010000071.1 GCA_030648615.1 Microcaldota archaeon | reverse complement strand
GCACGAAACAAAATGGTCAATACATAGAAGGAGATAATAAAATCATAAAAGCGGTTGATGGAAAAGGCAATGAAGGATTTAAATTTCCAATTTGTTCAAGAGATATCGGTATTTATCTTGCAATGCTACTTGGAGGATTATATTGCTATAAAACAAAAAAAATAGATAGTAAAGAAGTTCCGCCATCTATCTGGCTTGTGCTTGCATTAATTCCTTTAGGTATAGATGGCACTACTCAACTTATTTCTAATTTTGGTATTTCTCTACCAGTTATCGGATTATATGAAAGTACTAATTTAATTCGTCTTATCACTGGTTTGATTTCTGGCACCGTACTGCCATTCTACATATTTCCATTAGTTAATATTTATTCAAGGAAAGAGTTTAGCAAAAAATTAGAGAAGAAAACTGAATAAATGAAAACGAACAAACAAAACCGAGTTAAAGTGAATGAAATGCTGAACAAGACTAATATTGTTGCAGGTGTTATGCTAATTTTAGGTGGTCTGGGAGAAATAGTATCCACTCAGGCAATCTGTCCTCTCTGCATCGGTGCAATAACTGGTGGTGGTACAGTGATTGCAAACGAGTTTGGGATAAAATTGAATAAATAATTTCAAAGGCTACATTTTTGTTCACAAAAATAAACTTATAAACCCTTGTTATCATTAATTGTCATAACTGAGGTCACTCAATGCTTATAGAAACTACTCCTGCTAAAATTAATGGTAATCATGGTGCGGTCATACACCCACTTTATGCGTTGATCAATAGGTTGCAAAAAGGAGGATCAAAACCATCTCCAGAAGAAGTACTTAGTCTCATGGTTGGTCAAAGCGATGCCATGAATCAGATTAGGGATGATGTGCGCATAGCGGCTCCTAGATTTATGCCGGTATTGATAGTAGGTGAAACCGGAGTAGGTAAAGATCTCGTTGCCACTACATTGCATATTCTTAGTAACCGTGCGTCAATGCCTTTTATTCCAGTTAATTGTGCAGCATTTCCAGAAACACTTTTGGAAAGTGAACTTTTTGGTTATACTAAAGGTTCTTTTACCGGTGCAGTTGCAGATAAAAAAGGTCATTTTCAGAATGCCAATGGCGGTACTATTTTTTTAGATGAACTACATTCTATGCCAATTCACATGCAGGTTAAATTATTACGTGCATTGGAAAGCGGGGAAGTTCATCCCATAGGTGCAAACCGTTCATATCAGGTTGATGTGAGAATAATTGCCGCAGTTAATAGAGATCCAAGACTGCTTGTATCCCAAGGGAAACTTAGAGATGATCTTTACTATAGAATTTGTGGATATCCGATAGAGATTCCAAGGCTTGCAAACAGGAAATATGATATACCTCAGCTCGCAGATTATTTCCTTGCTCGTTTTAATGAGCGTGAGGGAACGCAGGTTACCACAGTGCCAGAATTGTGGACTAAGTTATTCGAGCTCCCATTGCCCGGTAACATCAGGGAACTGAAGAATATCGTAGAGTGTGCAGCAGCAGTTGCGGCATCAACTAAAACACCACAAATAACAAAAGGAACACTCAGTTATGTAGTTTCAGCTAAACTTGGGTCAGATGTTATATTCTCACCAGAAGGTCTAACTGAAGAGCCATCGGTTTCGCGTGCGTTTGTTCCTGTTTCTCAGTCTCCACCATCACAAAGAGCATCTCATCGTGTAGATTCATCAGTTGAAATTAGGGAAGCCGCTGGTCTTCCAGCTGATTTTTCAAAATGGACTAAAGACGATGTAATCAAGGCACTAAAGAGTATAAATCCATTCTTAAATGCAGGGAGACAAGGTATTTTTTACGGGGTTCTTGAAACATACGGCATAGGGTATGATTCACTTAAAAAGAAAGTTGATGCATTCGGTATCGATGTAGATGTTCTTGCCAAAACTCATGCTAGTGCTTTGCTTTCCAATGCACAGAAAGATTCAGATACTATGCTGGACTTGCTATTAAAACTTGGACTCGAGCAAAATTCCGACTCGCACAGATTAGTGGTTAATTTTTGTCATGAACTTGAAATTGAATTAGATGCTAAATTTGATGATTCCGAAATAATGTCATCTGAATTACCTGAAAATGTTACTCCTGGGAGACAGAGTGCAGTGGCAGAATTTACTGTATTAGACCCAGTGGATGTTGAAGAATCGGAACCAGAATTAACTCCAGAAGAGGCGAGAGTACAAGATGGTTTGCCAGTAAAGTTTACAGATTGGGATAAGCGTGACCTAATCAAAGCGTTATCAAATGTTGTTGAATTTAGTAACGGAAATTCTATAGAAGCGATCGTAGCAAGAGCAGCAGAAGAGTATGGGTTAAGTGAAGAAGGGCTTCTTCCATACATGCGGGAATCCGGTATAGGTGACGAATCATTCCAGGATTTGGTTAAAGGTGCAAGAAAGCAACAATATATCAATGCTCTATGTGGTTCAAGTACCGTTGAGCAAGCAGCAAAAGAGTTAGGTTTAGAGCATGGATCAGAATTGGCATCAGAGTGTACAGAACTTGGTTTAGGGAGTTTTGCAAGTGTAAAATCACAGTATCTTGGAAAAGGTTTTGATGATGTTGAAATTGCAGAATATGGTGATGAATTAGAAAGTGAATTAGGAGAACCGAATGTAGAAGTACGAGTTTCATCTAGAGTTCCATCAGTACAAGCTTCTCCAGTTCAGAGTCTTCAGTCTTCTGCTCCGATTTCACCATCTTCAGTTCTGGGTTCTGAGTTTCGAGTCAGTCCAGTTCCAGCAGTTGTTTCTGCAGTAGTTCCACAGTCTGTTCGTCCTGCGGATAAATCTCTCGACGCAATTGTCATAAGTGACAATGCGCCCAAACAATCGGGACTAGTTGCGAGTTCTCAATCTCCTGTTCTAGCACAACCATCGCAAGCATCTTCAGTATCTTCACCATCTTCATCAGTTAGCATTTCTCAATCTGAAATCAGAGACTTATTATTAGCAGCAGAACGAGACGGAAGACTTGAAAAATTAAGACAAGCTGATCTTCGCGCATTCAGAGTACTTACTCTTCGTTATCCGAAAAATTCCACAGATCCAATAACTCCATTACGCATTGTTGGAGAAGAACTTGCTAAACTTGAAGGAAAACCAAATCCAATAAATACCGGAACAGTTTTTACTACTGAAAATCGTGGATTAGGGAAATTAAGGGATTTTCAGCGTGCCAGATTAGCGAGTACTATCCAGGATTCTGGGCATGAGCGTGCTGACAGTGGCATTAGAGTCACGAATCAAGATGTAATTGCTCCTGCTGTGTCTGGTTCTGTTAGAATTCCACCTGTTACAGTTCAAACTCCGCAAGTTTCTGAAGTAATAGTTACTCCTCTAACGCAACCTGGATCAGTAACATCAACGGAATCAAGAGGAATAACAAAAGATGATTTCTTAGTTCTAGTTTCTGCTGACAAGAGGAATGTTGAAAATATTTCTAGACTTCAGTCAGCATTACTAAAACTTAATAGAGATGGCAAATTAGCATTCCTTAAACAAAAACATCCTGCTCTTTATGAAATTTTAAGTATAAGGTTTTTAGGAGACAGGACTTTAACCTGGACTAGAAGTTCTGAAAAATTTAATGAAACAAGGGCAGAAGGAGACAAAATAACTTCAACTACTATAAGGTCTAGTGAGCTCAGAGCATTCGAATTAATTACAGATTCATTATCATCTTCTCCAATGGGTGTAGCGGTAGCACCAACAGTTAAGCCTCAACAGGTAAAAGATGACGTTCAAGTCCCAGCAGCAGTTGAACCAGCAGTTTATGAACCAACATTAGCTACGCATGCAATAGATAATCAACTTTCAATTTTTTCAGCAGATATGAGAAGTAAAGAAAACAGACAAAAATTACGCGATACACTGCTAAAGCTAAAAGTAGATGGAAAATTAGATTTCGTAGAAAGAAACTATTCTGATTCTTTTGACATGTTAAGTATGGCTTACATGGGGGATAGATTATTGACTAATGAGGAATGCAGGAAAACACTTGCTCAGGCAGGCAGGGAAATACAAATTGCTAGTACACTAAATCAAAGATTAAAAAACGTATTAACTCTAATTCGTGCGCATGTGCAATATTCAGCTTCAGTTCCTGCTATGCCGGTTAAAGAGCTGGTTGATGTTCTTTCCGATTCGAGGCTTAGTGACGAAAACTTCATAAAGAAAAGAATTGTTCTTCTCCGGTTAGAGAGGGAAGGAAAATTAAATTTCCTAAAATCAAATACTGTTGCCTATGCAATTTTACAACTACGTTATCTGAATGAAGTAATAATCGCTCAAAAAAATGTTGGAGCTGAGCTTGTCCGATTAGGGCTTTATGAAAATTCACCTGTTCAAACCACCGTATCTTCCATTGAAAGAAGAGCGATAGTTGACATAATTGATCAAATATCTGGTTCTCCAGTTCAACAAGGAGAAAATGTTGTTCCTGAACTATCACCTGCACCAGCAAGAAGTCCAGCAACCACAGTTCCCAGTTTTGTGTCTCCAGTTTTGAGTACTGCGTCTAGAGTTTTTGGTTCAGAGTCTGGAGTTTTGGGCACCGAACATGGAATGCAAGTTTCGAAACCGCAAGATGTTACACCAGCTCAACCATTGCTTACTGTTGAAGAACTAACTGTTTTGGCTTCAAATAATAAAAGCGACGAATCTGTTAGACTGAGAAAACTTATGATTTTGAAACTCAAAGAACACGGTTTATTAGAAAAATTAAGAGAAGGAAATCCTATATTTTATGAAGTACTATCATTATGGTATGCGATCGATGGTGGAAAACCTAAAAGTGCAACAGCAATACTCTACATATTAAATGAAAAACAAGCAAAAGGAGAAAAACCACTTGAGCTACAAATAATATATGGTTATGAACGAGCGGCAAGGAAGCGACTCGCAGAATTGGCTAAATTCGTTGTAGTTGCAAAAGAACAAGCAGAAGCACCATTAGAGAGTTCATCAGTAACTGCATCTCCAACAACAATTTTATCATCACCTGCTTTAACCCAGGTGCAATCAACTCTTCTTGATGAAGACATTCGTTTACTTTCACTCGAATTTACAAATCACGCAGATGCTTTGCTAATAAGAGATGTAATACTCCGTCTGGATGAACAAGGAAAGTTAGAATCACTGAAAACAGCAAATTTAAGATATTATGAAATACTTACGCTACGCTATGCAAAAGAGAAATACAGAAATTTTAATGAAGTTCTTGAGTTGCTGCCAAAAGAAGATGGCAGAAAACCACTGACAGTTGGAGATTTATTTACCTTGGAAAAAGAAGCAAGGAAAAAACTTGTCAATTTAATTCAGAGTAGTCAATCAGTTTCCAGAGTTTCGGGTCCTCAGTTACCCGTTGCCAGTATGGCACCTAGTCTTTCTAGTCCAGCCCCAAGAGCTGTAACGCAATCTTCAAAACCAGCAGTTGTACCAGTTCCAGTTAAACCAGCACCTATTCCAGTTCCACATGTCTATCCTAAAGATGCAAGTATGTGGACTAAAAAAGATTTTGCCAAAGCAGTTGAAAGTTTCAATTTCTTCGGAGATAAATCTAACTATAATGCAATGCTGGTGCATATGCTAGGAAAAGCAGGAGTTACTACGGAAAAACTGGCAGCTAGTGCGGCTCAATTATATGCACTTTCTCCGAGAGATCTTTACGAATTTCTAAAGAAGGAACGAGTTTTGTTTGTCATTGGAAATTCCAGAAATTTAAGCGATGCTTCTAACACATTGAGGGCAGCACTAAGTGAACTTAACGATTACTTCAAAAAAACTGAAATGGGAAATCCACAATTATATGTTGGATTAGCTTTAGACAAAGGTCAAACATCAGGTAAAACAACTGCTAATAGGCCTGCTCCTCGTGCTCCAGTTAAAGGTCTTCCGTTAGTTACGGAGCGAACAGTAACTTCGGTACCATCCACTTCTATTAATCCTAGCTCGTTACCTTCAGGTGTGGGATATTTAGTTCCAAGCCATACGCCTTTAGTGACTGAAACAATAGTGCAATTAAATCTAGATACTGGACTTCCAGTAAACGCAAAACACTGGGATAAAACGCATGTAGAAACATCTCTTGCTTCGTTAAATATTTTCGAACAGGGGCAATGGACTGCTACCAGGTTAGCAGAACAAGTTGCTCCGTTAAACGACCTGGATGTAATTGCTCTTGAAGCTAGAATTACTGGATTAGGCATAGATACTCAAAAACTTGTAAAGGATGCAAAGGAAACTGCAATTCTTACTGCATTTTCAGGTGAGCCACAAAATCTTTCTGATGTGTTAACTCAGTTAGGTTGTACAGAAGATCAATTACGTGCAGTTTGCGATGAATGCGGTTTTAATATGGAGTTTGAACAATTACCAGGAACTAAAGCACCAGTAGTTGAACAACTAGACGAACCTCTCAAAGAGGGATTGGCTCGTGCTCCACCTTCTGTTAGGTAATAATTTCTACATAGATGATCACTATTTAGTTAAGCTCAAAATTATTTCTAAAACTCTTTCATATCTTCCGTAAGGTTCTCCCCTGATATGCCCTAGTCCTTGCTCAACTATGAATTTTGCATGTAATTGTTTAGCTAAATATTCGCCCTCTTCAAATCTTATCAATTCATCGTCTCGGGAATGTACGACTATGAATTGTTTAGCTGTTTTCTTAATTTTTTCCCAATCGAAACTACTATCGATAAAACTTTTCATTTCATTATATCCTACATCTCTGGCAAATCCAGAAACAAGTATTACTGCATTTATTTTTTCTTCCTTATCGAAAGTTTCGAGCAATCTAAGGATTGTAGGGCAGCCAAGAGAATGACCTACTAAAATCCAATCTTTGTTGAATCTCGATACAGTTTTTCTTATCTCAGCTAGCCACTCATTTAAGTTTGGTAACTCAGAATTAGGCAGGTTAGGGCAGACTACCTTCGACCCTCTAGCTTCAAGCTGCGTTTTTAGCCACGGAAACCAGTTGCTTTCACAGTCGCAGCCCCAGCAATGGACAATTAAAACGTTCATGATGCCACTTCTACAATAGTTTTAACTTTCCAAGGACCTTATTAATTTCCCGTTCATCCCAAGGTCCAGCACCAAAACAAGTAACTGTTCCTGGTTCTAACTGCGTATGTCCAGCATCCCTAATAAGTTCACATGGTATCCCGGCTTGTTTGCATTGTTTAAAATAGTCCATCAATTCATCTTCACTGTTTACTTTGAGAACTATCTTCTTCTGCCCTTCAATAAACCAAGAATTAGCGATAGTATTATTTTTTCCTTCCACTAGCTTATAAGCTGTAACAGAAGCGTGAGAACATTGTCCGCACATTTTTCCATTGCTCATTTTCAAATCTTTACGAATTACAATTGCTTGTTTGTACATAGGGATTAAATAAAGGACAAATCTTATAATTTGTCCTGTTTACAGTAAAAAATAAAAGAAAATAAAAAGGGAGTTTACTTCTTCCCTATTCCAAATACTTTTAGTATCGATTCTAAGAATCCCACACTATTTTCAGAAGATTCTGTTGGAGTAGGTGTTGTTGGTCCAGTTGTAGGGGTAGTTGTTGGAGTCGATGGGCATTCTTTAGCCTGATAACCATCAGTACATGTTTTTATCGAACATCCATTATCGTCCTTTACTACTTTACATTCAACACTTTCCTTATTAGGGCAATTAACCCCATGGTAACCATCTTCACAGTCTTTTACTTCGCATCCATTTTCATCTGTAGTTACTTTGCATTGTACTTTTTGTTCATTACAAGAATTAGATACGAATCCGTTTGTACATGCTTTAGTCACACAACCTTTTTCATCTGTATAAACTTTACATTCTATTTCATTATCCTTCTTTCCTTCTGGACATTCTTTGGCTTTATAGCCATCACTACATTCTTTCACTGAGCATCCATTATCATCTGTATAAGTTTTACATTGTGTTTCTTCTTTCGGGCAGTATTCAGCTACGTAGCCATCACTGCAAGTTTTAACTTCACATCCCTTATCATTCTTTTCTACTTTACATTCAACTTTTTCTGTTTTATCTGGGCAGCTTTTTGCTTCGTATCCATCGGTACATACCTTAAGTAAGCAACCATCATCTTCTTTAACTATTTTGCATTCTGTTCTAGTTTCTTTACACACTAAGTCTTGTGTGCAGGAATTGAAAGAATATCCATCACTGCAATATACTTGTACGCATCCATTTTTGTCTTTGGTTTTCTTGCAGGTTACGGTTTCATCTTGTTTTTCTTTACAACCTACTAATTTGCAACCATTATCGCCTAAATAAGTGTACCCTTCTCCACCTTTTTCTTTGCATAGAGCAAAATTCTTCTCTAGTTCATTTGAGTTTTGACAGGTTACGGTTTCTCCACATTTTATCTGTGCACAGCCATTACTGTCCTTAACATACTGATAGTCTAGATTATTTTCTTTACATTTTAGTGCTTCTTTTTCTAATTCACTTTTATCAGTACATTGAGTCACTTTAGATTCTTTACAATTTACATATGCACAATTATTTTTGTCATAGGTATACTCGCTATCAAATCCAGCGGAGCTGCATTTCTTGCTTTGTTCTTCTAAGTCTGTTTTTGTAGGACAGCTATATGAATTTTCACAAGCTACTCTAGTGCATTTTCCATCTATGTAATATTTATATTCAAGATTAAGTTTTTTACAATAAGCAATATAATCGTTTAATTCTTGTTCAGACTGACAAGAAACATTTTTTTCTTTACAAGAAACTTGCTTGCATTTTCCATCCATATAAGTGCTATAATCGCCACCTTTTTCTTTACATATAACTATATCCTTTTCTAGTTGTTCTGACGTTGGACAAGCGTTATCAGAAGCAGTTACAGTTGTTGTGGAAGTTGATATTGTAGACGTACCAGCCGTAGTAGTTACAGTAGTTTCCTTGCATAAAACCTTTTGACATTTACCATCAAAATAATATGCGTAATCCATTCCTTTCTCTTTACAAGAAACAACTTCTTTATTAAGTGCTTCCGGAGTTGGGCAGGTTATACCATCACTCTTGCTTTCCTGGGAAAAAACTAATCCAGTAGTTAACAAGACTACAATCAATAAAATATATGCTTTGTTCATAACACTTCTTCAGATAGTATGGTTAAAAAGCTTCCTAAGCGAAATCTATTCATGGTAAAAATAGGAGACATTGCACCGGATTTCTTTCTAAGCGACAGTAATAGCAGAAAGCATAAGCTTTCCGATTACCTAGGTCATAAAGTTGCACTTTATTTTTATCCAAAGGATGATACGCCAGGTTGTACTAAACAAGCATGTTCTCTGCGAGATGGTCTTGCTACTCTTATTCATCAGAATATTATGGTACTAGGCATAAGTGCGGATGATCAGCAGAGTCATAAAAAATTCTCTGAGAAATATAAATTACCATTCACGATACTTTGCGATAGTGACAAAAAAGTCTGTAAGCAATATGGTGTCATATCATCTCGTTGGTTCATAGGTAAGCAGCTTGAAGGAATAAACAGAACAACATTCTTGATTAATGAAAAAGGAAAAATAGTGAAAATAATAGAAAAACCTAACACAGATGATCATACAACTGAAATCCTAGCCGGTTTTGAGTCTGTTTAGTTGCAACATTGTATGTGCATTCACTCCGTCATCATCGGTACAATCTTCGCATGGTATATCATCTTCTTTTAAATCTGGAGGTGGAGACCAGCTTTTCGGGCCTCTCGTATAATCTAGTTCTAGTGATATACATTTCGATCTATCTATTCCTAAAGAGTCCAGAACTTTTATCATTTTCTCTTCCAACATTTTCTCTTCTTCTTTTGTCAGTTCTGGAACAGAACTAATCCCTAATATCCTTGTCATTCTACCTGCAAGTGCATGTACCACAGTTATTTGCGTTCCGGTTTTATCTGCGAATATTTCATTGAATGCCTTGTCGATACTGCCCATTTTCTTTTCTACTTCTGGTTCTATTTTAGTCGTGCAGACTATAATTTTTCTTTCAAATGTTGCTGCAGGTTCACCAAGTTCACTTCTCCGCAGAAAAATAGTGTATTTGTCTGTGGCTATACTTTCAGCTACGTCAAAAAGAGGTTGTACCGTTGAAAACAAGAATGATAATGCAGCAGTTCTAATAAGAAATCGAGGCAAATTATGACAAAACTTCAATCCCCTGCCAAAGGACATGATGTTTCTACGATTACATTATTTATAAATGTTTGTCACACGGTATTCTATTTTCTAAATTGCCATTGTAGCTCCTTAGATATATTTTTAACCTTTAATCGTATCTTTATAGCATGGAAAACATTCATAAATTGCTTTTTGTAGGATTTGTTTTGGTTATTCTGTTGGCAGGCTGTACTACACAATCAAAAGAACAACAAAATAATAGTGGCACTACAGCTAGTGCAGATAGTAATCCAATAACTGACATTTCCAATTCCGTCACAAATGCAGTTGGCGGAGATAATTCTCGAGTTCAGAAGATTAAGATTGCTATAGATCAAAAGGTAGGTAGCCTGAAAGGTAGAGGTATAGATATTCGTGAAGACATGGTGACGTGTACTTCTAATCTTGATTACCTAGAGGTTTACAGACCGTATGTGATTGCATATTCTCCAAAAAATGAACAGGAAAAAATTGTTGATTACGGGGATAATTGGGTAGGTTCAGATTCATTATATTTCTATGTAATAAATAAACTTGATAAATCACTAGAAGGTCGGTCATATGAATTCCTTACAGATCGATCAGGTGCATTAGACCAAGGTGGAGTAGTGGGCGGAGATCTAGGAAACGGAATAACTATGATTAGATCTCACAAGAATTTAGACGTTCTTAATGATAAATCTGATTCTCAATATGATGTTGCCTACTGGAGTACTACTTCTGGTCTTTTAGATGGTCAAAATTACATTACATACATACTTGCGAAGACAAAAGAACTTAAATTATCAACTAAATTATCAGATGGTAGAGATCACTACAAGGGATTTGAAAAAGGAACATTGACGCTTCATTTAGCATACATTCCAGGACCAAATGATCCAGAAGTCAATAGTGGCAAGGATTACATTGATACTGCGGTAATTACCTGTAAATTAACTGGAAAACTTATTGACGATACGGATTGGCAAGGCAGAAAATTGAATGGAACTTATCAGGCACCAGCTCCATTGGTAAAAGATTCTTGCACGTTACTTTCTCAAGACGAAGTAAAAACTACTTGCAATCAGCCAACTTTAACTCACGAACCAATAGACGGTCGCAGTTGTCAATTCTGGGATTCGACATCTGATAGCGACTATGGTCTAAATCTTTATCAAACCAATGATGTAAGTAATTTCGAAACAATGTATTCCTATGGTCAACGTGAAGTTGTTAATAATTTGGGTGACAAATCATATTATATAAAATTAGGTGAAAGTACTTTCTTAATTACAAAGAAAGGAAGACAACAAGTTATTATGCAACTGGAAGTACCTATTTGTACTAAAGATCAGGCAATTGATCTGATGAAAAAAGTATTGCCACGGTTACCACCTGATTAAAATTAATCAATTTTACTTAGAGACATATCACTAGGAAAGCAACAATTTCAAATAAAACAGTGGATTAACCAGTCCTTTCTTAGCTTTGGTATTTGCAAGCATTCCAGATAATATTTCTCTTACGCTTTCTTTTGTTGCTGCCTTTTCTATAACCCAGTTAAGTAACAACTGATTCTGCCCAAGCTTTTGTAAGTAGTAAGATGTTTTTAGTTCTGGAGTAAGTTCTTCTCTAAGTGTTGTTTCATATTCCGCCAATGTCGTAATAGTAAAATTATTCTTCTCAAATGCCTTGTTTATTATCTGGGCAGCTAATCTTCCGGAGTACATAGCATTTCCAATGCCTTCCCCACTAAATGGATCTATTAAAGATGCAGCATCACCTACGAGAACGTAGCCATTTCCGGCGCATTTTCTTATTTTTGAACCTAATGGTAAATTCCAGCCTTTAATATCAGAAACTAATTTTGCATCTTTGAATCTTTCTTTGAAAACATGGTGATTTGTAATTATCTCTAGCATTTCTTTTTGTAAATTCATTTTTAATTTTTTCATGTCAGAAGCAATCATGCCTACTCCTACGTTGGCTTCGTGATCATTTAATGGAAATATCCAGAAATAACCTGGTATCAAGGACTTAACAAAATGAATTTCTATTGCCGGTTTCATTCCTTTGACACCATCATAGTATGCTCTAATCGATATTACTCTGTGATTATCATCAAATCCACCAACACCTAATTTCCCGGCAACGAAACCGTTGGCACCGTCTGCTCCTACAACTACTTTTGCCGTAAATTGCATTTCCTTTCCACTATCAAGATTTTTGCCAATTACCCCTACTATTTGTGTTCCGTCATAGAGTAAATCATTAACCTGGAATTTTTCAATGGTAGTAACATTTTTCAGACCTTTTGTATGCTGAAACAATATATTATCATAAATAAATCTTTTACAAACATAACCATAGCTGTGCCTGTTCGGATCTTTAGACTTGAATGGAATGTCAAGCACTACTCCTTTTGGAGAACTCAATACTACGCCATGAGTTTTTATCGGATTGGTGGATTCTATATCAGTTTTTATTCCTAACTCAGTTAGCACACCCATGCTTTTACCAGAAATAGCATCGCCGCAAGGTTTATCTCGCGGGAATTGTTCTTTCTCAAGAAGTAGAACTTTTTTTCCGTATTTTTCTGCAAGAAATGCAGCAGTGGTAGAACCTCCTGGTCCTCCACCTACAACTATCACGTCAAAAGTATTAATCATATATTCAACTCAATAAACGTTATCTATAGCAATTCACGAAAGTAATGCGATTTTCTTAGATCATAAATATCTCGTGGATTACTAGACTGTAATCCGCATTATTTATGTGGATTACTGTATATTCTTAAAATTAGTTTAAATTACTAACTAATCAGTTGATTAAGTACGAATCAAGGATCATTATAAAAATTAGAAAAATAATAACTAAAATATAGGGAAAATAAATAAAAATAAGAAAACAAAAAAGAACAAAGAAGGAGAATTAGTTTTTGGATCCTCTTTTAGATTTATAATCATCTTCACTACTGCCGCCCTCTCTTCCACGGAAGTAGAAGTATGCCCCTACTATTACTACCAGACCGACTACTGCAACTATTGCTGTTTTACCAACGTTTTCTCCACTAAATATGGTTAAACCAGGTATAGAGAATCCATCTCCACCTGTTTTCGTAGCTAGTGCTTGTAGATTTTTATTCTTTACTGTATCTCCTTGTTCATTTAATAGTGACAATTTGTATTGACCTGCAAACTCTAATGGTAATATTATTTTACCTTCACTATCAGTTGTAAGTGTAATTACTTTTCCGTTTGGTAAAGTGGCAAGTACTTTTGCATTCGAATATGGTTTATTGTCCTTCGTAACTGTTACTGGTGAGTCGTCACCTACATTTCCACTATCCTGTGTTTGGAGGTCATAGGTAACTGTTGGTTGGTTAACCGGAGTTCCACTTCCGCCACTGTTTCCGCTACCACCGTTATCCCCTCCACTATTTCCACCTGTGGTGTCTCCTCCAGTTGTATCTGTTCCAGTAGTAGTTCCATCTGTGTTGTCAGTTGGTGCTGCACATTCCTGTGATTTTATCGTTATTGTTGCTCTATATGGCTGATATATATGATTGTCTGGTGTAAACGTAGCGATATAATCTCCTTCTTCACCTATATCTATTATGCTTGCAGATCCTTCTCCATTAATTCCAATTTGTATGTCATGTGAGTATTCACCAGTTTCACTTCCTCTAAATAATCCTAATATTCCAGATAAGGGATTTCCATTTTGGTCCTTTGCTGTTGCTTTTAATACAGTTCCAGCAGGACAGGAAACTTCAGTAGTTACTACCGTGGTGCCGCAACTCAATGTACTATACTTGACATCTACTTTTTTTGTTAGGTATCCTGATTTGCTAGCTTCGAAACAATAATCATAATTGCTAGAAAATTCCGATAGCGGGTAACTAACTTTTCCACTACTATCTGTATTTTTTATTCCATTAGAAGTAGAAACCAAACATAGACTTCCAGTTGGTCCAGTTCCTTTAGTTATTGATGCATCGCTTACTGCTGCACCAGAATTTACATCTGTTACTGTTACTACTAAATTGCTTGGGCAGGTAATTGCTGTTAAAACTTCTAATTCTTTTTGTCCACACGGTTCACTTATGTGGTACGTTCTATAGTTTGAGTCAGGGCTCTTGTAAACTGTTGCATAATAATCTCCTAAACCTACAAAATCAAATGAATAGTCGTTTCCAGAGTTCATCACGTGTGTTAATTTTGAAGTGTCTTGCCCATAATTTACACCATAGCTGTCAGGGTTAGATGCACTTGTGAAATGATATTTTCCATCTGTTCCACAATTTACATCTCCCATTGGTATCGATTCTTCTACTGGAGGAGGTGAGGTAGTTCCTGAAGAACCTGTAGATTGTAAAGTTGTCGTTCCTCCAAATAATGCATATATCGTTCCAACTACAAAATTTAGGTATGAAACAGAAGTTCCGCTAAAAGGATATGTGTATGATCTAATGACCCAACTTATGCTATCTGTTGTAGTATATAATCCAACCGTATTAGGCGGGCTAGACCCAGTATACATAGTTAAGTTTGCTGTTGCTCCAATTGCTGAATTATTTGTTATATTGATGAATTTTATTCCAGACCCTGCACTAGATCCGACTGTCGGGGCATTATGGGAAGAAATCGGATCTCCGTCTTGTTGTGATATTGTTGTATTGCCGCCCCAAGATAATAAGTCGATTGCTGTAGTATTAAAAGTGACATTGGTTAAACTCGTGTTTTCTGTGCTTGTGCCTGCTCGTATAACCATCCAACGTGTTGTAATATTGCTCGGAGAGGTTGTAGAACTTCCACCAAATTGACTGTTTATAATTTTTATTCCAGTTGAATTAGTTATTGCGAGTCCTATCGAATTTGTAGATAAGTTAGATATGCTGATATTATTCAATGTCCAATTCATCGTATTCGAAATGTTAATTGCATCTATAGCTGTAGTGCCATCTGTTGATATATTATAAATATTAACATTGGATATTGTAACGTTAGTAGAGGTATTTACGCCTATTATTGCACCTATATTGTAATTCTTCTGGTTTGATTGTATGGTACCGTTTATTATTTTCGAATTGTTTAGGCTAAGTATTCTTATTGCACTATCTGGAGAAGCTGGATCTGTAGAACGTCTAAGGGTAGTTCCATTAAGATCTAAAGTTAGTCCGTTTGCTCTAGTTATTATGATACAATCTACGCCACTAATACCAATTTGATTTGAAATTATTCTTACTATCCCATCAGCAGGTAACGTGGCCCATGTTGATACTCCGGAAATTGTTGTTGCAACGAGCGATCCTGCAGTTACATTGACGTCGGTTTCATTGACAGATGTGCCTATGGCTATGCTACAACTTGTACTAGTGATATTAATGTCAGCAAAACTTAAACCTGAAAATATTAAAATCATCGTTATTGTACATATAAAAATAGTCTTCATATTCATAATTCATCGCCTCATAAATATTAATTGATACGAATATTCATATATTATTTATAACTCTCCATGTAATGTTTATAAATATTCACATATTATTTTTCTTAGCTAAAGAGGTCGTTGTACAACTACGAATATATTAAAGTAGTGTAAAATGCACCCATAACTAATATAAACTGTTAATTAATCAGTGAGAAAAATTGTATTCTGCAAGACGAGCTATGTAACAAGGTCTAGCTAAACAGCCTAAACCATCTAGAAACACAAATATTTTAAAATAGAAGCTAATATAATTCATGCAGGTAAATATGGCACTGTTAACCCAAAGATCATTGAAAAGATCAACACTTCTAGTTGCAACAGTAGCAAGTACACTCTCATTTTTTACATCTTTATCAGGATGCGTAATAGGAAGTAAAACCGGTGCCCTTCCTCATGTTGGTAAGTGCAACGAACCTAAACTCGAATCAATATGTAATTCATCTACTGTAGGGCGAGAAGCAATCTGTTTTTGTGGTGATGATAATACATTAGAAGCTACAATCATTTGCAAGGATACACCTCAAGGACCAACTATTTTTAAAACAGATGAATGTCATCCTGTTCCTGGTTTAGATGGTGCAATTATTGCAGATGGTTCTACTGCCAAAGATGGAAGCACAAGTCAAGTCCTCGATGGTGGTAAAAAACCCGATGGCAGCTGTCGCGAAGCGACTTGTAATGACGATGCCGGTAGAGATGCTGGGCAAAGAGCAGATGATGCGGGACTTCGAGATTCTGGAAATGGAATTTTAGATGCAGGGCTTGATGGCGGGCGAGATGCTGGTAAAGATGCAGGTAAAACTGGAGATGCAGGATTAGATGGCGGTCATACAGATGCTGGTCATGGAATACGAGACGGTGGAGACGGTGGCCAAATTTGTACTACTGGGGAATGGTATACTGTTCCTTGCGATATTGGTGACGAACTTGTAACTTGTTTTAATTCAGTTTGGGTTGTAGATACTACTTTTTGCCATTCGTTTGATGGTGGAATTACCAGAACTGATGGTGGTAGAGATGGTGGCAGAAGAGGAGATGCTGGACAAGGAACTAGAGACGGTGGGCGAGTAGGAGACGCAGGATCAGCACAAGATGCAGGGCCGCGAGACTCGGGATCCGGAACTCTAGACGGCGGGGATGCAGGATATTCAATAGACGCAGGTTCCCTTAGAGACGCTGGCACATTTTCAGATGGAGGTCAATCCACATCTAACGACGGTGGAGCACGAGGAGATGCCGGTAGTACTACTAGAACCGATGGTGGAATTACTGCAGATGGTGGTAGAGTAGGAGACGGTGGTTCAAACGGAGGTCATTCAGATGCCGGATTAGCTGCCGATGCTGGATCAAGTGTTGATGGAGGAACTGATGCTGGGGTAGTTTGTATACCTGATTCCAAAGAAATTAGTTGTTCCGATTTAGTTACAGTTAGAACAATAACTTGCAATTTGAGCGGTACTGGTTGGAATGCACCAGAAGACGAACAGTGTTTGTCAAATGGTGAGACCTGCGACCCTGCACAAAATTCATGTGTTTTGCCTCAGCCAATTTTGCATATGACTTTTAATGAGCCTCAGGGTAGCGCTTCTGTTAGTAATGATCCGAATATAAGTTCATCAAATGTCGTTAGTGGGTCTCTATCAGGCGGGGTAATTTTAGGGGTAGCTTCAAAAAGTATATATATGGGTACTGCAGCTTCTTTTGATGGTAGCGGAATGATTTCAGTTCCAGATTCACCTGTGATAAATCCAACTGATCAAATAACTATGGTAGCATGGTTTAGACTTTCTGGATCACAAGGTTATGTTGCACCTATAATGCAGAAAGCGACACTCAATCCAACACAAGGCTATATGATTGGCTCTTACGGTATTAATGTATCCTCTGCAGTTACAACTGGTAATTGCGGAGCTACCTGTGCGGACTGGTATACTAAATCTTCTACTGTTAATGTTAATGATTCAAGTTGGCATCAACTAGCTGCGACGTATGGCGATCATAGATTACGTCTTTATATTGATGGTCAATATGTTCCTGGTGATCATGAATTGCGTGGTGACACATCTCCATTACTCAATACGACTACTTCTCTTCTATTTGGTAACAGTTCAAGTAGTTCCTTAGCTAATCCATTCGTAGGTCAAATCGACAATGTTTATATCTACGGTGTTCCTTTGGAACCAGAACAGATATCTGTTCACTACAATAACGGAATAGGAACAGAAGAAACCAGACCAAAACGTCCATGAGTTCTTAATTTAAATCATAGTCTGACAATTCAAAACCGAAGACTGAGGGTTGGGGAAGTTAAATATTTTAGTTAATTCTTTTCTAGCTTCTTTCTTCAACCATTTTCTTCTTTCTCTAAAATCAGGCATTACTTTACCAACAAGCAACCAGAATTTTTCAGAATGATTTCTTATTTTCGTGTGAGCAAGTTCATGCACTATAACATAGTCGAGTATTTCTTGTGGTAGAAACAAGAGAGAAAAATTTATACTAATATTATTAGCAGGAGAACAACTTCCCCATCTCGAACTTTGTTGCCTTAATGAAACTTTACCTATTTCGGAATGAAAATGCAAATCGTTAAGTTCATCAATTTTTGCAATTATCCTAGGCAGTAATTCGCGCGACAGTGAGCGTCGTACTAATTCGTCAATTACTTCTTTTTTTTTATGCTTTTCAAGAGTAGCAATTATATTTACTAATATTTTATTTTCAACTATTCTAGCTCGATTCCGTTTGTTTTCACCTTCTATTTTTTCTATGGCATATTTTTGACCCAATACCGTCACTTCATGTACATTATAAAACGTAAGTTCGGAACTACTGGTAATTCCCTTACCAATATTAGTTATCATTCTGTTCTTTAGTTTCTCAGCTATTTTCCATGCCAATTCACTGTTCCAATGCCTGGGTAATTTTATGTATATTACATCTCCCTTTAGTTTTGCTATGGCATTTTTACCATAGTCTCGGTATGGCTTTAGCAGATAGTCTTTACCATTTACAGTTATTTTTTCTTCCATATTACCAACCATATTAAACCAATAAAGTAATTTGTATTTATTTTATAATTTACTTATTGGTTTTATAGATAGTGCTCTATTTTTTTACTTGGAGCTCTAGAATAAGTTTTTAATAATAAGAACATAAATAGTTTTAGGTTATTCTTATGCATCAGGAATCAAAAGCTGCTCTTAGATTGATAATGACGAAATTACGCGATGGTATATCAGAACGAGAAAGAAAAGAGAAAAGCCAAAAGATAGGGGAAATACTATTTTCTTTAGAGGAATTTCGTTCTGCAGATACTATTGCATTCTATCTTTCAAAGGGAAGCGAAGTTGACACGTCTGGCATGATAAAAGAATCGCTTAAACTCGGAAAAAATGTTTTAGTTCCAGTGACAAATTCTGAAATAGAATTAGTCGAATTTATTTCATTCGAAGATCTCATTCCTGGAAAATACGGGATTATGGAACCAAAAGTAAAGAAGCCTAGTAAAAACCTGCCAGATATAGTTATAACTCCAGGTCTTGCATTTGATTTAGCCCGTTATCGTCTTGGCTACGGAAAAGGTTATTATGATCGTTTATTTAAAAAATTAAAATCAAAGAGAATTGGTGTTGCGTTTGATTTTCAAATTGTAGAAAAACTTCCAATACAAGAACATGATCAGAAAATGGATATTGTAATAAGCGGTAATAGGATACTAAGGGTGTAGTCAAATGATAGATGTACTGATAAGCGTTATAGTGATGTTGCTAATGATTTTATTGTCAGCATTCCTTGCAGCTGCAGAAGTATCTCTTGTCTCCATAGGAAAGATCAGAGTTCGGACACTCGCTAAATCTCTTAAATCTGGATCGCAGAATCTCGAACGGCTTAAGCGCAATCAACGTCAGGCGATAATAACAATTCTCATAGGTAATAATCTCGTGAATACGTTTGCATCAGTTCTTGCTACTGTAATATCATTGCAGCTTTTCGGAGAACTAGGTGTAGGGATAGCAATAGCTGTCATGTCTATAATAATTATAGTTGTTGGAGATATACTTCCGAAAACATTTGCTTCTGTAAATGCAGAACCGATAGCTTTATTTTGCGCACCAGTCCTTGAGTTTTTCGTATATCTCCTTTCTCCAATAGTCAAATTACTTAATTGGGTTTCAGAAGTATTATTCAAGCTTTCAAAGAAAGACGTTTCACCTATGATAACTGAAAAGGAAATACATGATATAATCGCCATAGGAGTAGAAGAGAAAGTTCTGGAACATCATGAACGTGAGTTTATTGAACGAGTTTTGCTATTTAACGATATTCCAGTTAAAAATATCATGATTTCGAAGGATAATATGGTAACTATCGCAAGTTCTGCCACAGTAGATGAAGCATTCATAATTGCGAATATGCATGCGCATTTCAGATTTCCAGTAGTTAATCAAGATAATCAAATTATTGGTACTGCAAGACTAAAGGACATACTAAAATATGTAAAAAAAGATGATAAAAAATTAATAACTGATTTAATGCATCCTCCTTTATTCATCCAGAGTGATACTATGATTGATCAGGTCTTTCGAGAGATGCAGGCGAGGAAGCTTCACATGGGCTATGTGGTTAATCATAATAACGAGTTGATTGGTCTTATTACAATTGCAGATTTGATTGAGGAATTAGTTGGAGATGTGGATATATAATACTGTTTTTAGTTTCCAGTTTTGAGTCTCGGGTTTCGGTTGACAAATAACTACAATTCAAGTTTATAAAAAATAGAATCCGAAAGCCTGAGAAAATGAAAATCTTTTGGCGGGGCTTTAATTCTTTTAAATCCTTTTTTCTCATACATTTTAATTGCTTCTACCATCTCAGAGTCTGTCCAAAGAAAAATTCTCTTATAATCGTGCTTCTTAGTGTATCTCAATAGTGTTTCAAGCAGTTTTGTTCCAATTCCTTTACCTCGGAATTCCTTAGCTACGTACATACGCCTTAAAAATCCTCTATGCCTACCGCAATCAATAATAGCGATAGTGCCAATTACGATTCCTCTCTCAATGGCAAGCCAGAATTTACTGGTACCAATGTGATAATGCTCAGGTATGTTGTAAATGTCCGGACGTTCAATGCCAGTGAAACCAAATTCACCTTCTAATACTTCAAGAATAAATTTAGGAACTGCATTTTTGTATTTATTAGCGTATTTTATGATCTTAAGCATGAATTATTAACAAAAGCCAATATTTATTAACTTCATTTTTCATAGAAATTAGTTAATTAATTCTGCGTGTTTACATATATAAAAAGCGTAGAACTATCGCAAAGTCGGTGAGAGTACCATGCTTGTCGTGTACGGGTAAATCATCGACATGACTCATGCTTGCTGCTTTTTGCAGCAAGATGCATATTGTCGCTTGCGACAATAATGTTGCGAGTATTTTTCGAATGAGTGCATACCGTGCGCTTGCGCACGGTTTTGAGCGAAGCGAGGATACTCTTAGAAAAATCTGATTACTAAACTTAGAGGGTGAATTATATGATTGCTAAAAAAACAACTTTAGAATTTAAATCAGCTCAGGCAGCCGAAGTTTCGAAAGAAATTCCGAAACCTTCTAGTTCTCTGGCTGCGAAAGATGGAGATTCCTTTGACGTTATAATCGTTGGTGGTGGACCATCAGGAAGTTCCTGTGCCATGTATCTCGGTAAAGCAGGCAAGAAAGTTCTTCTTTTAGACAGAGCAAAATTCCCAAGAGATAAAACTTGTGGAGATGGCATAAGCGGGAAAAGTGTAGGTGTTCTCAAAGAATTGGGAATGCTTCCTGAAATGGAAAAAGTCGAGCATATGAAAATGTACGGTGTTACTTTTTCAAATCCTAAAGGTACGGTAGTCAAGATAGATACACCTTCAAAAGATCCTAATCTCCCTCCAGGTTTTGTTTGCAGAAGAGAAGTATTCGATAATGTTCTTTTCCAGAATGCTAAGAAATTTGCTACAACTATCGAACAATTTTTTGTAAACGATTTGATTCAGGAAAACGGAATTGTTACGGGCGTCACAGGAAATCACATGCCAACTGGTCAGAAAATGACGTTTACTGCTAAAGTCATTGTAGGTGCAGATGGTGTAGGCGGAGTAGTTGCAAAAAAATTCAATGCTGTTAATACTAAAGAAGATCATCAATGCAGTGCGCTTCGCGCATATTATAAAGGAGTAAAAGGAATGAATGACACCATTGAGCTACATTTTGTAGAAGAATTACTCCCCGGCTATTTCTGGATATTTCCTTTGCCAGATGGCAAGGCAAACGTTGGCGTAGGCATGCTCGTTAGTGATATAAAAAGTACCAAATCAAATATGGAAAAAATAATGTTCAGCATAATTGAAAATCATCCTGTTTTCAAAGCTAGATTTGAAGGTGCGGAAAGAATAAGTGATGTGAAACGATGGCAATTGCCTCTTGGTTCAAATAGAGTAAAATGTTTCGGTGATGGCTATCTTATTATAGGTGATGCAGGTTCTCTCATTGATCCATTCAGCGGTGAAGGCATTGGAAATTCACTTATAAGTGGTAAGATAAGTTCTCAAATAATTGCCAAAGCATTCGAGAAAAACGATTTTAGTGCTGTTACTCTGGTGGAATATGAAACTGAATTGTCCAAGGAAATTGATGGAGATCTCAAGAACAGTTATAGAATGCAGAAGTGGGGTAAGCACAAATGGTTGCTTAATTGGATGATTGACAAGGCAGCTAATAGTGAAAAGATGAGAAGAGCGATATCATCTTCATTACTACATTCAGAAGAGAAATCTAAATTTAGTTCTCTTCCTGAGATGATAAAAATGATTCTCTTCAATTGAAGGTGTAAATTTGAGACAAAGAACAAAATCATTTGTTGGAAGAATCATAATTTCTTCAGCTGCATTTCTTTCTTTTTCTGTTTTAGTTTCCAGTTTTGCTCGAGACAGTAATTGCACATTTGAATTTAAGCCATACAATTGTAGTAACTCGCATTGCTCTGTTATTGGGCCTAGTAAATCTGATATTGATAAATGTAATATTATTACAATAAGAGAATTCGATTAGGGGTGTACATATGCAAATTTCATTTAAAAAACAACAATTGACCGAAGTTAAAGACGAATTGCTATGTGTAGCAGTTTTACAAAATTTGGAATTTCCAAAAGAACTAAGTGAGCTTACTAAAACTCTTCGAAAGGAGGAGTTTGAAGGGAAAGTAGGGCAAGCAGTAACTTTAACTACTCTTGGAAAATTATCATTCAAGAAATTATTGCTCTATGGTCTCGGCGAAGAAAAGGATTTCAATCTTGATTTTGTCAGGAGATTTGCAGGTACTGCAATTAGAGTTGCAATTGGAATGAAAAGCGATAATATTTCTATTGCACTTCCAAAAACCAAAGGAGTTTCACCTTCTGATTTTGCTCAGGCAATTGTAGAAGCTTCAACAGTTGCAAATTACAAATGCATAAAATTCAAGAGCAAAAAGGACGATTATTTCGAGGTAAAACAGATTACTGTTGTGGGTACAGAAGACGTTTCAGTTGCAGTGCAAAAAGGTTTTATTCTTGGAACAGCACAGAATTATGTCAGGGACAATAACGAAAATCCAGCGAACATCGCTACTCCTCAGAAACTTGCAGAGTTAGCACAAATACTATCAAAAGAAAAAGGGTTCGCGATTGAAGTTTTAGGAAAAGAGGAGATGAAGAAAAAAGGTATGAATGCAATTCTTGGAGTTAATCAAGGTAGTCCGTTGCCACCTGTTATGGTTTTAATGGAATACAATAAAGACAAGAAGAATTTACCTCTTTATTCTGTAGTCGGAAAAGGAATTACATTTGATTCTGGTGGTATTTCTATAAAACCAGCAAAAGGAATGCAGGAAATGAAATATGATAAGACTGGAGCAATAACTACTCTTGGGATAATGAAAGCAGTTGCTGAGTTGAAATTACAAATTCGACTTATAGGTGCATTTACTGCTACTGAAAATATGCCTTCCGGTACTGCACAAAGGCCTGGCGATATTGTTACTTCTTATAATGGAAAAACCATAGAAGTACTAAATACCGATGCTGAAGGTCGGCTTATTCTAGCAGATACTCTTGCATATGTAGCTGAGCGAAAACCAGAATACATGATTGATCTTGCTACTTTGACTGGTGCAATAATTGTTGCCCTTGGTCGTTTCAGGATTGGTCTTTTTAGTAATGATGACAAATTAGCAATAGCAATTTTCGATGCTGGCGAGCATACATTCGAACGAGTATGGAGAATGCCTCTTGATCAGGAATATTCAGATATGGATAAAGGAGATTTTGCCGATGTTAAGAATATCGGTAGTGAGTCAGGTGATGCAGGCAGTATAACTGCAGCTTGTTTCCTGAAAGAGTTCATAGGAGAAACTAAATGGGCACATCTTGATATTGCAGCAGTAGACGCAGTTGAGAAACATCCTTATTTGGATAAGGGTGCTTCTGGAATTGGTTTGAGGTTAGTTGTGGAGACGCTGGAACGACTGGCTAAGAAATAGATACATTATTAAAACATTTGAATCATAAATTTTCGAAGGTGAAAAAATGGAGCAAGCACAGCAACTAAAAGAAACTGATCACGATAAAGGAATTAAATCCTTAGATAGAATGTTTAAAAGTATCCCTGCCCACGATGGAGAAGTTCATATAGTTCCACCACGTACTTATACTGATCTTAAATCTTTTGTAACTAATGCAGATCGTAAAAATCCATCCTCTCCAGGGTTCGAACTACACAATGTTCTTACAAAAGGTGGTGCTCGCGCAATTTCTCAAGGTGGAGGAACACCGGACCTCAAAGGTATTGAAGCAGCTGTTTTTGAAATGAGCACTGCTTACAAATCCAGATTTTTACTTATAGAATATGTTGTTGACAAAGCAGATGTTGCTTCAATGGTAGATGCCGTAAAATCAGGTTTGGCTGAAGCTTCACCACTTCTCTTTCCATCAAAACCTCTACTTGATGTAACAATCAAAGGAACTAATGTTAAAACTACTAATATAGGTACCGAAACACAAACTTTAAAAGTTTCAGATATTTTCTATGATCATCTTGGTACTCTGTTCATTGAAGTTAGTCTTGTAACTAAGAAGGATCTATCAGTTGTACCAAAAAAGAAATAGTTTTAGCTTAGAAATAGTCATTTACCTTACATTATTTCAAAAAATGTATTATAATTTTTTACGTCGTAATTTTTAGGCATACATTTAGACTTAAAAATGTATGATAACCTTATTAATGTTTACCTCCAAATAATACTATGGGCATAAGGAAAAAAATCGTAAAGGGAAACGAATACTACTATCTGGAAGAAACACTTAGGTTGGAAACTCCAAAAGTTTACTCTATTTTTTTAGGCAAGAAAATTCCAGATGAAATAAATCTCAAAAGAAAAAGACAAGAACTTTTGGATAAAATTTATGGTTCCTTACTAGGTAAGCAAAAATTTCTGTATGTTACAAGAGAGCAGCTTATAGAAGTAGAAAAGAGAAAGCGGAGATTCGCTGTGAAATTCAAGAAATTAGGAAAAGCAAAACTGGATGAAAAAGAGGAAGTTGATACCGTAAATTTTGTATATACTACTCTGACAACAGAGGGTGTACCTATAACAAAAGAAGATGCTGGTTTAGCCTACAAATTTGATCAAAAGAATATCAAAACTATACGCGATGAAAATCTTAGAGTAGCGCTTGATATGATAAAAGGTCTAAGATATGTAAAAGAAAGTAAGAAAGGTATAACTGAAGATTTTATCCTTAAACTACACCAGATTATAATGGATGAATACAAAGAAAAGAATCCAGGTACATTTAGAAAGGAACAAGCTTACATCTATCTGAAAAGTTATGAAAAAGCTGAGGAAATACGTTTCAGACCACCAACTCCAGATGTTCTACATAATAAACTCAGGGAACTTGTAGAATGGTACAATACAAGTCTTGGTAACTTGAACGCAATAGAACTGGCAGCATTGCTACATCTTCGCTTTTATATGATTCATCCATTTAAGGATGGAAACAAAAGAGTATCTCGTTTATTGTTCAACAAAGCATTTCTTGATTTTGGTTATCCTATGTTAAATATATCAAAAGACACTGACAAATATTTTGATGCCCTGATCAGTTCAGTAGAAAATAAAGATGAAAAACCATTCGTGCAATTCGTCTTCGAACAATTCATAAAGTACGTTTAATCACGTTCTAAAGCTCCATTTACTCTTATTTTTTTCTGCTTTAACTATTAAATCAGAATCAGCATCAAATTTCCAGTAGTAAGCAGGTACAGTCCAAACCTTAGTTTTATCATCAAAGACTAATTCACCGCCTAATCTTTGCAGCACACTGAAATATATCTTTGTCAATTTATCTGGATGAATGCTACTTTGATATCTTCTTGTAACTCCCCAAGGTGTCATGATGTAAAATTCAGAGAATTTATGTTCCTTTGCAAATACCTGAATTGCTTCCATTGCTAAAAGTTCCCAATCTTCTATGATTGGCAGGAGAATTTCTGTTTCTTTAGTAACATCTCTAGTTAACGATGCCTTTCTCAGTAAATCCGGAACTTCAGTTTGCATTTCCTCAACTAGCTGCACCTTATTTTTTATCAATATCGATGCAGCTACAACTGATCCGTCAGCATGTTCAAATTCAGGATTGGCTATAGTTTTCATTGCTTCTATAATTTGTTCATCCTGAGGGTAAACCACAATATCCAAGTCACTTATGGGTTCCATTATTCCTTTTTCTGTGAATGGACTAGCTTCTACCATGAATTTTCTTCCATTGACTTCCATGGTTTTTCTAAATGAAAATTGTTTGTGAAGTTCTAATTGCAATTCCAGTGTCGCTCTTTCTTTATCAGTGACTTTATCTTCTTTGGTTATCTCAAGTGATTTCATCACATCTTGCATAGTTAATTCATCGAAAAGCCGTGTTCTCAGGAATTCCAGTGCTGTTTTGAACTCTAGTGGAAAATTAGCACGTCCATGACCATTTACGTGATTGTCTGCTGTCAATTTCTGTTGTTTTTCTATTTCATTTTTAATGTTAGTTTGGAATTTAGCTTTGATGAGTTCCAAATCATTTATGTGAGCAGATTCGTTTTTCTCCAAATTATCTACTATGGTTAATGCAGCTTCAGAAAAATATATTATAGAACCTTTTTGTCTTAGATTTGCAATTATTTCCTTTTCTTTTATAGAATTGCAGAATTCCAGTGCTTTCTCGGTTTCACTTGCTTTGGTTGCAGAAATAACTTTGCCATATACTTCAGGACTAACTCCTTCAATTGATTTCGGTAGTGTTATTGCCCACTCTTCAATACATGCGACGTAAGTAGCATATCTGCTAAGATTTTTTGGGTTTATGTCTAGCTCTATAACTGTTCCATCTTTGCAGGTGTACGAGTTACCTCGGAATCCTTTAGGTACTTCTGAGGTGTTCAAATAAGCACGCAAGGCTCGTTCTGGCTTTGTTAGTTTTGCATCTGTTGGTTGCATGATTGGAATTTAGATTACTCCTGTTATTAGATAGAACGGTTAGAGGTATGTTTATGTTTTAACTGTTTAGAAATGCTCATCATAAACGTTTCCTTTAGCGTCCATGTAAAAGTTTACAACATCCATTTTGATGTCGTAACCAGAACGTTCCTTTTTGGCACCTTTCTCCGGTCCACAGTCCATCAGAGTATATACTCCAATTACCTGTGCAAAACCTTGTTCTTCTAAAGTTTTGTAAAATCTTCCCATAATTGAAGCACAAACAGGAACTGGAAAACCCGTATATTCGTTCATTGTTTCTGCTATTTTTACTCCTCGTCTTCTGGCGTCTTGACTTGCTCCATTTCTTAAGCTACTTTCATAGAAAACTACTACCTCAGCAATCGGAATTCTTGCTTCTTGAAGTATTTTCAAATATTCTTCTGGAAACTGGTATGGCGTTCCAGTGTTTTTGGGTCTTTCTTTGCTTGGAATTGCAAGGTCATTAACCATGCAACCCAGTGTTGTTTGCAGTCCTTCATCTAGGCATTTTCTATGTAATTCTACTGCTTTTCTGAATGATTGTAATTCATCAGTACGTGGTCCTTTGTCTATTCTGTGACTTCCACCTTGGATAAATGCAGGTGTCTTTACTATTTTGGAAGAAACATCTACGGGCTTAAACATTCCAGGTGTTTTTACGGTACAAGTAATTCCAGTCATAATATTTACCTCATTTAATCATTTTTCCTAACTATTTCACACATTCCAAGTATTTAAAAGTTATTGGCTAAAAATTAGCATTTTCGGAGTATTTATAAATAAAACTTACTAAAAGTAAAATATGCCTAAATTAGATCTAAAAGATCGTCGTATTCTATATTTTCTTGATATGAATGCCAGAATGCCGATTGGCGAACTAGCCAAGAAAACGGGTGTCAGTAGGCAAGTAGCATTATACAGAATAAATAAAATGAAAAAAGAAGGCATTATACAAGCAGCATTAACTATTTTTGATAGTGTTCTAGTTGGCTATAATTGGTTTAGAGTATTGATAAGATTAGGTGGTGCTGGTAAAGTTCAGAAGCAACAACTTCTGGAATTTCTCTCTAATCACCCAAGTGCCATGTGGGTAGGGGAAGTAGGGGGCAATTGGGATGTAATTGTAAATTTTATAACTAAAGATAACTATTCTTTCAATACTATTTTTGAAGATTTTTTAAATAAATACGGTAAATTCGTAAAAGCTTATGAAATTTTAGTTTACATAAATGTTAGAGATCAATCTCGTATATATCTTCTTGATGATAAAATAAAGGAAGAACAACTAGAAAGAAAATACTTTGTACATAGCATGAAATTTAATTCTGAATTGGGTTTTGATGATTTAGATAAGCAAATAGTAGATGTGATTTCCACAGATGCATTTCTCTCAAATTTACAAATTGCCAATAAACTTGGAGTTTCAGATAAGACTGTAACTGCAAGAATAAAAAAAATGGAACAAAATAAACTCATATTGGGCTATCGTGCAATGATTCATCCTTTTGCTATTGGCTATGAGGTCTACATGCTATTTTTAGGGATAAATAATCTTCAGTCAGACAGAGAAAAACAACTGAATAATTTTCTTTTAGCTAGTCAAAATGTGACCTTCGTTGTGAACCACATTGGCCGCTGGCGCATAGGTGTAGAAGTAGAAGTAAAAAATAGAATCGAATTTCAGAGTTTTGTTGTGGAACTAAGAGATAAATTTGGTGATGTTATTTCTGATTTTGAAACCTTTCCAATATTCAAGGATCATACTTTCAATTATTTCCCGGAAGGGAATTTAAAGGCCAACCAGAGGGGAGCGCCCCTCTAGTTTCCGATATTTCGAAACTTCGAAATATGGACCATTGACAAAGTTGCAAAAACTTTGTCAATATTTGACAAGAAATTCTTGTCAAACCATAAATCGTTTTCGATTTATCGGTCCCTGGGATTCCTGACACCCCCATAAGAAAGCTCCCCGGTACCAAAAGAATGTCAAGAAATCTATGGACTTTAGTCCGTAGTGAATTGACCACACATTTAACCAGACAATTCAGCAGTTAGAACATGAGCCAGAACAACTAAGTCTTTCAGGATTCTTCTAAAATAGCTGGAAGCCCAGCACTTTAGTGCTGGGAGGGTTCACATAACTCGAATATTACTGGCTCTATACTCATAATTAACCTCAAACGTAGTAATATTATGTTAAGATGTGTTTAAAAATGATTATATACATTATTATATCATGAAAATATTTAAGGCTAGTCGCTATGAAATCGTTGTTGCGGTTATTGCCTCTAGTTTTGGTTTGGTAGCAGGTCAGCGTTCTTTCAATACAAGGAGTACAACCTACAGAGAAGAGGCGCACCATTTTAAGGAACTTTTGGACAGTAGGAATGAATCGTTTGATGCAATACTCCAAAATAGCCGCAATTTAATTTTAAGGGTGCGTGATGGAGAATACAAAACTAAGGATCCAAAAGAAATTAAAGATTTGAAGGAGTATAAAGATGCCGACAGATCCATATTAAATTACAACAAAGATAGTAAAAGAGTTAGCGAGGTAGCCAGAAAACTTAAATATGACAATGAGCACAAACGTCCTTTGGCTATAATCGATGGTCTGCTGACAGCAATTGCAATATTTGTTCTATTTGCTATTCCTGAATGGCTAGACAGAGTCAGGCAATTTAGACATACTGAACTTAAGCGGAGAAAAGAGGACGAACTGCATAAACAGGATCATGAACGCAGAGAACTAACTAGGGCATGGAGAACAAAAAGACGCATAGGAGAAGCTTTTGAACTTTTTATTGACCTTTTAAATCATACTCCATTTAAATCTCAAAAGTTGCCTACCGCTACAACTGATGAAGAAATACCACCATCATCGTCTAAAAAAGCGGTTGAAGATATCGTTGAAAGAAACGAATCTTTCAAAAAATCACTCTATTCTGCTCTCGAACCTGTTTTGGGAAGCTATGCTGGCGTAACAGCCAAAGTATTGTGCAATACTCTTGGAGAAGTTGAAATCAAATCTATTATAGAAAATCCTACAGTGCTTAAGACTATTCTATCAACTCATACAGAATCCTTGTCAGATGCCTTTGCTTCAGAAGGAGTTAGATTTTCAATTATTCTTGATCTTATATTTGCCAAGTTATCACATCCATTAGGCGGAAGAGAAGAACCGTATTCGAATTCAATTTCTGGCGAGGCAGCAAAGGAGCTTGCAAAAATCGAGAGAAACCTGGAGTTGCTTGCTCAACTCTCTCTAAATCATGGTCTTAAATCGAGTGATTTTCATCGTTGGCTCGTCCAAATCGGATTTCAAATTAAACTTCCTACAGGGAAAGGAGCAGGTCATCCAGTTCTTTATTATGGTGATAATGTCGTAAGAGGAGCGGATGGAAGACCGAGATATGTGCCTCATCGTTCTGATTCCATGGTGAAAGATGTAGTTCTAAAAGAGATAGTGCTGGCCATTCGCACATTATTGGAAAGCAGAAAAACAGAGATACTAACTAATTCGTTTTCTTCCCATACATAATCAAATAAGTTCTCTGTAGGAACGTTACTATACTAAGTGCAGCAGTTATGTAAAGCAAAATTCGTACATGGTCCATGGTTGAGAAAATCGTAGCTACAAATATTAGCATCAAGAGTATTACTCTTTCAGTTCTTTCTAGTAAGCCTGGCAATTTTGCTGCTTCTTCATGTGTCATCATGCCTCTGTGTTCTGCATACGCTTTGACAAAACTAGTCATGCCAGTACCGAAGAACAATATTACTAAAAGCAGTTTCCACGCCTCTAGATTAAACGTAAATGCACTGAATAAAGTCAATATCAAAAAGAATTCTACACATCTGTCAATAACTCCATCTAGAAATGCACCTTCTTTTGTTACTTTGTTTACTGCACGGGCTACAGCACCGTCGATCGCATCAAAGAAGAATGCAAACCCGAATAGGATTAGTGATTGTAGCTCGTTTACAGGGTGAGGTCCATAGGAAATGTAAGCCATTATCGCTAGTAAAAGAGATAATATTGTAATGGCATTTGGGTCAATAGGTAATTTTGCAAATATCTTGCCTAAATTCTCGGATACTTTGCTTGCGAAACCTGTGTTTTTTATCATTTATGCACCGAGTTATTATTGGCGGGCAATACTCCCACTAATAAATTCATCTGTCAAACGTTTTGCTTCATCATCGCTAAATTGTTTTGGAGGATGTTTCATTAACCATGCACTTGGGCCAATTAACGGTCCACTGATTTTTCTATCCAACGCAAGTCTGCAATAGCGGATCGCATCTATCACAATACCTGCAGAATTAGCCTTATCGTCAACTTCTAATCTTACTTCCATATTAAATGGGACGTTTGCCCACATACGGCCTTCTATTCTCATGAACATTAATTTCGTATTGCCGAGGAATGGAATAAAATCTGATGGTCCAACATAAATTTGATCATCTGGGAGTCTTTGTCTAAGTTGTGATTGTACTGATTCAGTTTTAGATATTTTTTTAGATTGTAGTCTTGACTGTTCTTTCATATTAAGAAAATCGGCGTTGCCGCCGACGTTAATCTGGTACGTTTTTTCTATCTTTGTGCCACGCATATCGCATAATCTTGCCAATGATCTGTGGACTATAGTAGCTCCAACCATGGATTTTATGTCATCTCCAATAATTGGAATACCAGCTTTCTCAAATTTCTTCGCCCACTCTGGTTCTGATGCAATGAAGCTAGGCATGCAATTTACAAATGCAACCTTAGCATCCAGGCATATTTGCGCCCAGAATTTAGTTGCTTTTTCTGAACCTACTGGCAAATAGGAAATTATTATTTCTACGTTATTTTCCTTCAGTATCTTCTTTATTTCATTTGTCAACTGCTCATTAGTTTTCTTGCTCTTAATTGGTTTAATTTTATTCTCAACCCAAATCCCGACTCCGTCCAGTGCTGGAGTTTCATAGACTTTTCCAGTAGTCTTCTGCATCGTATCTTTTGGAATCCAGTTTACGAGATTCGGGTATTCATAAATAGCCTGGTTAATTGTTTTGCCAATCTTATTTTCTCCTACGTCAAATCCTGCAACAAATTCAATATCATGAATGGAATAGGGGCCTATCTTGGCATGCATTACTCCAATTACTTCCTGTTCAGGATGTTGTCTGTAATATTCTATCCCTTGTACTAGACCAGCAAAGCAATTTCCTATTCCAACAACTGCGCAGCGTATCTTTGACATACTATGTTATATGAAACATAAACTATTTAATGATTTGTTAAATACTGCTCTTTTATTGCTTAGGCATCACAAATCAAAAGGGTGGTTATCCAGAGAACATCCAGTTGTTCTCTAGCTCGTTCAAATATTACATATTTGAAGATCGCCCCAAAATTGGCAATTCTTAGATACAAATAAAAATTACAGCTCACAATCACCATCATGTTAAAATCAGATTATTTAGTTCTTGCAGCAAAGGCCAGTTTTGCTCTTTTTATTATCGGAGCTATCAGCACCATTCTTTACTTCTATACAAATTATGGTTTTTTGACTGTCATTTCTGCAGTATGCTTCTCCATAAGTGCAGTGCCATCATTTCTTGCACTGGTCACAGTGTTGCGTGAGATTTACCTTGCCAAAAATGAAACTTCATGGAAAGTCAAATGGCTATTCGTAGTGATTTTCGTTTTAGTGGTCGGAATCCTGATTTACATCTACGTTGGAAGGAAGGAACTGAAAAAGCAAGTTTAAAAATTACAAGCCACTCAGTACTAATTATGTTTGAAGATTCGATGTTCTTGCTTAGTCCTGGGTATGGGGGAACTGGACTTGGCGCGTTGGCGGATCTAATTGCAATGGCAATTATTGCGACTATCATTGGTGGATTTCTTTTATCTATTTTGGTATCGTGGATACATTTAAAACGTCATGGCATATCCAAAAAGAATATTCTGGAATCTGCAAAAATCAGTATTGTCGCATCAGTTATTTTAGTTATAATTCAATCTTATCTCTCTAATTATTTTAGTTATAAACACCTAACATGTCTATATGAGTGCCCCGATTCTACGACTGAACTTCTCTTTGTATATGGCCCATTTGTGCTAATTTTCATATTTTTTGGTTATGTTGGCTATCGTGCAACTCGATATATAAAACTAGATCTAATCTCAGCAATGATTACAAGTACTTTGGTAGGCGTATTGACTACAATAATTTTTTTAATTTTAAATTTGAACATATCTAAGTTCATGATCGAATTGACACAGTATGGTCATCTCAGTTATTCGCCTATCGCAGAATTGATGCTCAGGGGGTTACCTCTAATTATTCTATCCGTTGTAGCCGGTCTAATCGGCGGTTTACTAGGCCAGAAAATCCCCAAAATCATAATAAGTGACACGGTATAAGTCGAACGGAATTCGCTGGATTTAAAAACAATATCTCTGTATTCTAAATCATGTGTAATCTTTATCTGGAAGGAAACCGAGCCATTGTCGACCTATCAAAATGCCCATATGAATTCGCATCTCCGGAATTCCTTAACATTCACCTAAAAGATCTTTCAACTCAGGAAGTTCCGATAAAAACAATTCGCTATGAAGAAGAAATAGTTATAGAACTGGACGAAACGCGCACCAATGTACTAGTGGAGTATGCTGGTATAATTAGACAAATTGAACAACTCCTCCTAAGAGAAGATATTTATGGGATGAAACAGGATCCTTCTTTCGATGGTAGAAGAAGACTAATCAGAAAATTCTACGAATACGTATTTCTTAATCCAGTACTTGCTGAACAAGAGCTATCAGGCTACAAGGAAGCAGAACCAGAAAAACAAATATACGTAAAAGGTTACCAGACATTCAAGGCATGGATCAACGGTATACTCAAAAGATTCATAGAAACTAAGCTTTATCAATTAGTAAAAAAAGCAGGAGACTTCAGACTTGCTTTCCTATCATTAACTGGTTTGAAGAGCCTCTATTTCGTAACTTCGATAGTTCTTGACATACCTCCAAATGCTAAACCAGTGAAGGCTGCGGATGCAAGTTACAAGTTGCCCTACGGAGTAGAAGTACAAATATATGAAACACCTGGAGCAGATGCATTTCTCTACGTTCAGAAGAATCCTATAATAGAGGGGCTAAGCGAACCTCTCAAGAAAATGCTTACTCGTTTCCTCGGAGAACAGATGAAAGAAATATTTGAGAATGCAGACTACGAAATTATCATGGATTCTAAAACCAGAGATTATCGCCAATATTTCATGGATCAGGCCATATTGCAGGGCATTCAAATAACTCCAAAAGAAGCACTAGTTATGGGCAGAGAAGCTGCAGCATGGAGTGTGGGTCTCGGTGCTCACATCGAAAATTTAGCTTTAGACAAAGACAACATCACAGATATTTACGTAGATAGTGAGAATTCACCATTATATCTCGAGCACGTAAAATACGGTCTTTGTCATACCCTCTATAGATACAATCGCGATCTTCTGGAGCGCGCATTCAAAAATATCGTATTCACACTCAAAGGTAGCCGCAAGTTCGATGAAAATTCCCCTATAGCAGATGTAGTTCTGAAGCGATTAAGCATGCGCTGCCACCTACAAAGGCCACCAGCTACGTTCGACGAGCTCCAGGGAGCATTGCGTATAATGAAAGAGCAACCGTTTACCTACCCGCAATATCTTTCCTATAATTCATTCAATCCTTTCTTTGCTGGATATGATGACGTATTAGTTGGTCTTGGTTGCAGTGAAGCGGTGCTTGGACTAAAAGGTGTAGGTAAAACAGCATTTACTTCAGCTAAAATTTCAGCCATAGGTACCAGAAGAAGAATAATCCCAATACAAGATATAGAAGAAATACCAGTTCGTGCATTTAGAAAACGAGGTTTCCACATAGGTGCAGCAAGAGTACAGAGTAGTGACAGGGAAGAAACTACTACAAAGGAACTGGATCTTGTAAGTATGGCTAATGCATTGCTAAGAATGGGCGATGCCGCACTAATCATCAACGAAGTTCGTTCACGTGTAGCCGTACAAGGTATCATTAATTTACTAAACACCCAGCCAGGAGTATTCCTGCTTTATAACCTGCACGCAGAATCGCTTAGAGATGTTCAGGACAGATTAGAACTAGTATTCGGCATCCCTGCTGCAAGCATGTTCGCTACAGACAGATATTCATTCCTTAAGAAAATACGGTTTGGTAGAAGGGGAAGAATCTACCGTGTACTTGGTTATGGTTACGAAAGCGATATGGATGATAAGAAGTTCATAGAAGTTTTCCGTTTCAAGCGTGGAGAATCAATAGATAAATGTCAGTTAGAATGCAAATTCCTAAGAAATCCAGAGGCTTCTAATCCAGACTTTAGTAAAGTAGATCTCGGGAAATTAGAGAAAGAGCTTGATATAGCATTCATACCTCCTGCACTTGCAAGAAGAAGCGAGGAAACAGGTATTTCTCCTGAACAATATATCATGCAGGCATTCTTCAAAGGTAAAATGTATTATGAGGTAAGCAAAACTGCAGAGGAACTTGGAGATAAATTACTATTAGAAATAGATTTCGTATTGAAAACAAACACTGAAGCAAATAAGCTTTTGGCAACGTTGGAGAAAGATGAAGGTAAAATAGACTTCAAAGAAGCATGGAAGCAGTGGGAACCTATTTTCAAACAATTAGTTAAGGATGAGATTGCCATCAGGAAAGCACAGGGTGCTTCTTCGACTGAAAAGAAGAGTTCTAAGTGATAACTAGAATAGAGTATTGCTATACTATCGACGATTGGCATTTCCTAATTCCAGCCTTAAAAAACATCCATCGAAATATGCATTATCTTCTTTTTATCTGGTTTATCTAAGGGCACAAAGCTTAGAAATATGTCCTTTTAAGGGCACAAAACTATAAAACATGCTCTTATAAGTGCACAAACGTATAACACAGTCGAGACCGAAGACGACCAGGATACTAGACCAGAGAGTTGAAACCGAAAACTCAAGACTGGAAACAACCAAGGTCCTAAGACAGGAAGCTAGACACGAAACCCGAAACTGAAGATGGGAGACCCTAGGATTTCTGCCACGGTGGAGTCGTATCTACCTTATTCAACTCATCAGCATGCTTTAGTAATATCTTATGCACGCCACTGCCATACTGCATTGCCCTCTTCTTTCTTTTCACTGCTAAATCCGTTAATCCAAGCATCTTTGCAGCTTCTCTTAGAATTCCCTTTTTTAGTTCATGATCCTCCATTCTCAATTCCAGTGGAACATCAAAAACAAAATTAGCTAACTCTTGGTTATAAAATGGAAATCTTGCTTCTACGCCTAACTTATAACAAATCTTTTTTACCCAGGAAATTTCCCTGCTTCTCAGGGTTGAAAATTCTTCCCGTAAAATTCCGTCAAGGTCTTTTCCTTCACTCGCATAAGTGTAATATCTCTCATAACCTACAAACAATTCTTCACTTGCAGAACCAAATAGTAAAACTCTATGATCTCTTTTCCTTGCTTCTTCAGCTGCTTTGTATACTGGCACAAGTAATTCTACCTTTAACAAATCATTAGGCACAGTATTGTAACATTTATTATAAATGTCAAGAATTTCCTGTTCTTCAAAAATTAGTTTGTATAATTTTAAGTTGAGTAGCCTTGCAACCTGCTCTGCGTATAATATGTCTTCACTATTTGCTGTGCCGCAGGAAAACAGTTCAACATCACAAATCTTTCCAGCTACATGAGCTACAAGAGAACTATCTACTCCTCCTGAAAAAGAAACAGCTACTCTGTCTTCTAGTGATTGCTGGATAGATTTCTCTAGAAGTTTAGCTAATTCGGGGATCATTCAATATACACTAAGTTGAAAGGTATTTTATTGGTTGCCTTTATTTTCTCCTAAAGAGGGACAAATAAAGAAAAAATAAAGAAAAATTAGTTATCTACAAACTTCAGTATCTGGATCAATACATTTCTGTTCGTTGTCACACCACATTCTGTTTGGAGTTTTCATACAAATTTGTGCAGTACTTGTTTTGTTTCCATCTACTGCGAAATATTGTTGTTGTAGACAACCTGCAAATAGCAGTACAAACGTTAATGTAATGACAATTACTAACATTTTTTTCATTAAAACCACCTACACATTAACTTTTACTTACTCTTTAGAATCCAAGTCCGAGTAAATGAATAAGTAAAACCAGTACGACGCCTGGAATGCCCCCTATGGCAACAATTCCAACAGAAAAGAGATTAATTGGTACTCCTACTCCGAATAGATTCAGAATAAAGAATATTACAATGCCCATTATCGAGTTTGCTATTATATAAGTAGGATTTTTTAGGAATCTAAATAACACATATACTATCAAAAGCGCTACTAACAATCCGACTAATCCAAACATAAGATACACCTCAAACGAATGCTACTCTCATCATTCTTAATATTATTATTAACAGAAGACCAGCAATTCCGCCTATAGCTACTATCAGAACAGTAAATATGTTAATCGGAATACCAAGTCCTAGGATTGTATTAAGAAGAAACATAATTGCGATTGCTATAAGCGAATTCATAATTAGTGCAATCGGATTTTGAACGAATACCAGTAGTAACCATAGTATAATTAGCGCAACCAGGACACTTCCGACTTCTATATAATTCTTTGACATAGCTAGATTACACTACGTAGGTTTATATACTAGCAGGTACATAAGTAACGTGTTATTATATTTATAATCTATATTTATATCTATAATAGAGAATAAGATAAGTAATATCATTTGAAAATGGAGATGGTTTAACATGGGTAAAAACAATATATTTTCTGGCATTATTACTTTGATCGTTATTTTGATGATCTTGTTATCAACATTTATGGTAGTAAATTATACTACTGGGGTTTTAACTGCAGCCGTGGCTTTTGCTGGAACAGATCAGAATTCTAAGTTTCAGGCATGCGGAATAAACGTTCCAACTGAACTATCAAAACTTCAAGCAGATATTCCAGGTCTCGTGCTTCCGGCAATCTATATTGGTTTTCCAGGATTGTTGATACTTCTTTCAATAATGATGTTCCTAGCCGGACGATACTATAATGACAATAAGAAGGAAGAACAAAGTAGCAGCGAGACAACTACTACAACTAGCAGTCCAGACAGGGTTAACGAGAACGGAGACTACGAATCAGGGACACGTGTAGAGGAAAAAAGAACTCAAAAATCATCGAAGAGTGAAGGGAAGTAAATATTCAGAATTTAAATAACGAGGTGAATATCCATGGTAAAAACAAGTAGAGGCGGAAGAATGACTGCAGCTAAAACTCGTGCAGCAAAGAGCAAGGGTGGCAAGGGTATGGTTAAAAATCGTCCAGTAGGAAAAAAAATTATGAGAACTTAGACATATTCTGCGACGCTCCATTGATATTTAGTGATGGAGCGACACATATGTTTATAACAAATACCTTCATATTAATGAACTAACCAATAGATAACTAATAACTAGATAAATAATACTCAGGAAGTGAACTAAGATGTCAAAAGCTCCAAATTACTCAGATAACGAAATTTTGCTTACGTTAATCTTATCCATGCCTAAAAAAATGACTAAGGGTCAAATTGGTAGAATATTAGGGATTAAATCAGCTGGGCAGAAGCACTGGCGTGAACGTTTCGAGAAACTCGGTCAAAAGAAATTACTTTCAATTGAAAAGCTCAATGTGGGGGAGTTATTCTCCGGGTCACCAATACTTACCTATTATCTTAGTGAAATTGATCTAGAACAGATTTGGAGTCAATATTTCATTAGTTATGATGAGCGCCACGGTGTAATCATAGATCCTTTCCTGACGCCGTTTTCAGCTGGGATATGGGACGTGTCTGGCACTTCAGAGTTTTCCAAGCTCATAGGTTCGAAGTTCAACTATTATTTTCTCTGTGCCAAAAATGAAGCAAACCTAGTTAAGCCATCGGAGAATATTGCTTCAGTAAGTAAAGAAAAAACATGGAAAGTTATGGATGCTGTGCTTTCGATTGGCTGGAAGACAGAAGCCTATAGAAGAAAACCAGTGCTTATGGATGCATTAACCTCAGAGCAGAAAAAGACTTACGCTTTTGTAAATTCAATTTACGAAGGTCAGATTAAGGAGCATCCTGCAGATTATAGAAAATTCATACAGATATTTGACAAGAACTTCAAACATTATCTATAGTTAAGATTACTTCAGGGGTTAAAGGAACTAATTAGGCATTCATGGCATATCGATGTTTGCTAAGATCTCTAATTTTCTTTTTTAATATTTATCTTTTAATTATATTATAGACTATAAAAGTCACTATTAGGAAAATTCTATTTTTTATAACTATTACTAGTAGGTAACGTTTTTCCTATTTCTTTCATTTTAAATACAATTTATTTTAGTTTCTAGGTCATTTTTTCTATCGAGGTTAAGAACGTCTATGGTCAATTTTGTTTGTCGTTTTCCCACAAACTTTCTAGTGCAAGTCATGTATTTCATAGCATCATTTTTAGTATGATTTCTCGATACATGTCCTATTATTTACGTCTTAATATATTATATTTGTTATATTATATAATATAAATAATGAGCTATTATAATAATACATAGCTATATATATGCGTACTAACATATTATATTTGTAATAGGGTATTATATTTATAATGTGGAGATGATGAAAATGGTGTCGTATAAAAATATATTCAGTTTGATTTTATTTATTTTTTGTTTAGTACAAACAGTTAGTGCTTTCACAAGTCCAGCAATAGTGGATCTTGGAACCGCTGGTAATTTTGCGGCTTTGGCAAAAACAGGAATATCGATAACCGGAACTACTCAGATTAACGGAAACATTGGGGTAAGCCCAATTGATAGTACGGCAATCACTGGTTTTGGCCTAATAATGGATCCTTCTAATCAATTTTCAACATCCTCTTTAGTTAATGGAAGCGTTTATGCAGCAGATTACACTTCTCCAACTCCATCCACTATGACTACAGCCATAAGTGATATGGAAACAGCCTATACTAATGCAGCCGGAAGAACTTTACCAGATGAGACTGAACTAGGTGCTGGAAACATAGGTGGATTAGTACTTGCTCCGGGTCTCTATAAATGGGGAACTGATGTCACAATTCCAACAGATGTAACTCTTTCTGGAAACTCAACTGATGTATGGATATTTCAGGTAGCAGGAACTCTTGCTATTAGTTCTAGTAAACAAGTTATCCTAAGCGGTGGTGCTCAGGCAAAGAACATTTTCTGGCAAGTAGCTGGACAAACGACACTTGGGACAACATCTGTTTTCAATGGAAACATCCTTGATCAAGTAGCAATTGTAGTAAACACTGGTGCAACATTAAACGGAAGAGCACTGGCACAGTCAGCTGTTACATTGGATTCTAATACTGTTTCAATACCCGTAGCGACAAATAGCGATTTACTTCCTCCAGTGGTAACATTAAACACAGCAAACAATAGCTGGACCAATAATAATCAAACAAGTTTGAACTTTACTTTTGTAGATGCAGTATCTACTACGGCAAGTTGTAGTTTATTTGTAGATAACGTTGGTCGTAATGCTAGTTTAAGCACAACTAACAATATTGCGACTTTGATTACTCCTAACGTTAGTTTATCTGAAGGGGCACATAACTGGTATGTTAACTGTACAGATACATCCAGTAACGTAGGAACTTCTACTCCGAGAGTAATTAACATAGATACAATTGCTCCAGTAGTAAGTTTAGTAAGTCCTGTAAACAATACCTGGGCTGCACCTACATTTACTTTTAATTACACCGATGCTTCAATAAACTCTTGTAGTTTATTGATTGGTGGAGTATCTTCAGGAACGAATAGTTCGGTTACTAACAATACTAATACAGCCATTAGTAATACTTCGATAAGTCAAGGTAGCAATAGTTGGTACGTAAGTTGTACTGATCAAGCTAGTAACGTTGGTAATTCTAGTAATATGATAATTTTAGTAGATTCGATATATCCTACATCGTTAATTAATAACATCAATGGATTGGGTAGCGGTAATGGTACTAACAATAATACGTTGACCATTAATTTTACTGCCAATGATACCAACATTCTTAACTGGACTTTAGTAGTTTATAATTCCACTTTGGGAATGTTACAAAATTGGACGGCGACTACAAATAATATTTCTGGAGTTGAAACGTATGTTGCCACTGCAAATGGTACTTATTATGTTAACCTAACTGTACTAGATAATGCTAGCTATACAAACATCAGTTCGTTTACTATATATGTAGATCAGTCTGCACCTGTGATTAATAGTTTGTCTACAAGTAGTGTAACTACAAGTGGCGCAATACTTACTGTTAATGCGAGCGATGCATATTCTGGAATAAATAATTGTACTTACAGTGGTGCCGGAAGCGGTAGTTTAGTTTTAAGTAGTGGATTATTCACTGCTAGTTTGAGTAGTTTAAGTTCCAGTACAAATTATGTAGCGAATGTTACGTGTTATGACAATGCAGGATATTCGGCAAGTAACACAACTAGCTTTACTACTGCTACTGTTTCAAGTAGTTCATCAAGTAGCAGTTCATCAAATGGTGGTGGTTGGTCAGATACATATCACTATGTACCATCCTATGCCCCAGCAAGCAATCAGACCAATCAAACTATTCAAGAACCTCCAACTGTAGTTGAAGTTGTTGTTGAAAAACCTCCAGTAGTTGAAACAGTAGTTCAAAACACGTCTGAAATTCTAGTGGTAACTTTTTCAGTTCCCTATGCTGGATTCGTTAACAGTTCAGTTGCAATTACAACTAGCTGTACGGACTGTACGATAAAAGTTACTACTCCCTACGGATCAGCTATAACTCTTGCCACAGATGGTTCAGAAAAGACAAGTTTCATACCGTCTTTTGTAGGTTCTTACACTGTCGATCTTCTTGAAAATGGTACCGTAATAAAATCAGGAGCAGTATCTGTTGCTGCTCGGGATTCTATAAAGCTAATTCCACAATCGGTATCAGCGCAAGGAGGGTTCTTCCAATGGTGGATGCTCATTGCTATTCCTATAACTCTTGGTATACTCAGTGTAGGTTTGTTGGCATATGATGCAGGAAACAAGAAGAAGGAGTAATTCCTTTTTTATTTTTTTATTTTATTTTATTTGAGGTGATTATGATGTTCGGATTGGTTGGATTTATTTTGATCGGTATACTCGGATTCATGGTGTTTGAACTAGTTGGTTCTTCTAAAAAAGAATTTACGCTTACTGATGTGAAATACAGCAGCAAAATAAGAGGTGGATTTTATGGCAAATGAAAGAAATGGACGAATTTTGGATAAAGGCTTTGAAGAAGGAATTACAAATAAAGCAGGCGAATTCCAGAAAGAAGTACAAGATGACATAAATAAAGCCCAGAAATATGCATACAGAAAGAACGATGAGTTTGGAGCTATGGTAAACGAGCATCCGAAGTCATTTGTTTTGGGAGCATTTCTTGGTGGAGTTGCACTAGGTACTTTGCTTTCGAAGGGAAGCAAATGAGCCTATCTGATTCGGTTCAAGCCTTTATTGAGGGCATCAAGAGCGTGATAGATGTCTCTGGAGTAATCCAGGGCACTGTCTCAGGTGCTATTTCCAATGGGATAGAAGGCGCGTTCAAGAGAATTAGAAAACCATTGGAGCAATCCCTAATGAGAATATCAGTTATACTGATGAGTTTATTTTTCATAATTTGGGGAATTGCACTCTTGCTAGACAACTTTGTACCTTATCGTGGTCTGGGTTTTGTTCTGGTAGGTGCGTTCTTCGGTATTATAGTTGTAATTTTCGTTCAGGATAAGACAGATTAGTATTTATTAAAAGGTGAAATCTATGGAAATTGGAGAAATATTTAACAGTGCATTCGGATGGTTATTCAAGCTAATCCCATACAAAAATGCAAGCAAGTGGTTGGAAGTTTATACTAAACCACATGAAACAATGACTAGGGAACTCGGAAAAGGAAGTGTAGGAGACGGTATAAAAAATATTTTGATAGCTTCAGTACTTCAGATGTTGGTCTTAGTTGTCGTTATCCTAATACAATTCGGATTAGCAGCATCTAGCGTATCAGCATCTAAAGTGATTCCTATTGTTCCTATTGCTTCAATTTTTGGTATAATGATGATATTTTCGATAGTAATTCTAGCTCCAATAGCTACAGTATTATTTGCTCTTATCGTAAGCGCGTTTTATTGGATATTTGCTAAGATTCTAGGTGGCAAATCAAACTTTGAAAACCAGTTTTACATTATGTCATTGGTATTTTCCGGTAATTGGATAATTGGCATACCATTTGTGATTCTGGTTATGATTCCTTACGTTGGACTTGTATTTTCAGTGATTTCAATTGCAATATCTATTTATTGTATATACCTAAATATGAAAACAATAAGGTTAACACATGGCATATCTAGGGAGAAAGCAGCAATTGTGATACTATTGCCAACAATAATCCTGATGATTATTTTGGTAGCTATATTTGTAGTTGTGTTAGGAGGACTATTTATTGTTCCGTATCAGACAACTTCCACATATAGCCTATCGCCGTAGTTTACTACCTATCAAGACGTATTAATTTTCTTTTTTTATTTTTATATTTTCTTTTATTGTAAATTCTTTCGAATTTACAGCAATCGCACGTATTAAGTTTTAGATGGAGTTGATGAAAAATGGTATCGTATAAAACAATATTTAGTTTTGCATTCTTATTTCTGTTTTTAGTGCAGATAATCAGTGCTGCAGGTCCAGCAGCAGTAAATCTAGGGACAGCAGGTAATTTTGTTATTCTATCAAAATCAGGAATTTCAACTACTGGTACCACCTACGTTACTGGTGATATGGGTGTAAGCCCAATCGATAGTACAGGGATAACTGGATTTGGACTGATCGCAGATTCTTCAAATACCTTTTCGAGGTCATCTTTGGTAACAGGAAAAATACATGCACCTGATTATACTCCTCCGACTCCAACTGCTATGACTACAACCATAGGTGATATGGAAATAGCATACACTGATGCCGCAGGAAGAACAAATCCTACAGCAACTGAATTGGGAGCTGGAGATATTAGCGGAATGACAATTGCTCCAGGTCTCTATAAATGGGGAACTGGAGTTATAATAAATAATGGTGTCACACTTTCTGGAAGTTCAAACGATGTTTGGATATTTCAGATTGCACAAGATCTAGATGTTGGCAATGGTGCCATTATTACTTTGAGCGGCGGTGCCCAGGCAAAGAATGTCTTCTGGCAGGTTGCAGGTCAAGCAACACTTGGAACAACTTCAGATTTTAAAGGAATAATTCTTTCTCAAACTGCAATTGTATTAAATACTGGTGCAAAATTAAACGGAAGAGCATTAGCTCAGACTGCAGTTACATTGGATGCTAATATGGTGACAGCACCATCAGGATCAACATCATCTGCTCTAATTGTTACTCCGATAGTTAATCCGAAAGTTACATCAACGAACGTTACACCAAAATCAGTTTTAATTCCACAGTGTGTAGTTAATTCTGATTGCAGTGCAACACAAAATTGCGCCTTAGGTTCATGCAGCAAAATAGGGTGTTCTGGTCAGATCGTTAATCACATTTGTGTTACGCCTGTTATTACACCTGTTAAATCAATATCATCCGTGACTAAAATATATAGCAATAAGATTTCTCAGTTGCATGGAATGATAATGCCAATAAATTCTCAAGTGGGAGCAAATGCAATCATAAAGGCAACTGGTTTTGATGGAAATTCATGTATCGGTTGTAATGTGCTTGTAACTAGTCCAAAGGGTTCAGTTAGAATATTTAAAATTGGTGCTCTTGGTTCAGTTCAGGTTTCAGTTACAACTGCAGGTACGTACAAGGTTTCCCTTCTAAAGGGGTCAATACTCCTTAAGAACGGCACGTTTGTTGTAGTAAACAATAAAAGGTAACTAAATAATTTTCTTTTTTTGTTTTTTATTTTTGAATGGATTAAACCGAAAAAGGTGATAACTATGGCATTGAAAGGATATGCAATTAATCTTGAAAATGAAACTGAAAAAAATCAAGATTTCAGAAGAGTACTTTACACTGGCAAACATAGTCAACTCGTATTGATGTGTTTAAATCCAGGAGAGGAAATTGGAAAAGAAGTACATGCTCACCTAGACCAGTTCTTCAGATTTGAATCGGGTGAAGGTGTTGTTTTCATAGATGGCGTAAATCATATAGTTGCTGATGGCCATGGCATAATCATACCTGCTGGTGCAAAACATAATGTAACGAATACCTCAAAGACAACTAAGTTGAAATTTTATACTATTTACTCTCCACCAGAACATATTGACAAGACTATAAGGAGTACTAAATCAGATGCATTATCTTTACCTGAAGAGTATGATGGCAAATCTACCGAATGAAAAGCTAACAAAAAAGCTTTAGTTTAAAAGCAAAATGCAGGGAGGGACAACTCCCCAGAATAGCCATAATATTGTAATCAATTTTTGGTAGATTCAGATGTTTATCGATCTGAAAAAAGTTTCACAATCAACATAGTTTTCTCCCTGTCCAAGCCTTTTTGTACGCAAAAATTCATCTCTTTTTGCCATATTTCTGGAGAAATGATCCAAAATATTGAGTTTTCGAGCTTCACGCTTGATTCCCATATAAAATGCACCTGGAGTTATATGTTCTAGCTTTGCATACAATTCTAGCATTTTGACTAACCCTTCAATGTTTCCTATTTCTATTGACGGGAGAGCCATCAGGTCTTCAAAGCGAAGATATGGCACTTCTGCTCCATCAATTCTTTTACTGTTTTCTATACTTCTTAGTGCTAGAGATTTCAATAATCTTTCCAATATTTCCACCGTTTGCTTCGGGTGTGGAGAACCGGACTTACCAATGGTTTCAGTGACAATTCTAGATAATCGTTCAACCAAAGGATTATCCAACCTAACTCCTGCATGTATTATGCGTAATGGTATATTTTTCCTATTACGTTCTACCCATTTCAAGTTATTCATATAAATCACCTTTAATTTTTTTATTAATTGTTCTAAGAATAGTTGTCTTGGATACACCTAAGATATCAGCTATTTTCCGTATAGAATGCGATTCTGTATAATACAGTTTCAATAATTTTTCCAGCCTTTCTCCCTTAATTAGAGTAGGTCTTCCTTTCTTCCTAAAATTAGATCTTTGCACTGCAAAGTAAATCCCTTCCTAAAATGTTTACGTTTCCTTCCATTTTATTCACCTCATATCTATGTTGTTTTTTATATTACTGTATGTTATATATGAACTTGGCATTAATAAACATGTGTACCGAAAATAAAAATTCAAAACTTGTAATCTATAACTTAAAATAATAATTAATGCAGGGAGCAAGATTTTCGTAGCCTTCAGTCCAGCGTCGCGAGTTTGGAGTCTTGACGCATGGGCTTCCTGATTGTTCGATGTTTCGAACAATAGGCGCATTGTTGCATCAGCAACAATTGCGTTGGGATACCCAGTTTTGCCCATAAGAAGGACAAAAGTCCAAAAATGGGTAATCGAACTTGCGTAGCCGCTAGGGCACTGAACCCTGAATCCAGCACGTTTGACCGCTCCGCCATCCCTGCAATGAGTGTAATGAATGAAAGGGACTCGAGTTGTGAAACAACTTGGCGGGAATTGAACAGCTGTTCAATCGGACCGCCATCCCTGCATGAACGTAATCTAAAAGTTATTCAGGAAATTATTCTCTGTTTAGAACTTCTTAAAAATAGAGTTATTTGCGAGTTTTCTTAGTTCTGGAACTCTTACTCTTCAATTTGGGTTCTTCCCCCCTAATCATCTTCGTAAGTGGCTGACCTTGAATTATCAGATGCTTAAGCTTCAATTTATCTTCAGAATCAAGTTTATCCACCTGCCTCAACCTGTTTGCGTGCTTATTGTACGCTTTAATCGCAGCAGCATAGGCATCTCTCATATGGGGGTCCGATAAATCTGCGATCAGATTTATGGACCACAAATCTTTTTTTGAGATTTGTCGGTTCATTATGTCCTCTCCAATAATTCGTTTTTCTTCAGTAGTCATGCTTTTATTTGGGGAGTGTACTTTTACGTTGAATCTTGCAGCAACTTTCTGTACAAAACTAGAAGCTGGATAGACGTCTGTTGCAACTAATGAAGGAATACCTAACTTAGAAATAATGCCAACAATTTTTTCATCACTAGCTTCTTTTTCTACTCCTGCTGAAACTAGTTTTCCATCTAAATCAATGGCAGCATAACCTACTTTTATACCTGGATTGACGCGTATCGCGTCAAAAATTGTCAGCATTTTTCTGCCCTGCTGACAATGGGTCGATGCCTACAATCAGATACATCAGACAAAATGTGGAAGACAATGTTTATATTTATTTGGCGATTATCTCTATTATGAAAAAAGCTCAGGTATCTTCAGAATTTCTAATAATTTTAGGTGCAGTGCTTGTCATTGCCATGGTAGTTGCATATCTTGCAGGTGGTTTCACTTCAATGAGCTCAGGTTCCACAGAACAGTTAAGTAAGGCATATTGGGTAACTGCTACTCCATTTTCGATAACTGCATACAAGGCAACTGGAAGTTCGCTTACCATGAATCTGATAAATAAGGATTCTGATGATTTGCAGATAACTGGAGTTTATGTTAATGATGTGCTTACTTTTAACACTCCTACTGATGTAATAAGCGGTGAACAAAAATTATTAACCATTGATACTGGTAAGGTGTGCAGTAATGTCTTTAGTTACAAGATAAAATTTGTATACACTAAGGGTGTATTCACCGGACAATACGAAGTAGGTGAGAAACCACTTATTGGAAAATGTGCTTAATGTAGTTGCTAGAGGGTAGATGGTAGAAGCTGTAGAGATTTCTGATGTGGATTAGCTAATCCTCTTTTTTCTGTTTACTAAATCTTAATTCTTGCTTAATGAACACGTGAGTTTCAGATTCAATATTCTGACCTACGATTACACCTGATGAGATCCAGCAGTCATTTCCAATTAGTTTTCCAGGCATTACACAGCTAAGTACACCGAATTTAGTGTTATCTCCTACTATACAACCCATTTTCTTCCTTCCAGTGTTAGTCCAGCCTCTTTCAGTTAAGACATTAACATAACTTTCATCAAATCTATAGTTAGCTACCTGACTATTGCTACCGAAATTAACATTTGAACCTACTATGCTATCTCCTATGTACGAAAGGTGCTTTGCATTTACATTATCATATAGGATACTATTCTTGATGGTAGTTCCACCACCTATTGAGCAGTTTTTACCAATGCTAGTATAACCTTTCAGATATGCACCTGGACCGATTACTGTGTTTTCACCTATATAAGCAACTCCTTCCACGTGACTATTAATTATTTTAGCTCCCTTTTCCATTATCACTTTGCCGTTAATGGTGGAATTTTCTATTGTTTCGTTTTTAGCATTCATTTTATTTAATAAAAATTCGTTAGCATCGAATAGGTGCCAAGGATAGCCAACATCCATCCAGAAATCATCAACTACTATTGCTTTAGCTCCTATGAATAAGTTGACAATTTCATATTCGCCTCGTTCGCTTTTTGGTATGCTTCTTATCTCCTGAAAAATTGTAGGTTCCATGCAGTAAATGCTTAAATTAGCGAGATTACTTTTTGGTTTTTCAGCTTTTTCCTGAAATAGTGCAATTGTTCCGTTTTTGTTTAATTCCACAACACCATAGAGGTGCGGGTGCTCAACTTTCTTAATTGCCAATGTAATTGTTCCTTTGTGATTATCGATTACTTTCTTGATTGCACCTGCTTCAGTAATTATATCTCCTGCGATTGCTACAAACGTATCATTCATGAATTTTTCTGCTGTTAAGATTGCTTCAGCGGTACCGTTCTTAGTTCCCTGTTCGATAAAATTAATCTTCATTCCAATATCGTTCTGTTTGAAATAGTCAATTATCTGCTCTTTCATGTATCTTATTACTATAACTGCTTCCGTTATTCCTGCTTTTTTTAATTCTAAGAGTAAATGATGAAGAATTGGTTTGCCAGCAACCTGTAGCATTACCTTTGGGCGTGTATTCGTAAGAGGTTTCATTCTTACCCCTTCTCCTGCTGCCATGATGATACATTTCATACTTACAACCTGAACTAAAACATGAACAAATCTGAACCTTTTAAGCATATCTTCTTGCGAGTTTTTCTGCTGCACCTAAAACTCTTTTTGGGAATCCTCTAAGATCCATACTTCCAGCATTTGATCTTCTCAATCCGGATTCATTAATTTCATATCTTAATGGGACATCTGGGAATTTTGCACTTTCCCCTCTTGCCATTTTAGCAATTTCTTCCCGGACTTTTATTACGTATTTTGAACTTGTGATGCCCTTTCCTCTACACATGCTTAAGCTACGTACCTCGTCAATTGCAAATATTACATATTCGGATTCTTCACTAGTTGTTTTATGCGTAACTACAAGTGCAATTCCTCTAAATCCATAAACCGTATAACCTGACGTTTTCCCTTCATTTTCTCTGGAGTCGGCTACATTTGCAAATCTTCCACCCATTTCTATAATCTTTTTAGTTGGATCTTTATCCAGTACTATTAGTTTGAAATTAACTAATCTAGTAGTTGGTTCTAGTGCATCAGTTTGGAATCCTACAATCCTTATTAAAATTCTATTTGAGTCAATCATCGTGTCCATGTTCATATATGGTAAAGGATGTTTTAAAAACTGTTATGTTGACATTTAGAGATATGCAAGCTACAGGTTTTACTAATGGGCGCATTGCACACGATACTCTGCTAGTTGCCAGAAAATTAAAAGTTCCACCAAAAAGGATCTTAGAATGTTTCCGGCTTTATCGAACTAAACTTTCTACAAATGAACAGGAAGATATCTATTCGATTGGTGGTACTCTTGGTCGTCCAATAGATAGACAAAGTCGTAGCGAGTTTCCACGGCATGAGAGTTTGTATAAGGTAGATTCAAAAATAGCAGCAGCTATTGAAGCCAAAGATTACCTGAGCGCGCTTGTTCTTTCTTTAAATCTTAGAAATCCTAAAGCATTTTTAGCTGCAACTGTTGGTTTGAAACAACCACTTTTGTTCGATCCTGAAGATTTAGGAGCAATGACTGAAGGCTCCACTAAATGCCATTTGGGTTATATTCAATTTAGAGACAAACCCGCACTCGAAGTTGTTGTATTCGGAGTGGTTGGAGAAGCTACTAAAATTTTTGAAGATCGTGGGGCATATCCTACACGTACTATAAGATTAAAACTAAACACTACTGCTATGCCTGCAGGAAGAATGCGAGTTAGTCCATTTGGTTGTCTCCCTAAAGATTATCATATTGTTCCAGATGAGCGTGAACTTACTGATCTGAGATTTGAACATTTTGCACCAGGAGATATATTTTCACCTAGTATGGGATCCATGTTATCATTAAAAATAAGATTTATGTCAGTAGATTGGCCGAAGTTATCTGGTTAGATTATTCTGCATATTATCTCTCTTAGTTCCTTCGCTCGTTCCTCTAGTTTCTTTCTATTCTTATACTCCATCGTAAGTCTAATAACTGGTTCAGTGCCAGAAGCTCTAATTAAAAACCAACCATCAGCTTCATCAATACGTAATCCGTCCTGCTCGTTTCGTTTTCCTTTAATTTTTACATCTTTAATTATTTTTTTGATAGTTTCGTATTTATCATTCTTCTCGCATTTGAATTTTTCACGAATCATAGGATAACTAGGATATTTCTTTTTTAACTCACTTAATTTTCCATGCTTGACAAAAATCTCAACGAACTTGGCAGCTGCCAAAACTCCATCAGGTGTGTGGTGTTGTGCAGTTGCAAAAATATACTCTCCGCAAGGCTCTCCACCAAAAATAGCGTTATTCTTTTCAAGATCATGGGATATCTGGGCACTGCCTACAGGGCCAATAACTATAGTTCCACTATTTTTTTCTACTGCTTCTCTAATCAACAGAGATGCTTCTACAGTGCTTATGATTTTCTTCTCACCAGTAGTTGCCATTTCATTTTCAATCATAATAGCTAGTTGAATGTCCAAAGGTAGAACTTCTCCGCAATCATCAATTACTATGCAACGATCTCCGTCGCCATCATGGGTAACTGCCAAATCTGCTTTCTGCGATTTAACGAGTTTAATTGCTTCTGTTAGATTTTCAGTGCAAGGTTCGCTTCCTCTTGTAAACCCAAGAAGTTGTGCATTTATGCTTATCACTTCACAACCTAGTTCGTGCAATAGTTGTGATGTAATAACAGTTGCAGCACCATTTGCATCTACGATTACCTTAGGTTTTTTCTTTCCTATGGTAACTCCATTAACTAATTTCTTTATCATTTCTTTGTGATTTGCTATCGCATTATTGTCTTGATGTACACTGCCTAAGCAATCCCATTTTGCAAGTTTCGTTCCTTTGCCACTTTCCGAGTGGCAAATTTTGTCACAAGCATGTCCGTCGCTACGGACATGGTGCTCATTGTTCATGTGAACAATTGAGTCGTTTTTTTGCCCCGATGACCATCCTTTTTCAAATTTAGCAATAAATTTCTTTTCTTCCTCTTTCGAAATCTCTTTTCCATCTGAAAAAAGTTTAATCCCATTATATTCTTCAGGGTTGTGAGATGCTGTAATCATAATTCCATTGCATTTGTGCGTTATCGTAGCAAGTGCCAAGGTTGGTGTAGGTACTATACCTAAATCAATAACGTTTTTTCCTCTTGCTAAAATGCCACTAATCGCCGCATTGACTAAGCTAGAACTAGTTCTTCTGGTATCTCTGGCAATTGCTACGTCCTTCTCAGCAAATACGTTTGCTATTTTGTAAGCTAGCTCTTCAATAACGTCTTTTCCATATAATCCTCTGATGCCTGATGTTCCGAATTGCATAATTATACCTACTTCTAATCTGTTAGTTTTGTGTTTATAATAACTAATATTACAGTAATCCACATAAATAATGCGGATTACAGTCTAGCCAACCATTGATACTAAGGCAAAACGTTGTCTATAGTTAAGCCAACACTTATAATTATAAGCTAACACATAAATATACATGCCAAAACGTTTAGTCAAGGGTGGTCAATTACTTGCAGTAAAATCCGATCTTGCATCAGTTTTAAGAAACCGGCAACTTCAACTCGAGACACTGGATTCAAAACACTGGACAATCATTGGTAATGGTTCCATAGGTGCAAAAGCCGAGGAACTCAGGAGAAAAGCATGGGCAATTGAACAGGCAGGTTTCACTCTTTACCCACGTGTAGTCTTTGCAATGGGTTTCTTTGATGATTTTAAAAGAAGGAATGAAGTAATGGCTGCTGTTGAGAAAGGTATTCAGCCAAATGCAATTCAGCAACTTATAAGAAACGCTATTTTCAATGCAGACGAATTAGCTAATATAACTGAAATTGCAAAAAGATTCATCAGAGTTCCGATTGTCGTTCGTTCTTCAGCTCACGGTGACTGCAGAGGTACTGGGATATACGAAAGTGGATACGTAGTAAATAGTTTACCATCTCTAGCTGAAAATATTGATACTATTGTAAGTGAGATAAAAGTAACTCTCGCTAGTGAATTTTCAGAAGATGCAATAGAATTTCGTAAAAAGTGTGGTTTGCCACCAGGTATGGCGGTAATCATAGAACCAGTTTTTGGAATTCAAATTCCAGATGGCATCATCTCAAGTGATATTCCTTATATTCCTCGTGCATTCTTTTTTGGTCCACTCTATGGTGGTCATGGTCATACTTCTACAGCATCTGGACCAGGATATACTATAATTTCTGCTGGTTTACCTACAAGTACTGTTCTTGGAAAAGGAATAAAGGCAGTAGAAGGAGAGGATGATGGGTTTTTGGGCAGAATACCACTTACGAAAAAACATGCCAATACAGAACTTTCATTAATTTGTGGTTCAGTGGTCTATCCTTCGGGAAACACTATAATGAATGTTAAACTTCCTCCAAACGCTATTTTTGGCATGACACTAGAATGGTTATTTTCAAGATTAAAAAAACTAGAATCATTGCTTGGAAAACCACAATACTACGAATTTGCAGTAATAGAAAAAGATGGTAATCCAATTCCAGCTCTAGTTCAAATTGCAGACATTTCTCTTAGTCATGATTTTTATGAATTCCCAAACACAGAAAGACTTGTTGCAAGAGGAACACAGGTAGAACAAGGTGGTAATATTACGTGCAGGGATATGGTTTACGTTACCAGTCCGGGCGATCTTCGTCTTCTTGATTCTTTTAACAAAACTCATAGTAATTATATTTTAGTTATCAATTGCAATCTCTTGAGTGCTGGAAATAAAATTTCATTTTCTTATCTTAGCAATGCTGCAGTAGTTGCAGAATTGGGTTATAAACCACATGCTGCTTCTCTAGCTGCTCATTTCGGTGGTAGCTTAATAGAAAGTGGAAAATTAGTTTTATCTTTGGATGAGCTTGATCGAGTTAAACTAGAAAAATATGAAACAGCTATATGTAATTTCAGAGTATTTACTACTAATGCACGTGTAATTGCAAGTGCGAAGCAACAAAAAGTAATTATTGAACTAACTGATTAGACTGCTTGCATAAAATGTTTCAGTAGTTCCGGTCTAATCATCTTTGTTGGTTTATCCATGTGACCATGATTAGAGAGGAATTTGTCTAGTTCCATCCTCTTTAATCTGGAACCCAATGCTCTTAGTTCTTCATCTCTCTTAGAATAAATGAAATTATGTACTTGCCTATGGGCAAACAAATCCATCCCAAATCTTGCTTTCCATTCTAATTCGTATCTCAGTGGGTTATCGCAATGTGATCCAGCATATCTGGCGCAATTTGCTCCAAATATTACGCCACCGCCTGTGGTCGACTTCACTTGGCCTGCAGCATCTCCGACTAACAAAACTTTCTTCTTTCCAAAAGTTCCAGCAGTTTTTTTCCTCACAGTAATCGGGATAACTGCGCCACCTAGCTCTCCAGAATACTCAACACCTTTCATTTTTAGTAGAGCATTCCAAGCTTTAGTGCTGCTATGATGTGGCAGAGTAACTCCAACACCAAATTCAGCAACCTCTTCTGTATGTGGGATTATCCAGCCAAATAATCCAGGAAAGTGTTCATTAGAAAGAAAAACTTCAACCATGTCTGGAGTTTCACTTTTGTATTTTACATGTGCTTGAATTGTAGAAACATACTCGTTTATCTTTGGGAATTTGAACGTACTTGCCACATGAGAGAATGGACCATCTCCCCCAATCACGGTGTTTGCAAGATAGTTTCCTGTTACCCGTTTCCCGAATTCTACTTTAACTCCTTCTCTAATTGCGTTAGTAGTAATTGCTTCATCCAAGCCAGCCCTATCACAGACATAAGCTATGGCATCTTTAGTTCTGATCTGTATTTTTTCTCCTGCAAAATCAATTATTGCACCATGCATAGGATTGATTATTAGCTTTCTGTAGTCTACAAATTCTTTTATGCTTTCTAATCCTGTTTTTGAGAATAAGCCTGAGCAGTGTACTGGTTTACCAGCAGAGGTATGCTCTTCACTAAGTATTACATTGTACCCTTTTCTAACAGCACAAGTAGCAGCAACGCTGCCAGAAGGACCTGCACCTATTACGTGGACGTCTTGCATGATTAGAATAAGATTTGATAAGAATAAAAAGTTACTGACTACTAATTAATTCTAAAATTCTGGCAGCACCGCCATGCTCTGCTAAACCATGTTCTAATTCAGTTCTTATTTTGGCTTTAAGTTGATCTCTTACTTGACCAATTCTTGCCCTTGATATGACATATCTTCTTCCAATGTCTGCAAAGCTTTCTTCATCACCATCAGCCATAACTCCTATGATTTCCAGATCTCTTTCTTTTTTTGGTCTTTTGGCGAGTACGTTTTCAATTGCTGTTCTTATGGCACTTCTTAATATATCTTTTAACTGACCATCTGCTACGATATTATCTGGAGTTTCTCTGTCTACAAGTACGCTATCCATAAATGTTCCAGTATCTTCACCATCTCTATTTTTTCTCTGTGCGTCCAAACTCATTTCTCCTTTTCTTGCTTCATTAGCTCTTAAGTAAGCGTCTTTCGGTATTTCATATTTTTTTAAAACAAGTTCCATAGCCATTTCTCTTACGGTCATAGTTCTTTGCATTTCTTCAAATACCTTAAGAGTCGTTTCGTATTTGCTTAATAGTGGAATCAGGTCAAGACCTTTTTCTTCTAGTTTGCCCCTAAGTTGTCTCATTTCTTCCCTAAGATGTCTAAAATTATTAACTGCTTTTCTTACATATTTTCCATCATCAATTCGTCCTTTTACTAGCATTTGTGATAGTACTCCTCTTGCAATAAAATATATGAATGCAGCTCTACTTTTATTTTTTAAAGGATCAAAACTTTCCCATCTTTCCTGGGTTTTACAAACAAGTTCACTGAAAAATTCTTCTGGTTCTATCTGTTCTCCACCATATTTTGCCCTAAAGTTGCCATAAGCTATCTTGTTGAATAAACCCATGTGATCTGTTATATCATTTCCATATACTTTTGATTTTATAGGGTATTTTTCCGAAGCTAGTGCTACTTCTCCTTGTTCCATTGCTCTGGCTGCTGTTACTCGAATTTCTTTTATAGTTAGCCTTCGTTCTGGTCTAATAAATCTTAATTGCTGTTGCATGGTATCATCTGATCATTTATTTTAATCAAGTCATGGATTAAGCTGACTGTTAGATTATGTTAATTTAAGTTCGAATGATTTAAAATAGTTTACTTTTATATTTTTCTTTCAGTATTGCCGATTTCATGGGCATAATCTGTATAAATTATGTGTTTAACAAAATCAATTCTCCGAGTATCACCAACTTTTTCTACATTTGCTCTTCCTAAAGCATACATAAGTTTTTGAGTAGCAGTTTGCATCGTCATGTCTCCTCCAGAAATAGCACCTAGTCTAAGTGGAACTGCACCAACTTCGTATATTCCCATATCTGCTGCGCCTTTCAGGCATTGAGTTACAACTAATACCGGTTTATGAACTCTTGTAGCTTCTTTTATTCCTTCATAATAAACTTCAGGTATATTTCCAGCACCAAAACCAACCATCACGAATCCATGTATATTTGGATCTCGAACTTGGGCAGAAAACGTATCCACGCTTACTCCTGACATCGGATAGAAAAATCCAATGCTAGTATCAAATTTAGTAAATAATCTTGTTTCTGCTTTATGCCTTTTTATTCTACCATAGTCAGGCTCAATGGTAATTCCAATTTTTCCAATCTGGGGTGTTCTTGGAGATAAAAATGCATTAAATCCTTCTTCATCATCTTTGATCGTTCTAGGACCTCTCCATACTCCGTTTCCGAATGCTATCACTACTTCTCCATAATCTTGTGTTGCCGTTCTTATCGCCGCAATCAAATTTCCCATCCCATCGCTTCTCGGTTCATAAATGGAAATCTGAGATCCTGTTAATACTATTGGTTTTCCTAAATCTTGTAACATAAAAGTTAATGCTGCTGCAGTATCTGCCATGGTATCTGTTCCATGAGTTATAACAAAACCCTCAAATTCATTTGCATTATGATAAATTATATTTGCTATCATTGCTCTTTGCTCTGTAAGCATGTTTGTACTATCAATCATTTTTGCTAGTTTTTCAGTTTTAACATCTGCAAATCTAAATACACTTTTTATTCTATCAATTAAGTTTGCTTCATTTTCTGCAGGTCTGAATACTCCATCCCGACTTCTTTTTTGGGCAATCGTTCCGCCTGTTTCTATAACTAGCACTCGTGGTTTTTTTAATCTAGACATCGTCATCACCTATCATGTTTTAATTAGTGATGACTAGTGTTTATCTTTAATATTAAATCTTTGATGATAACTTTTACGAAAAAGTAATATTTTTATAATGTTTTATCTTAAATGTAAATTATGGAAGAACTTCTGGATATCAAAGATAAAAAAATTCTTTACGAATTAGATATGGGAGCAAGACAGTCACTTTCAGCAATTGCAAAAAAAGTCGGGCTTTCAAGAGAAGTAGTCTATTACAGAATTCAGCAATTAGAAAAAAAAGGAGTAATTGAAGGTTACTATACTGCTTTGGACGTATCAAAACTTGGTCTGATCTATTGTAGATTTTTCTTGAAGTACAGGGTTATGTTACATGAGAGTGAAGAAAAATTATTAGAATACTGCAAAAAATCTAGTTTAATTACCTGGGTCGCTTTAGGCGAAGGCAAGTGGGATATAACTATTGTTATCTTGGCTAAAAACCTTGGTGAGATAGAAACACTATACGATGACCTAAGCTCAAAATTTGGAGCATACTTCCAAAATCCTTATTTGACTATTGCATTCAGGATATATCACTATAAGCACAATTACTTATACGGTACTGAAGATACAAAAGAGCTAATTCTTGGAGAAAACATTCCTGTAAAAGTAGATCATATCGATCTTGCAATTATTCATGTGCTATCTTCCAATGCAAGAATGTCAATAATAGATATAGCAAAGAAACTTAGCAATAGCCCAAAAACAGTTGACTATAGAATCAGAAATTTAATAAAGAAAGAAGTAATTATTGGTTTTAGAACCAAACTAAACACAAGACTTCTTGGCTATGATCACCAGAAGGTATTTCTGACGTTACAAAATTTTACAAAAGAGAAACAAAAGAAACTTCATACCTATCTGCGTTTACACCCTTCTGTAATTTACATTACAAAACCCATGGGTATGCACAATCTTGAATTTGAAATAATGGTAAAAGGAACAAATGAATTGCACGAATTCATAAGAGAGTTCAAATCTCAATTTTCTGATATAATCATAGATTATGATACGATGCTTAACTATGCAGAACCATTGCTGGAATATATTCCAAAGGTTTAACCATCTTTTTTCAATAGATAAATTCCAACATCATCATTATGTACGTTATGTTCAGTAGAATATCCATGTATTGCAGCAATTCTGCGAAATTGTGATGGTGTATATTTTATCGAGTAAAATCCACCTATTCTTTGTCCTGGTTGGTATATCTTTCCTAATCCGCTTTCTATTTTTTCATTTACATCAAATGCCGCTATAAGAACTTCTACGTTTTTAAGTTCTGACCCATATCTATTGCTGAAATCAATTCGATACATGTATATGTTATAGTCGCATTTGTCTACATCTTCAGCACTAATACCAAGTAACATTGCACCAACTTTTGCCTGTTCTCTCATTGCATTTCCGGTGTAAGCAAACATGATATCCGTGATATTGCTGTGATTTTCATTAAGCGTATATAATCCAATTAGAGCATATTTAGTTCTAATCGCATTCATAACCTGGAAGTTTATCCATGGAGGTAAATTGCAGAAAGTAGTTCCTAGGTTAGTTGTGACTATGGTACTCTGTGCCATTTCTACAGGAATTCCTAATTCAACTAGCTGCTCAAATGTATAATGTGTTCTTATAATTCTTTTTTCATAACCTTTTTCAACTAAACCAGCACAAGTATTGTCAAGTGCAGTTAAATTCGAATCGACCAACAATACTCTTCCACTGTTGCCATGTTGTGCATCTACAGCAGTAATAATTTCCTGTGTTTTTTCAACATCTGGGCCTAGAGCTACTATCCCATAATTCTCATTACATCCGATTTTTTCAGCTATCTTAGGCATATTTTTTCTCAATAGATTTAATTCCATTTCATAATAGCCATATTCATGAGTAAGCTCAGTTATCAGTGCAGTTCTTTGTTCACTAGCTAAAACAGAATTCAGAACACCGGAATCAATCAAAGGAATTCCTGCAATATTAGATGGTGGTCTAGAGGCATTATCGTTGCTAAGTGCATATCTTTTTATCAGTTCTATATTTTTTGGATTTAAAAGAAAACCTAATATCTCACCAAATTTTTCTTTATGTAAAAATGCACCTACAACTAATTTTGCGTATTTATAGCATAATTCAAATGGGAGCTTTTCCATTATTTTCGTAGCGTTATCTGCTAGTTCAGGATTTAGTCTATACAAATCAGCGTAAATAATTGCATATACATTCACGATCCGTCTAACCGTTTCTGGGGATGCACTAGCTCTATCAGGTTCTGCTTTCCACAGTGCAGATAATTTTGTAGCTAATCTATCTGACGGCACTCCACTGAAAATAGGTTCTCTAAAAGTAACTGTTCTTGTAGTAAAATCAAATAATACTGGGCTAATTTTTGTTGATCTTCCAGTTACTAATGTATGCATAAGTTATAATTAGTGGGTTAATGTTTATAAATCTGTTTACATACTCGGTCTCACCATGATTTTGTTTACTCTATCTCACATGTTACTGTTCTATCGTTCATACGAAGCGTGATTCTGGTCGGTACGCTCAAAGCTGATACAATTACAATGTTTTCATGATCAGTTTGCGATGGTACGTCATTAGATGATACGGATACCATTGAAGTACCAGGTCTGACATTTTGGCCTATAGTTTGTACGTTCTGGCATTTTTTAGCAAAACTAAAGGCAATATCTATTCCTACACTATTTACAAGCGAAGCACATTCTATCTCTATAATTGGTTCTGTATATGGATTTAATACGTTTCCACGCGCTATCATGATGCCCATAACTGTGTCTGGTGTATATTCTGTAACCACACTTGTTCCTTTAAATTCAAAACAGGCAGTGCTTCTATTTACCTTTACACCTTTAAATGGTTCTTCGAATAAAAGATGTTTTAGGAAACTGTCTAGTGCATCTCGTCTGATTCGTCTAGTTTCCTTTGGTCCATCTTTGAAATTAGGTTCTACTAATCCTTTTTTTACCTGAATAATCATAAGTTATACTTTATGTCAAAATGTTTATAAATCTGTTGATCTATATAATATTTATGAGGAATCTGGCAAAAGAAGTAGTAAATCATCTTATTACAACTACCAAGGCACATCCATTCTTTGCACCTCGTGTAGTTTTCGGAAGATATAGGAATCCAGAACTAATGCTTGGTGAACGATGCGGGTTAACGGAAGAAAGGGCAAAAGAGATCGAAGTGAAGTTGGATCGAGGACCAAAGAAAGCAATCGAAGGATTAGAAAAAACACTGCTACTCGAAGCTGGAACAGCTACAGAACTATCAGAACAACTAATAAAAGAATTGTTATTTTGCGCATCCAAAGAAGAACTATATTCAGGCGTAAGAGAACGTGTAGCGTATGTGTTGGGGCATGTTATAGAAGATTTTGAGCATAAATATAGAAATAAAAAAGAAAAACCAGAAGTGCCCGGAGAATTAATACTAAATGCAATGCGGGTTCTTAATATCGAAGCATTCAGATTTCGTTCTTTAGCTCAGCGAAATGTATTATGGTTACATAGTGGGTTGGCAGTAGCATCTGCAATTACTATTCCATTTTTGCCTTTAACCGGAGTCGTACTACTTCCAATTTATGGGTTATTAACCTGTCTTGGAATTAGAAGAATCGCAAGAAACGAAGAGCTTTTTTCATTATCTTTAGAAAGTTTTGAAAGCAAATCATTCATCAAGGACATTGATACATTGACAGCCATAGGTTATCTACAGTCTAATCGCAGTTATTTAAATAAATGTATCCTGGCTGTAGCCGTATTGCGTCAGAAGATTATGGAAAAGCAACCAACTTGTCTATGTCTTGCAGTAGCTTATGAAGGGCTGAAAACCTATGGCATGGTTAGTGCAAAAATACTAGGAGATAACTGTAAGGAGAAAAAACTTTTCATGATTGAAAGCGAATTGGAGCAGATAAGAATAAGCTTAAATGAGAGTGATGATCCTCAATTTTCCGTGGCAGTTGCAAATATTTTACTGACATTTCCATTTTTTGAAGATATTGGACAGCGAATAATTGCAGATGTAAAAGTTAAGCACGGTGATGGTATATCCGAACAAGACATTGCCATGCTTCCGGTTCCTCCTGAAGATCTTATACTTTTATTAAGAAAACATTTTGATCCGGGAGCAATTAATTTTGGCAGTCATGAGATAGGCGAGGCTTAATTATACATTTAATTGCAAAAATTATCTCTGATATTTCCCATCTAGTTCAGCCTGAGCAATAATGTGTCCTTCCATAAATGATTCTATTGCAGCCTTATCAGGAGGAATTTCAAACAAAGGCCAACTGTCAAAATCTACAGCATAAAGCTTGAATCTATAAGTGTGCGGAGAGCCAGGAGGCGGGCACGGACCGCCATATTTAGTAGTTCCAAAGTCATTCATTCCTCCAGTACCCAAACTAACACCTTCCGGAATCTCTTTTGTTTTTGGATCTATGTTATAGGCTATCCAATGAACAAACGTCCCTCCAGGTGCATCTGGATCATCCACAATCAACACTAAGCTTTTTGCAGCTGCAGGAACATCGGATATTTTCAGTGCAGGGTTTATGTCATTTCCATCACAAGTGTATTTCTTCGGAACATTTTCTCCATTATCGAATACAGAACTTAGTTTCATTATTCCCACCTCGTCTGAATAACTGTTGGTAATCTTAAGATTATTCGAATCGTTCGTTTTATTATTGTTAACGCAGCCAAATAACAGAGCAACCAATATGATCGAGAATACTATTCTAATATTTCCAAAGTCCATAAATTTACCTCCTCAGTTCATTTATTTTCAGTTTTGGTGTATTCATCTAATACTTTTTCGAATTTATATGCTCTGAAGAAGAGCAGCTTCTTCCCAGCTTTCTTTTTTTCTAGGAAGCCAGTTTTTTCTAAGACTAGCATATCTACTCTTGCGGTTTGATACACTACTAAGAATTGTGTTTCCACTTCTTCAATCGTCATTATTCTGTTGGGTTCATTGAAAAATTCCAGAAGTATTTGTGCCTGTCTTTCATTGATCCCAGGTATTTTCAGGAACCGGTACATGTCTTTCTTTTCTTCTAGTTTTCTTTTGATGTAATCTCGTAAATCTTTTAATGCTTGATCTATGGCATCTATCTGAAATTTAATAAAATATGTTATATCATTATCATCTGTTTCCGAATTTAGATATGCTTGGGCGTATTTAGTCTTTGCATGATTTATTACCCTTGAAATAGTCATGAATTTTATAATCCAATACCTATTTCTCAACAAATACCAATATGTTATGGTTCTTGCAGTTCTTCCATTGCCATCTTCAAATGGATGGATATACCCCATTAGAAAATGTAATATCGCAGCTTTTACAACCGGATGTATATATCGTGCGTCATTAGAATTTGCAAATTCACAATATTTTTTTAATAATTCTTCAATCTCTTCGTGTTGCGGCGGGGTATGTAAAATTTCTCCAGTTGGATTCCAATGGACCCTTAATTCATCATGATCTCTGAACTTGCCTTCCCACTCTTTTTTCTCCAGTGTATCTTTGGTTATGGTGCTTTGTATTTCCCTTATCAATTCAATCGTAAGTGGTTTTTCAGTCATGCTGGACAAATTGTTCATGCTATTATAGTTGTTAAGAATCATTTTTTCCGCGACATTTCGTGGTTTTCTTCCAGTTCTTAGCATTTCTTTGGCAACTTTTCTTGTTGTTGCCGCCCCTTCTAGTTGGCTTGATGCAATAGCTTCTTCCATCATGGAACTTATAACATACATTCGTTTATCTTCATTGCTTATCTTTAATCCTGTAACAGGTAAGCCGCCGCTATTTAAATCTATTTCATGAAGTTTTTGTTGCATATTGCTGGACGTATATAAATTGAAAAAAAACCAATATCTCCCTAGAGTAATATCTGACATGTGCCCTCTTGACATTCTTACAAGTGTCCACAGCTTTTTTGCATCTATTCCTGCCGGTAGTGGAGAGTGTCGTTTTATTTCTTCCCAGCTTAGATAGTCATCATTGATTTTTCTGAGTAGTTCGGAAACTTCTCTGTTTTGTAATAATTTCAGCAGTTCTTCTGTCATTTCGATACGTGGTGGTCTTTCCGGGATTTTCATATATATCACAACTACTAATATTACTATATATTAGTAGTTATTATAAACGTTTTCTTTTACTATTTACTAATTTTGATATAAATTAGTACCAAATGCCAATCATATTACATGTTTCGTAATTCTTTCATATGTTGCACTCGTTTCTCAATTAATTCCTTAGTTCCAATGTCTTTCCTATGCCATATTTTTCCTTGCACGTACCTACAGCCTTCTTCTGCAATTTGTTCAGCATCTTCCAGTTTATCAGCAACTCCGAGAATTCCGAATGCTCGCGAACCAGTGGTGTAAATTGCACCTTCTTTTTCGTAAACTGAGGCGTAATATATTTTAGCCCCAATTCGTTCCATTACCGTGCTGTCAATAGTTACTGGCTGATCTTTCAATGGTTTATCAGGATAGCCTTCAGGCACAAGATATTTCACTACTGTTGCTTTATTGCTAAACTTCGCTCGTTCAATTTTTCCATCTGTAATTGAAAGTAACATATCAGCTAACGAACCTTCAAAAGTTGCAAGAACATTCATTGCTTCAGGATCACCGAATCTGGAATTGAATTCCACTACTCTCAAACCGTTTTTAGTTGCCATGAATTGCCCATAGAGAACTCCTTTGAATGGAGTTCCATTCTTTTTCATTGCATGTACGGTCTCTTGCAGTATTTTTGTTGCCTGTTCAATATCTTTTTCTTCTAGGAATGGAAGTAATTTTCCAGTAGAATAAGAGCCCATTCCTCCAGTATTTGGACCTATATCCCCTTCAAATGCTCTCTTATGGTCTTGAACCGGTGGCATTACGGCTATTCGTGTTCCATCGCTAAAACACTGAAAACTGAATTCTTCTCCAATTAATTTCTCTTCTATCAATACCTGTCCATCTTTTTTGAAAACTTCTGTAACATATGTCATACCTTCTTCGATGGTAGTAAAATGATCTCCAGTTACTCTGACTCCTTTTCCACCTGTAAGACCTACTGGTTTTATTGCAACTTCTCCGAATTCCATAATTGCTTTTCGTGCATCTTCTATATGATTAACTAATTGATATTTGATTTGTCCAGATACTTTATTTTCTAGCATTAATCTTCTCATGAATGCTTTATCCCACTCAATTCTTGCAGCTGATTTTAGAGGCGAAGCAACCAGAATTCCGTGTTTTTCCAGAATGTCGCTCACTCCAGCAGCAAGTACAGCATCAGGACTTGCAAATGCTAAATCGAAGTCATGTCCAGTAATACATTTAGCAACTTCATCAGGATTTTCACTATCACAGATCCAGTGCTTCTTGGATAATTGTGCGATTGCAGGGTTTTTCTTTGACATTATCGTGTATAGTTCAGAGTCTTCAGCTAATCGTTCAGCAATTATATGCTCACGAGCTCCGTTTCCTATAAGAAGTACTTTCATGAATTACACCTGATTTACGATTATCGCTCAACAATTAAAACTTTATCATCCAAACCTTACATATGTGGGTTGCACGATTTAGCATATTGCATGATTGTATTATTGCAAACAAATGCCGGGAATTCAAAGTTTCTACAGTTTCCCAGCCTTTTAATGTATTCCTAGAGAAGGGCACCACTCACTCTCCAGAAGTGCATACTCTTTGGGGAACAGAGGAAAACATAAATAGTTTTGTGCAAGCACTCAAAGAAGATAAGCGTGTGAAGAATCTCGAGGTTGAAGGCAATACTCTCTTTCTCATAGAAGTTACCAAGTCTCTCATTCCTGTTAGTGTCTGGTCTTCTCTTGCCCCCAAACTCCTTTTTACCAAGCCTATCAATATCGACAACAACGGTGTTGAACACTGGGAAGTTGCAACATGGGACAAGTCGATAATAAATAATTTCTTATCCGACGTCAAGAAGATTGCGATTAAGCTTGACATAAAGAGCATAAAAGAAACAAAACTTACAGATATCTATTTCTCCAGGTTTATGCCTAAGTTGACTCTACAACAAAGACTTGCGATCACCATTGCATTTGAATTTGGTTACTATGTCTGGCCCAGAAAAACTGACCTAGGGAAATTAGCAAAGGCTATGGGCATTTCAGTTGCTACATTTAGGGAACATCTGAAGAGAGCAGAGGAGAAGCTTATGCCAAATCTGATTATGCAGTTGAAATAGATAATACTATTAAATACCAATATGCATTATTTATAATACTTTAGTGCTATTATAATAATATAAATTGTACAAAGGGGTATTTATGAACGTAAATCTACATTTGGAAGGTGAGCTTGAAAAGTTTATTAATAATCTGGTGAATCGAGGGCTAGCAGCAAATAAAACAGAAGCGATACGATTAGCTATTACTAGATACTATGAAGAACAGTTGAAAATAAAAAATCAGTCTGAGGAAGAACCACTTAATCAGTTAGCCATAGAAGCGCATTGGAACAATCCGTCTGATGAAAAATCATCTGAGTTTTACACAAAGAGGTATTTACATGGTCAGAAGGCGTGATGTTGTTTTAGCTAAAGTATATTTTTCAGATTCTCCTGAAAGTAAAACAAGACCAGCGATCGTTTTTTCAGATGATCACTATCACAAAGCTAATTTTCTGTTAGTTGCTTCTATAACTACTGCTACTGATGACTACTGCATTCCAATTTCTGAGAAAGACGTTAATTGTGTTCTTGACAAAAACAGCAGTGCACGGTTTGATGGACTTTTAAAGTTGCATGTTAAGCAAGTATTAACAGTTATAGGTAAGGTTACTCCGGAGTTTCATTCAAGACTTTTGGGTAATATCATAGGTATGATAAAATAATTCCGTGGGAACCTGTTCTTTTTCTATAAATCGTTAAAGCCTCAAATGTGAGGGTAAATTAAAATATACTACCATCGCCTCAATTAACCATGCAAAGAAACTACTGTGGTGATTATGATGATATTATATGAATATAAGGAAGTAAAGCTTAACAGAGAACAAAAATGCAAATATCAGGATATATTTCAGGGGCTAGATTCTTTTGGCTATTATCTTCAAAGAAATACGTGGTTGCCATTGGAAGTAAGGAAACAAGGGGCAGAAATATTTTATGAGCTTCAAAAACTTCTTTATGACATACAAATGCAAGCAAATGGGATTCAATCTAGCGCTACTTTTAAATTATGGTTTAAATTTCTGAGACAAGATTTGAGGAACACATTAGCGGAGCCTGAACGTCCAGAATATACTAAAGAAATGCGAGCTCCAATGGTAGAAGCTATCAAAGAAAGATTAGTCAAAGATAAACTAGCCCATAAAGAAAATCCCGATAACCCTTTTGTAGATAAAGAAATGCGTGACAAATACCATTTTGCAGTAAGGGAAGTTCCATCTAAGCCAGAAACTCCGAAACGAGTGAAGAATCAGCCAAAGGGTAAAATCGGAGGTGGATGATATGATTGAAAAAACTTGGCAGGAACATTTACAGGAACTTCGGAACCGAGTGGTTGGAGGAGACGTAAAGGCATATGGTGAAATTGTAGCAGGTCCAAGACATATAATTACAGAAGATTCGCATGGGATTTCTATTTTCTCAGATGATATGGTATTCGTAGATGTTAATGCAGTTCTCAATGCTCAAAGATCAGAAAGAATCAAAAATTTAAGAGAAGAATCAGGAATAGCTTTTAAGAATGCTATCCGAGAACTCGAATCAGTACATTTAAACAATGTTATGAGAGTCCGATGGTTAGAAAAGCGCTATGATTATATTTACAGGTGTACTGGTTCTCCAAGTATATCTACGCCCACAGAAACTCAGAAACAAGCTAGATCATTAGCAGAATTTGTTGCATGCAAGATCATTGATAAATATAATAAAACCCCGCCTAAGAAAATTCATGTCGATTCTGACCTTCCTCATTTATTTAAACGTATTTTGTCGGATGTTTTTCTGAGCGAAGAAACTAGGAAACGTGCCGCAGTTATTTACGTAGAACTTTCTAGGCAAGAATCAGATGTGAAATCCAGGTGTGAGTTTATTGGTCGTGCCATCCACTATCTTTCCCAAACAGAAAAATTTTCTTCAGTGGCTGCATATTTAACAGTTAGGAAAGTTCTAGTAGCAGAAGTAGAAAAACTAAAACCACTACTGATGACTCAGACTGATCAAGAAATGCGATTTAAATACGAGTCAGTAGTCAGGAAATTTCCGCCAAAATCAAAAATACCAAAAAGAGGAATAAAACGAAACAGGTCTGGTTAATTCTCTTTTTTTATTTCCTTCTAAAAATCCCCACCAATCTGTCAAATGGAGAATTCTTAAATGGTTTAAGCACAATAAATTTTCTCTCTTTGTTGTAATTCTTAAGAATAACAAAATTAAATTTAGTGATTTTAGGCATCTAATCACTCCTTCTTCTTATGAAACCTGTTTTAATAAGTATCTCTAATCCTTCTTCAGCTCTTTTTGGTGGAATTCCATATGCTTTGCAGAATTCCGTAGTATCTATGCTTCCGCCATGAATTTTTATCCATTGGTAAACTTCCTGTATTAAACTCTCATCACTTAGTTTCCCAAGTTCTTCAACTCTTAAACGTAATTCATCTCTCCTTCTTTCACATTCTAATAATATTCTTGCATTTTCTTCGCTTGATCTCACCAGGTCTTCATACCTTTTCTTCAAATCATCATGTTTTTCTTTAGACTCTTCTAATTGCGCGTTTACTTCAAGAAGATCTTTATCGAGATTAGGGGCAACTTCTTTTAGTACAGAATTAGCATTTTTTGCTATCTCTGTTGGTTCAACCAAGTAATTTTTTCCTATAATCGTCAAAACATCCATAAATGTCTGAAAAAGTTCAACCATTCTTTTTCGTTTCCCGCTTCCTTCAGTTTGTGAATAATAAAATTCTAGTGAATTTGTTTTTAGTAAAATTCCATAATCAAGGGTGTTTTCACCTTGCAGATCCTGGGTGAATTTTTCTATAATAATTTTATCTTTTTTATATTCTACTTTATTATAGCCTAGTGATGAAAATAACGGCATTAATTTATCTAGTTTTACTCTGCATTTTGCATTTATCGTAATTCGTTTTTCAGTCATATTTATACCTTCTTATCTAGCACTATGTTAACTACTCCCTTGGATGCCTTTCTCATTCTTACTAAGGAGAATATATGTATTAAATTCTTCTCATCTATACCAAGTTGCCTTAGAAAAGATATTATCGATGGTTTTGAGTAGCCAAATTTTTCTAAAATAGAGACTAGCCTTTCTCCTTCAACTATGCCATCGTTTTTTTCGAATTCCAGTTTTAACGTATTTATTTGTCCTTCATTTAATCCAATTTCGTAAAGCATTTTTATGAACTGTTCTCTTTCTATTTCAACATCCATGTCCCCACCCTTTATCTTGAATTGGAAAAGTGGTTCTTCTCCATCAATCTTGTTTAATAAGAACGTAGTGATTCTTGATTGCCTTTCTGCAAATATCATATTGATTGCAGCGTCTCCTACTCCAAATTTACCCATTTCCTGATCTATAAATTCACTATAACCTATAGAATTCTTTACATAATCTCTGAATTCTCTAAGTACTAATCTAAGTATGAACATTGTACCTACGTTGCTGAATATCGTTTTATGCATGTCGGTAGGGTTCTGAGTTGCGACAATAAGTGCGAAATTGTATTTTCTTCCTTCTCTTACTATGGTTATGACGTCACTGGTTTCGTCTTGGGCTATTTTCCATGCTTCATCTAATACTACAAATAATTTTATTCCTTTTTCTTCACCTACTTTAGTTTTCCTCATCGTTTCTTTTATATACTGAAGTATGGTCAAACCAGCTAGAGAGCGAATTTCTTCCGTAGGTAATTCATGGAGATCCAAGCATACTAAGCCAGTTTTAGTAAGTTCTCTTATGTTGAGCGTGGATTTTCCAGCAAAGAAGTCACTTCCTTCTATAGTAAATTTTTTTATAAGTCTTGCAGCTTTTTTATGTTTTTTTGTTTCTAAATGTTTTACAACATCTACTAGAGTTGGTTTCTTCATTTTTTCATAAATCTCTTCAAGCGCTTCTTCTATTTCATCTCTTTCGTTAAGATATTGCTTTAAGTTAAGTAGAATATCTAGAGCAGAAATTATTTGTTTTATCCTTTCTGTTTTTTCCACTCCAGCAAGATCTAGAAGATTTAACTTTTCTTTTCCAAGTTTTATCACTGTTCCCCCAGCTTGTTCTACCCATTTTACGTATTCTCCTACCCAGTCAAGTATAATCGCATTGGTGTTCCATATCATGCTGGCTCGTGTGAGGAAAGATTTAACCAAATAGGATTTTCCACTTCCGGTTATCCCTACTATTGCTATATGTGGGTTGATAAGTTTTGTCGGATCCCAGAAGACTGGAGTTCCCAAGTATCTTGTTCTTCCTAAGTATATTGCATCATCAGGAGGTGCAAGTAGTAAATCTTTTCTTGGTTCTGGAGGATGGACAAGTATCATTCTTCTGGAAAGTTCTTTGGATAATAAGTATGATAATTTCATCGAGACATCACCTGTCGAGATATCCTGATTGTTCGATATTCGAACAATAGGCACGATTGTTTTCTGTTGAAAACAATGTGCATCAACAACTTTTGTTGTTGATTGTACCTTGTCGTTTTGCGACAAGCTTGTTGTTCCATGGGACAATTCATCTACAGTTTCACCTTATTTTTCTTTCTCATATCCTTTTCAGCATTAGGTTTTCTACTAATCTTAAATTTTGTTTTAGGTTCAACTTCCGATTCAGTTTCAATTTTTGGTGTGATACTTTCCAATTCGTTTTCCTCATAAAATTCAGATTCCTGAGTAACAGTAACCTGAGACATCATACTTACGATTATTACACCTAATATAGTTAATGAATCTGCAAAAAGTGTAGGTGTTCCACCTATCATTCTTAGATGAGCAAGTAATCCATATTCTGTTAGAGCCATGGTGCCCAACCATGCAAATAATAAGAATAGTCTGTTGCCTAGGAACTCATAGGTGTCTACTCTTATTAAGCCAAATAATAATGAGCTCATGGTTATCCATGCGCCTATTACCATAATATCTGCAATCGTGTAATTTTGGATATTATATATTGTCAATAGTAATATCGGGATTACGGTAAGCGTAGAAACCACGGATAGTAAATATAATATCCATTTGTTTGGTTCTCTATTGTCGGTATGGAGATAAGCTATTCCGTTTCTCTTAGTTAAACTGATCCATAAGTTGTTAAGTAAAGTTAAGATTACTGTTCCTACGAAAAGAGGTCCGAGACAGGTTCCATTTGCCAGTGCAGATAACAAGTCCATTTAAACACGCTTAGAATAGTTGTTCATTAGAACAATTCATCTCTTAGTTCTTCCTGAGTTGCAGGAAAAAATTTATCCCATTCGAAACATTTCACCATATCTAAATCAACCATTTCAACTATGTCGCATCCCAAGGTGCTTGAGAGTATCGTTCTAATCTCTTTAGCCTGCCTTCTTACTTTTGCAACGGCTTCTTCTTTGGTTAATCCAAATGAAGTAGTGCTAGCATAAGCAATAACTTCCACTGGTCTTTCACCGTGAGTTATGCGGTCAAGCAATCTGTTCCACATTGCTATTTCCCTATCAGTTCTTATGCCCTCATCGCTTCCTTCTTTGGCAATTTTTGATTTTTTGCTTTCTGCAGAACCTCTCTTAGTTTTTATGTCATCAATGTGTTTTGAGAGGTCAACTGCTGAAATAAGTAGTGAAATCTTTACTATATACTTGAGAGAGCTTATGGCGCGTTCAAATGATTCTATCATGGAAGTCTTCTGTTCTTCCTGTTTGTCCATGGTACTTTCGTAGAATCTTATTTCAAGGAATTTGCTTGCATAATATCCATTTTCACTTTTCTTTATTATATAATCTCTAGTTGGGGATATTTCATAACCATCTCTTACTTCTATAAAATTTGTTGCTTTGGTTATTGCTGGAATTAAAATATGCCCATATTTCCATACTACTAGGGAAATTAGAAATAGTAGTGCTGCAATAACTGTGAATATCACGCTACCTAAACTGAATGCAGAAAGTATCGAGAGTATGCCTCCACCTATTGCAATTCCTGTTACAAGTCTGTTGCTTACTGCCATAATTCCCCTCATTAAAGATTGTTAAAAATCTGCCCTGAAGCAATCTCTCCTCCTAAGATATTTGAGAGTTCTTTTATAAATACGACTGTGATGATGAGTGAGAATATTGGGGCTATGACTGAATATAATAGTGTTTTGGCTATCGCATTGGCATTTAATCCGATTATGGTGGTTAAGTCTCCGCTGAAATCAGTCATAGTCATGGTAGAATTTGTTACGTTGCTAGTTCTTCCAGCTAGGCTATCAAGTTTTTGTGCTATGGCATTATTGCCGTTAAGGTCAACTATCGGGATCAATGCGTAATTTGTATTGTTATTGAATAACGACGCATTTACGGTTGCACTTTGTATTTCTGTATACGGAGTAGGAAATGCCATTATAAATATCGGATAAAACACAAATAATCCTATGGCGAGTGCAATTAGGAAACCACCTAATTTTCTTGTTGCAAAGAAAGCACGGAATATTAGCCCTAGAGCGAATATAAGTCCAAATGCATTTTGAGAAATGAAATCAATGAATTGTGAATTTAGATTAATCATAATGAGAGTATTTTCTAGTATCAGTAACTGTGATTGCAATGTTGAACTCACTCCTCCGAGATTTATGAATGGCTGTATTGAAAATGAACCAAAATTAAGAGATAATGTCTGGTAATAGCCGACTATGTTTAGCGTTTTTATATTTTCCTGGATTAAACCGAAAAGTGCAGTACTAAGACTTTGTTGTATGCAGCTTATTTTTGCTATGGCATCTTCGCTAATTGCTGCTTGACAAATCGTATCTTTTACAGCATCTGCCGATATTGATTTAGTAGTTTCAATAATTGTAGCTGCTATGCCTAACAATGCAGCGTTTATTATTGATTGTCCAAGTTCTTCCTTTCCAAAATTCTCCATATTTCTATATCCCAGAGATCTTCCTAAACCAAGAGCTATACCTGAGAGTATTATAGAAATAGTTACTACTATTGTTGCTAATCTGAGCGTATCTGTTAACTCCACCATAGAAGAGATTCTGCTCTATGATTTATAAAAGTAGCCAAGTAGTTGGTTTCAAGTCTTGTCTCTGGTTTTGAGTCTAGATTTTGGATTCTCAGTTTCAGGTTCCCTATTTTGGTTGCACCAACACTACAGATGCTCCGAAATTTCCTCCAAATACGTTTAGACCTATATCTGCTATCGCTTGGGTATCTATTAGTTCAGCTATATTCGGATATCCATGTTTTTTCAGATAACTACTAACCAAGTTGTTTGCTAAAGTGCCAATCTTTACTCTAAGAGGTATCGCTTCAATTGAAAACAATTGTTCTTCTCTTTCTATTCCGAAGCTTCTAAGTATTTCTGTTTTTGTTTCAGGTGGAACATTCGTCAACCATTCCAGAAATGCTATCAACGGTTCAGTTGAGAGAATCATACTCATTAAACCTCTTATGTCCTGATCTCGAACATCTTTGGCGTTTGCCACAAGATTCATGTATACGTTATCAGCGTTTATTGCATCGAAAAGTACGGTGTTTAATGCTTCATCTGGCCCCAGACGTTCCAATACTCTAAAAGTGAGCGGATTTTTAGGTTGAGTTAATATTCTTTCTACCCCGTCTACAAATACATACTGCCCTAATGGTACAAAACCTTGGTTTGGTACATATCCTAAAAACGGAGATCCGTAAGGCATATCTACTAAGTTAGTTTCACAATTAGCTAAAATAATTACTGTGGTTTCGTTTTTCACTCCAAAACTATGTACTTTGTCTCCTACTACGAACACAGGTTTTTTTTCCGGTACTGGGATTATTACCGCACCGACAGTATGTCCTAATGATAATTTGAATAAGAATTTTGCTAATTCGAAAGATCTATCTGGTGTAAATCTTTTTCCATCTATAGTAGTTGAACCTATTTCAGAGTACTCCCTTAAACTGGACAACAAAACGTCTTTTAGTGGTGATTTGATTGGATTTGCTCTTACTGCCTTTATTTTAGTTGCCATATTCATAAGAATATCATGATTAGGAGTGTTTATCAATGTTACTAAATGCTGTTAGTAGAAATACTCTTTACCTTCTAGCAGTCGTTCTACCTTCCAATTGTTGCCTTGCAACAATGGACATCTTTTCGCTCAGAGCGAAAAGCTTGTCTACCGCTCGCTTTGCGAGCTTCTACTCTCTAGCCAAGAATTACTGCACTTCCCTTTAGAATAAAGAACAATGCCTGTGCTTCCCCAAGTGTTTCCTCTCTCTCTTTTACAAATGGACCAATGGTTTCATCTCCAAATTGAATTACAGGAACATCTTCTGTAAATTTTACTTTCAATTCTCCTTTTAATTTCAATGTTGCATCTCTGAACGGATTGAACGAATCTAAATCCTTCACTATTTTTGCAACGAATCCTGTTTCACCATGAATGCTATTTGGGACTCTTATAAGTTTACTTGTGTCAAAAGTTACTCCTGCATCTGTGTCTACTGTGTGCAATGGCAGTTCACTGGCAACTATGCCTACCCGTTCGATTATGTCTGAAAGAGAAGTGCTCCAATTGCCATTCTCTATTCCTTTTTTGAACATGTTTCTTTCTGTTTCTTTGGTAAATTTTCTGGATATCTTTTCAGGTTCATTTTCCAATAGTTTAAGAACCGCCCGGGCAAATTTACCTCTATATCCATAATCGCTTGGTTCTGGCCCATTTATCTTTCCTTTTATTCCACCATAATTTTCTTCAAAAAAGTTTCTGTAGTTAAGTCCGGCACCACGTATGTAATCTACTAGTTCCCGTCGTTCATCGCTTCCAAGATCAAGAAAATTCCTGTCTCTTACATGAACATGGTAGCCACGGTTGCCGGAGAATACTACTAGTAAGTCATTTTTAGAAATGCCAAAATCAGAGAGAAGAAAATCTTCAATAAGTTTTATTGCATCGTTCTTCACTTGCTCTAGCTTTGCATAAACTCCATATTTTCCTTCAGCATGAATGTCCAGATCAAAAACTACGTCTGCTCCACCCCATTCTTTTTTCTCTATGGGTGTAGCTCCAGGATATCTATAGTACGCAGTAGAGTGAGAAACAAACAGCGGAGTATTATTCATCAGGTAACTTCTGAAAGCATCTTCGCTTGTGAACGCTAGGTGTCGTGCGTCTATCTTCTTTATGTTTCCAATACCAAACTCTCTTTTATCTATTTGTACTATGTCGAATTCTGCCTGCTGGTAGTAGTTCCTAAATCTTTCTAGTGCGAATCGTATTTCTTTTTCGTTCATCGTTCTACCTTCAAGTATTTACCTTTTACCAGTTTTCATTATTCTTTCTTTATCAATACTGCTTAATTTCTGCCAGTTTAGTGGGCTGCCAATCTTGCAATCTGCACAGCAGAGACCGTAACTAAGCACACTTGCACAAGCTGGTAGTGCATATTCTTTCTTTATTGCATGTTCTATCTGGTATCTAGTTATCTTTTCGTTGAAATCTGGCAAATTAGAGTACATACTCACCATATTCTCAACGGACATGCCACTCTTGAGCAAATAAACTGCGAGATACCATCTTGCCTGGTGACCTAGATTTTCATGCTTCTTCATCGAGTCCAGTATCTTCTCTATGCACGGTGGGTGTGCTCCAGGCTCCATGGTTAACGGAATTCCAGTGACTTCTATTTTAGGTAAAAATTCCTTAAGCTGTTCTGCCGCTTTCTTTATTTCTTCAGGAGCA
>JAUSHJ010000062.1 GCA_030648615.1 Microcaldota archaeon | reverse complement strand
TTGCGTTGAGTTCGTCTACTTCACCATACGCTGCAACTTGGACGTCATCCTTTTGCACTACCTTCCCTCCTAACAGGGCAGTATTACCCTTGTCGCCGAATTTTGTGTAGATTGGCATGATAATATTACTACAGAAGCGATTTTTATTAGTTTTCATTTAAAGACACTTTTTTAAATATTTAGAAACGTTATAATAATCATGAAATTCGGGGAATTACATAGATATTTGTCACATGCAAAAACTACTAAGGAGATAAGATTCCGAGACCTGAGACCATTTGTAAATGAACAACGATATGAACTTCTTAGACCAGCGCTTGCAATTGCAGAATTATTCAGAAAGGTAAGGGCTTCTATCGAAGATGATACCCCAGAAAGAAATTGTAGCGATAATTTTAGAATAATTTCGGAGAGGCTTGATACTTTATCTAATATGGAATTATCTGGAAAACTTAGAAAATTTCTATGGAAGCCGGAATTTGAAAAGCTACTGTCTGAATTCACTAATGCTGGAATTTTTATAGATGAATTTGGGGAAAGAGTAGGATTCGAAATTATTCATGATATGCTAACATTCGGTATACCCCTACATATTTTTATGAGCGAGAGCTCTAGATTTGACCGTGCTAATACTGTGGAATCGCAATATAAAAACGAAGAGCTGAAATTCATCTTAATAAACATTACTTCTTTAGTTCAAGAGGTGTGTTTAGCAGTAACTTTGTATAGCTTAGATGAACTAGAAATGATAAAAAAGATCTCCGAAGATAGAGGACAATTAAGAAGTACCATAATAGAACGTTTATGCAATGGAAAGGGCGATATCGTTAGAGAAATTATTGACTTACGCAAAAGAAAAGATATACGAGCAGATATCGAAGCAGAAGAAACATCGTCATCATGCTATTTGAACATGATTAACACAATTTTGTCATTCGGATTATTAACTCAGGCTGCTATTTTTCTGCTGAAAAAAATTGGATTGCCTGATGGTAAAAGAATGGACAATATCGCTCAGGCAATAGAAATTGCCTATGGCGAAACCAGGTTTGGAATCGGACTTGGTAATTTATCAGTAGATAATCCGCTTGTAAGGAGACAGTTTGGAATGAATACAGATTGTGTAGCTTCGATAGTAAATTTTGTATATGTGCCTAGAAGAGAACTTGTAGCAAAAGCAATGAGGTTTCTTGATGAAGAACTTGGAACACGTCATGATAGGATTATAGATATCGAGTTATTGAAGCGTATTATGGAAAGTAAGTTCCTTGGAAATGAACATTTACCTCTACTTGAGGCTCTTAGGCATACTGCCATAGAATAAGAGTGTTTTTTATTACTTTCTTTACTAAGTAATTATTCTTGGTTTGTTACTAATGCTTAGTATAGACTAAGAACAACTGCGACTGTAGTCTAGTTCTGGATATTCTTCTGTCTTGAAGTCTCGAGCCTTGAAAACAAAAGTAAAGCTCAGGACTCGAAACACGAAACTGAAAACTATCCGGAGGACTTCGGTAGGATTCTAGATTGCCAATCTAGTGACCCGAGTTCGAACCTCGGCGGTCGCATATTTTCTTTTTAGAAAATTGAGAGAATGAACGAGCGGTGCGAATTCATCTGATCGCATAATCTTTTATTATCTTGTTTTATCCCCAATATCTGAATCTGGGACGCTCTAATATAGATGACTCAAGTGCGGATTTCAGTTGTTCTACATCTTGGAAACGTGCTTCTGGAAGTTTAGCCAGAGCGTGCATAATAACTTCTTCTGTTTTACGAGAAATGTCTGACCTAATTGTCCTTGGTCTTTCGAAATACTGACTTGATGGTGGGTGACCACAAAGCAATTGATACATGATCATACCAAACGAGTAAATATCGGAACTTGAAGTTACATCGCTTCCTGCACTCTGTTCTGGAGCCATGTAATCACGTGTGCCCACTATTGCAATAGGATCTTCTACTTCTACCAGATATCTTAATAAGCCGAAATCAGTAATTTTAAGTTTCGTATCGTTTTGTGTAAGTAGTAGATTACTTGGTTTCAGATCTCTATGGATAATACCATTTCTGTGCAATTCAGAAAGTCCATCACATAATTGTAATAGAAGAGGTATTCCAATTTCTGGTATAGCTCCATCTTTATGCTCTTGTAGATAGGTCCACAGTGTCCTTTTACTGGCATATTCCATTGGAAAAAACAGTATTCCGTTATCAAAAGTTGCGAATCCAAAACCCTTTACTAAATTTGGATGCGATAATAACGCAAGAGTAGCAGCTTCCTTTACAAACCTGGAATTAGCAATAGCATCCATAATATGATGTGCTATCTTGACAACAACTCTCTCATGAAATCTTAAATCAAGTGCAAAGTATACTGAACCCTGACCACCAGATTTAATTTGTTCGCATAAACGATAACGTTCTGATAAAATTATGGTCTCCCTATGTTCTACAATAACTGGTTTAGTCCCATTAACTTCCCTAAATCGATCTACCTGAACCTGAATACGAGGAATTTGATCGTTCATTACTCTGATGAGGGTTGGTTGTTTCTGAACTTGTTGCATGTTATAAATGATGTATACAAATCTTTAAAAGCAATAATTATTAACATCTTTTAAATTTACCTTATTAAAAGCATATTTATGGGAATAATGGCTGAACGAGTAAGAGAAAACATAAAACTCCGGCAGGAGCGTTTAGAACTAATTTCAGAATGCAGACAACTAATTGTTAGTGGCATACCTGCCGTAAAAAATGAACAAGAACTCAAGACATTATGTAAAGAATTTATGAAATATATAGAAAAAATAGAAAAAAGTTTTAATGATAGTGGAATTGATCTAAAAAATAATGCAGGTGCACAGCTTACCATAGTTGGATTAAAGGGTCTTTATGCAAATCAAGTTGTAAAATGGATGCGAGACCATGATGAAGAGTTTAAAAATTTAGGAGATGCTCTGTTAAACGGCATAAATAAGAAAACATTATCACCATTACCTGCAATGGAAATTGTTAAAGAACTGGAAACTAGATTAAAACATTATAATATCAAATTAACTCTTAATGGTGTTCAACTGTTACCTAACTGCAACTAATTCGTCTCCCGCCGAATGCCAAGCATATAAATATTTAAATTCTACTTAACCTCTTTCTTTTATGTCAACACTCTTAGAGGATATTCTAAACGAACTTGAGATAAGACCGACTAACGAGCTCTTATCGCATGAGCAGACCATAGCTCCTAATTTGAAACGTCTGAAAGAAACTATGCTTAATATTGGGCATTTGGTTGATCCTTTAATAGTAGATAAAGTAACCGGCACAGTACTTGACGGAAACCATAGACTAAAAGTTCTTGAAATAATTGAATGCCCGCATGCAGTTTGCCAATTGGTAGATTATAAAAATGATAAAATAAAAGTTGGTACTTGGTTACCTACTTTTAATGAACCGCTCTCTTTAGTTACAAAAGGGGAAATAAAAACTGAAGCTATCAGCTATGAAGATGGATTGAAAGCTGTAAATGGAATGAGAGCACCTTTCATGGCAGTAACTAAGAACAATGGCAAGATGGAATGTAAACTAATCAATCCTGGCAACTACAAAATAAAAGAAATAGTAGAGGAACAAAATTATATTCTGACTTCTGCGATAAAAGGCATTGAACCAGCATATATACCTGATGAGCAGCTAGTTGAACAGGTTGAAAAGGGCAGTACCGTATTTTTCAGAAGATCGTACACTAAGGATGAAATAGTTCAGACTGCAAAAGCGCATCATCCGCTTCCGCCTAAATCTACAAGGCACCATATCCCAGATAGAATAATCAGATTGAATATGAAGTTGGGCTGGTTACATGAGAGCAAGGAAGGTGCAACCAAATATCTTAGAGATATGCTGGCACAGAGGATTTATACTGCTAATGTACGGAGATATACTGAGTCAGTTATTGTTATTTATTAATTTTATTTGTTAGGTAATATCATGGAACCATTCAAAAATATTCTATTAGCTCCTGGACCTGTGAAGGTATTACCAGAAATACTAGAAGCACAGGCACAGGAAATGTTCACTCATCGGAGTAAAGAGTTCTCAGCACTATACACTGATCTTGTAGAACGATTAAAAAAATATTACCAAAGCGAGGAAGCATATGTTATCACGGGTAGTGGTGCATTGGGTATAGAATGTTTAATTGCTAATTTATGTTTGCCAAACGAAAAAATGATTTGCTTTCCTAACGGCGAGTTTGGTGAGAAATTTATTGAAACAGCTAAAGTTTACACTAATGTAGTTGAGCATAGAATTGATGACGGACGCGGTTGGAATTTCGAACGAGCGAAAAAACATATTGACGAAGCGAACGCACAAGTACTAGGCATGGTTTACAACGAAACCAGCTACGGCGTACGCAATGATGTAAAAGACATTTGTAAATACGCAAAAAGTAAAGGTATGTTAGTAATAATCGATGGAGTATCTGCCTGGCCTGGAACTCCTTTTAATTTCAAAGAATTTGCAGTTGATGGTTTTGTAACTGGAAGCCAAAAAGGAATTGGCGCTCCGCCTGGAATGGCAATGATTGGACTAAGCAAGGAAGCAGTTGAGAGATATTCAGAGAGAGAGAAAATTCCAAGTTACTACTTAAACCTTAAAAGGCATCAGAAGATTTACCAAAAAGATGGGCAAACACCAAATACTCCTGCGATTTCACTATTCTGGGCATTGCAAAAAGCATTTGACGTGATGGATAGGAATGGTGGATTGCAAGGTGCAGTAAAACGACATATGGAATTAAGTGCACATATCAGAGAGAGACTGATTGAACTTGGTTTCGGACTTATTGCTGAAAAAGGATTCGAAAGTTATACTGTTACTGGGTTTTATGCTGATTCCCCAGAGAAGGCCAAAAATATCAAAGATAGATTGGCTAAAGAATACAAAATAAAAATCGTCGGTTCAAGAGGTAAATTTAAAGATAATGGATTAAGGATTGCAAATATGAGTAATGTAACGAAAGAAGAATTGGATAAATGTCTGGACGCGATAGAAAAAATCATGAAGTGATTTTTTATAGATTTGCCAGAATGGAAAACAGATAGAGAGGATTATAAAATAGTTATAAGTAAATTAAATCAGGTGATATTTATGACAATTAGAGAACTACTTCCAGATGAAGGAACAAAATCCTTAATGACTCACGATAATTTTATTAAAATAGTTTTAGGTACATCACCAGAAAAAGCATGGATAGAGATAAAGAAAGTTTTTGGTGAAAGAGCATATGCTGAGACTCTTTTCATGGCTAAAAAATGTTTAGAAGATACATCTTCGGACACCATACTTATACGAATGCGTGCGATGCAAGTTTTGGCACTTTCTCCACAAGATAAACGAACTCTAGATGTATTAGGTAAGTATCTAGACTCAAATCTACCATATACTGGAATGGTTCTAAGGACCATGATAACGACCAGAAACCCTGCTTATACTGAATTATATTTGGGCAGAATGAATAGTAAGAACATATCTAATGAAAACATATCGATATCACTTGGAGGATTGGTAGACATAGCAAACCAAAGTCCTGAGAGAAAAAAATACATAATAAAAAAAGTGTCTGTAATGCTTGAGGAAACCGGAAAGCCTAAAACATATGACGAAAGCATCTTACAAGGATATAGAACTGGATTATTAATAGATTTAGGAGTACAAAATGTTGACCGTAAATTTCCATTCTGGGTAGCAAGCACAGAAACTATTAAAGATGCTAAAATCAGAAAACTACAGTAAATCAGTCCTGGTTGTCAGGATAATGTAGGTTTAAAACTCTGATTTACATAATAGTTTTATGAAACTAGTTATTGCTGACAATTTAGAGCCAGAAGTAATTGAAGAACTAAAAAAACTTGGTGAAGTAGTTTACAAACCAACTAATCTTACTAATGACCTAAAAGATGCAGATATATTTATTGTGAGAAGTGCGACAAAAGTAACTAAGGAGCTACTGACGAGTGCAAGCAAACTAAAAGTAGTTGCTAGAGCTGGAGTAGGACTCGACAATGTAGATGTCAAAGCATGTGAAGCTAGAGGAATAAAAGTTATCAACACACCAAGTTCCAGTAGCAATGCCGTAGCAGAATTAACAATCGGGCTTATCATTTCAATGTTAAGAAACGTGCAAAAAGCACATCACCAGATGAAAAATAAAATTTGGGATAAAAAAAACTTAACTGGCGAAGAAATAGAAGGGAAGACTTTAGGCATAATCGGCTATGGAAGAATTGGAAGCCTGGTTGCAAAGAAAGCAAAGGCACTCGGAATGATTGTTTTGGCATACGACCCTAAAACAAAAGGAGATGGCAATGCAACAGCGATATCAATTGATGAATTATTTAAATCATCAGATATTATTTCATTACATACTATTTTAACTCCAGAAACTAAGGATATGATTGATATCAAAAGCATTGCAAAAATGAAATCTGGAGTTTACCTGGTTAATTTAGCTCGTGGCGATCTTATTGATGAAACTGCTCTGTACGAAGCGTGTAAATCCGGCAAAATAGCTGGCGCAGCTCTAGATGTTTATAAGGAAGAACCTTATTCTGGAAAACTACTTGAATTAGAAAACGTTTATTTTACTCCCCATCTTGGTGCTGCAACTAAGGAAGCACAGTTGAGGATTGGAAAGGAACTAGTTGAAAAAATAAGAAATGAAATAGTTAAATAATTAAGGCTGCACAAAATCCTTCGACCCTTTTCCAGCAGGATATGCAGTACCTAGAGGGGAACGAAAAGGTAACTGATATTCTGAAGCAAGTTTCGCAAGTTCTGTTGGAATTATATTATTTTTTATTTGTAGATAGACTACTTTACCAAGCGGAGTTGTATCATAAACTACAGTAAACTTGTGACGCTGGAATATACCGGTTACCCTTATTCGCACTTCGAGAAAACCGTTTTTTAGAATTTCGTCTTTGGTTGTCAAATTATCACTTAGTCTTACTATAAGTATCTGAAGTCATCAGAAATTTCCATGCTGGAACAATATCGATTACCCCTTCCTTTACATTTATTTTGTCTTGCTTTTCGTAAGACAGTATTAACCCATGGATTACTTTAAATTTCCTCATGAAGGCACTTATTCCGGTTGTTTCTATTTTACCATATTTAATTTCCATTGCTAATATCTTTTCTTCAGCTTTAACAACATCCACTTCGTTTTTATAAGAATCCCGCCAGAAAAATTCTGCATCGAGTTCATTTACAAGCAACCACTCAAACACCTTAGACCTTGAAGTATCGTCATCTCTAAACACAAGATTGACTGAGATAATAGTAGGGTAATATTTTTTGAGTTTTCTTTCTATCTTTCTCCGATTTCTTGAAAAATTATATAATTTTCTTAGAAGAAATGACTGCTCCAGATAAGATAAATAATTAGATATTGTCTGTCTGGATAAACCCAATGATTTTCCTAGTTCAGAAAGATCAATTATCTGGCCCGGTTCTTCCGTAAAAATATTAATGAGAGATTCCAATATGGATGGATCATCTATGCTGAATAATCTCGGAATGTCCTTATAAATGATTTTATCGACAATCCCGTCCTTTATGTATTTTCTTATAGTTTCCTTATCTTTAACCCCATACAACTCAGGAAACCCCATAGTAAGGATAAAGTCGTCAAATAGGTTACGAAGTTCTTTTTCATAAAGTCCTATTGGTTGGTAAGAAACCCCCCTGAATACCAAAAATTCCTTAAAGGTTAATGGTTCTACCTTAAACTCAAATATTCTTCCGGCAAGCGACTCTTTTGCTCTTTTTCTTATAAATAATGATTCTGACCCAGATAGGATAATCTTGACATTCTTTCCAAAATTATCGTATATTATTTTCATTTTTTCTTGCCAGTTATCCACTTTTTGCACTTCGTCAAATAATAGTAAGTAATTCCCCTCACGAATGTTCTTTTCCATTAATTTTTCATATTCAGAAAGTATCTGCCTGAAATCGGCTTCCTTGGAATCATCAAAAGAAAAATAGATTATGTGCTTTGGATCAAAATTATCCTTCAAGGCGTCTTCCACTATTTTAAGCATAATGGTGGTTTTCCCGACCCGCCTGAGCCCAGTAAGTGCAATTATTTGCGGCATTCGCAGGAATTTTTTTATCTTTGGATATATCTCTCTTTCTTTGAACGCTGATGTAAACGCGCCTTTCCACCATGGATTTGAATCCTGCAGTTTTTCTTTAATCTCTGTCATGTCATCTTAACCTAGATTCGATTCTAGGTTAATTAATAATAACATAAATTTATAAGCATTATGTTAATAGGATTTGAGATGGAATCCAAAAAAAGGATGGAGGTTAAAAAAGAGGATTCGATCACCAGATTGGGAAAAAAGATAATGTGGTTGATAGATTAAGTGCTTCTGCCATCTACCTTCAACCTTCTACCAGTAATCTAGAAGAAATCCCCCAATCCTTTCTGTTTTCCTCCTACTTTCAAATCATACTCATCATAACCTAACTCTTTGAGAATTTTCATCACTGCTGGCATGAGCTGATTATCAATATAATAATCGGGATCGTAATCCTTGGCAAACTCCAAAGGCTGTGCCTTGTCTGAAATACTTTTACCCGCTTTCCCAACTACATAGGAAATAACACTACCTTTTTCCACTGGAACACCTTGAAGATTAAGTTTCTTAGCTGCAGAAACTTCTGGACTTAATAGATCATAGTCACGCGGGTCTTTTTTTAACTGTGTAACTATTACCAATTCTTCAAATGGAACTTTGCCAGATTTCAATCGAGCTATAGCTTCACGAACTGCGGCAACTGCTTTTTCTTTGCTACCTTCCCTCAATATAGCTTCGAGAACTTTTTTCTGAGTATTTTTTGCAATATCACTCCAGTCTCTACGCACAAGTTCGAAACCACGTATTTTCAATCGTCCATCTTCCCCAAGCATCGCGTATTTCTTTTTTGCTCCTCGCTCTTCGCCACCTTTTTTACCTACAAATACACCCCTGGTAAAGAAACCTTCTAATTCAAGCTCCATTTTTTCAGGTAGGGACTTGTTGATTTCTTCCATAAAAGCCAGAACCTGTTTCCTATCTTTATAAAGTAAAAAAATTGAATCTGTATCACCGTACAAAACTTCAAATCCTGCTTTTTCTGCTGAAGCTATTGTTTCTTGAATATGTTTTCTACCCCAGGCAGTAGTGCTTTCTGCACACTCTCTTGAATACCAGCGAGCGCGAGCATAACCAAGATAACCGTATATAGAATTGGTTAAAATTTTAAGAGCATTAGAACGCGCTTCAAGTATTTTATATTTTTCATCGTCCTTATTCGTCTTTTTCAATTCATGTTTTATCTTTACACGATAGTCTACCAGCCAATTAACTACTGATGGTATAAGTCCCTGAGATTTTTTAATGAATTTTGCACCTGTTGGTGAAACAAAACACTCATTTTCATTTCCATCTTTTGTCAAAGTAAATGGATCAATATTATAGGAAACTATAATGCTCGGGTATAGACCTCTAAAATCCATAACTGCAATATTATCATAGATACCAGGAGCTGGAATTTTTACATAGGCACCCTCAATTGGATTAGCTAAACGTTCTTTTACTGCACCATCGGAAGGACGAGAGGGGGAAATCATTTTCTGCTGGGCAGCTTCGTACATAAGCAGATTTTCTACAAGCTGACCGCTAGTAGAAAGTGCAACATCAAATAATGGCATTTTAGCTACCCTGCTTAGTTCAATCTGTAATGGAAGAAAATGATCTCCTAGTTCTTTTGTTACAACGGAATCTAGTAAAGAATATTGTGAAAGTGTCTCAATTTCATTACTATCCCACATCTCCCAAATATTTTTTCTATTTACCATGAATTTCTTTTTGCCAATTACCTCTTCATATATTTTTTCTAGGGTGAACTGTTGGGATTTTATCATACCGATTATACCGAAAAAACGAGCTGCAGGATAAATATCTATATGAATACGGCCATCAACACGCATACCAGTAACCATACCTTTAGTTACTTTTTTTAATAGGGCACTTTTTCTACCTAATTTAAGTTTTACGTTTAGAACCTCTGCCCTTGCCTGTAAATAGGGAAAATCAAAATTACTAGAGTTATAACCATAGATAACATCTGGATTTTCCTGTGCGATAATTTCGCAGAATTTTTCCAGCATAGTTTTTTCATCCGGAACCAGAGTGTGTGCTTCTTTATTAGCATCCTTAAATGAGAGCACTCCAGAAGTTTTTCCTGCGTAGCTAATCATGATAGCTGGGTCTTTTCTTTCTCTGGAAGCACCCAGTGGGTTATAAGTTTCTATATCAAATGCCAGTGTGTTCAACTGCACTTTATCACTTTCTTCAATTTTTATTATTTTCTTAATAAATTTTCCTTCACGTTCATAGTGGATGATGGAAAATGGAACGAGCTTCATATCAAACATGAAACGCTTGGAAAATGATAGATTATATTCATAACATGGAAATGGCATTGCCTGCTTTATTGCTAAAACATCTGGAGGCGCATTGCAATAAACTTTAAAAAGTTTTTTTGGTTGACCGGACAGGACCCAGTCCACACGATCGATACTTTTTGGTGAGACTAGTTTTCCATCTTTAAGTCTTCCGTGAACTTTTTCCAGGTCATTCTTAGCTTCTTCTGGAGCGTCAACATAGAAATAGGGATCGTAACGGTAATAGACTCTAGTGGTGGTTTTCCCCTTGATTAGAAGACGAATGTAGGTTTCATTATTTTTTATTAAATAATCTGCATCGAGAAAATAGGCTTTACGAAAAATCATGGAGAAGATCACCTATTTTCGAGATATTTGTCTCGCAGGACAATTCATCGAAAAAATATGCTTTACGAGAAGTCATATAATGGTTTACAAGACTATATTTTTAACGAGTGGCATATTTACGGGAAGAGTATTTTCTCCGGTCTAAAAGCAACAGCGCATTTAGATAAGCATTCTAATTCTCCACCCGTGTTTCCGTATAAATCGCTATAAATATGTTCGAGAAATAAATTACGCCTCGTACGCGTTACATATTTGGAGAATAAATGATGTGGTTTTACTACATGATTTATTGAAAATGCAATCCAGTCATCTGGCGTCTCTTCGAGCTTTGAAAGTTTTTCCTTCGCAATATAAACACACTCCTGAACCATTCTAGAACTCTCATGATAAGACATACCATAAATACCGCTGAACAAAGCTGCTACAACGACTGGATCGAGTTGAGTTCCGGAAACTGCAACCGCAAGAGCCATTGCATCTTCAAGATTTTGAATGTGATTTTGGGGTCTATAGAAACGAGGCAGACAGGCACTTATTACATCACATACCTTTAGAATTGTTTTATATGATTCAAGCTCGCGCCCTATCTTACCTTCTGGATAACTAGCATATTTTCCAGCAGTAAGGCCATCATAAGTTACATGGTGGCATGCAACCATTGAAACGATTGTATCTTTGTGATCAAAATCTAATTTTTTTAGAAAATCTACCCCTAGGTCAAGATGGCTTTGCCTCAACGCAGATAATTCTGCATTTGTCAAAGGTTGATTTGCTCCCCTCACAACTCGCATAAACATATAACCAAGTTCTTTTGTAAGTAAGGGATATGGTATGAATACTTTTCCATTATCATGGAGATTGCCAGCAGTTAGTGCAATTTCTCTTGGGAATTTAACCAATTCTTTTGGCAACATACCTAAAACTAGAAAAACAGATACTGCAACGTCTGCAAGAAAACCAACTTGAGCACAGTGATAATGAGTATAAGCAAGGGGCTTCATAGCCTGACCCCCCAGCTCATTTAAACGAGGTAAACTAAAGGACAGACTGCCACCCTGTTTTCTTATTGCATCGACAGATTCGGCCAATTTTTTCCTTCCTTCCTCATCTACAAATGCCTTAAAATTACGACTGGAATCAACTAGTGAATGAAAGCGAACTGGAGCAGCTTCTGAGAAGCTAGGTATTCTACTGCGTACAACCATAACAATTAAGTATGTGGTAAAAGATATAAAAAGGTACGGTTTTAGAGTTCTTCGATGCTTTCGGCACGAACTTTGTAAACTTCTATATTTCCTTTGAATCGCTTAAAAAAATCATCGAATAGTAATTCGTGTTTTTCCTGCACGATTAAAACTGATTTTGTCCTAAAAACCAGTTTTGACTTATCGAAGTGGTGTAAGTGATAATAGAAAACGCGCTTTAGCCTGTTGAACTCTTTTTTGTTTTTTGATTTAAGATCGTAGATATAGAGGAGTTGCACATATTAGATTAAAAGACTAAAATATTAAAATGTAGCTATAGATACAATGAATTATTTTGTTTCTGAATTTTTCAATAGAAGTTCATATCCTGGGTGTTCTGATATCCACACACTACCTATTTCACTTGACTCCCAATATTTTATAGCTGCAGTCATACCTTTTTGCGCTTTGTCTGAAATCAGCTCTTTTGTGAGAGATTCTACATTGGATGTGTAACCATTTCTGTTCAATTCATTCATAGTAACGGCATAGGCAGCAACTTCGGCTATATCATCGTTACGTTTAATGGCAAGAACTTTAAGTTTAGTAGCCAGGAGTTGTTCTACTCCGCCCGCATTTACTGTATTAACCAGGATCCCGCTAGCTAACCTGGATGTGTTTTTATCTTCATCAGTTAAGAAGATTATAAATCTATTAGGGTTTTCATCAAGTGCAGTTTTCATTCTAACCGGTAGCGAATCTTTCCATTGTAGATATACTCGAGAAAAGCCTTCCACTGCATTTGGTTTAATATCAACAACAGCTTTAGTGAATAATTCTTGTAATTTTTCAGGACCTTCAGTTCTTAGATAATAGATCGCAACGCAGAGTGCTGAAGATACGGAAACTTCACCTATATTTTGAAATGTAATTTCTTTCAATTTAGGAATGTATTTTGTTATTTGCTCTGGATCTGCTGCAAAAGCACCATCTAGAGCCTGAAATGCACCTTGAGAAACAAACACATCTTTACTAAGAATGAGTTTAAAGATCCCTGCATCGTTTCCATCTCTTATAAAACTGGCTGCCCGTTTCTGAGCATTATCTTGAGCTGCATGAATCCTATCATTGGCCTCCTGACTAAGTTCTGGAGTAACTTCTGCCAGTCTAATTCTTTTTTTCTCTCTTATTTCTGGATCCTTGAGAACTGCCATAATAGTATTTTGTGACAAGTATTTAAAAATCGTGTTATAATGATAATTACGTGATAACCCCAACACTTAAACAACCAGAACGATTATTGCCTCGATTGCCAATAGATACTACTAATGGAACGCTCGCTCGAAAAGATAATGGAATATTGACAGAAGAAATAGTTCCTTGGTCTTTGGTTAGAACAGTAACAGTTGACACTCCAAAAAAGAAACGAATAGCTTTACCTAGAATTTTAGCTGTAGACCCAACTCGACCACCATATGGTGGCAATAGACTACACAACAACAGCGTACTTGTTTCCTCGAAACCGCGAAGAAGTTCCGTTTATTTCGTTTCTCCAGCTCCAAGTGCAGATGCTACTGGAATGGGCAAACAATATTCTAATTATAGAATAAACTGGGTGAAACATGATTGGTTAAACAGATTTAGAAATAATTTTATAATATGTACTTTTGTTAGTTTGGAAACTGCCAGAAACAAAAAACTTATGACAAGGAGATTTGGAAGCGATGCCGCAAGAACAATATGGGAGGTTACCAGAGTAGCAAAGAAAGAAGGATTTGCTGGAATAGAAGTTGAGGAATTTCCAACTCTAAAAGAAGTCGAAAGATTCAAACTTGCATTAGCTCGAGAAGCAGGCAAAACACATGAACTTGGTAAGATTATGAGATCATTTTTAAGGAGAAATCCTGAATTAAAAATTTCAAATTCAGCATAGAAATAACTTAGTGTGTAAAATCATGGAAAATGAAGGTTTATAAACATTGATTGAGTAACTTATCTAGGTGATAGTAATGGCTGAATTAAAAGGACAACATGGAAAGATAACACAGTTAGTAATGATTACTCCCGATACTAGATTTAGGAGAGAATTGCCTAGTGTAGAAGAGAGAAAATTTCCTAGGATGGAACAATCACGTTCATTTACTTACAAACCAGCTCCACTCGATTTTTATAGCAATGGTAAAACTGAAACTCCGGTTGGCATTGGAAAAAACGAGGATGGGCACAGGGTTGTATGGGCTATTGAAGATGGATTTCACGTATATTTTAATTTTAACGGTGACTTTCGTCCTTCGAATCCATCAGAACAAGCAGCTCATGTATCCGCTTTCAAAGCAAAATTAGTTGAGGAAGTTAAAACCAATCCGACATCAGAAAAATCAGCATTTATCAGAGAACACGCAGTTAAAATGGAAATAACATTGTGATTATTATGTCAGGATTTAGAATACCTAGAGCAACTACAGCACAAATGATTGCTGGGATTGAATTAAGATCAAGAACTTCACACCTAGCTGGAGCGTTATCTACAGTAAGGCAACCTTCTGCCGTAGTCAGTACAGCAATACGTAGAATACACGCTTTAAGACAGCAAGACCCAGAAATAGAAAGTCTTTTGAGACAGGTTGACGAGGCATCACGAAATCTAAAAGCTGGTAGAGGATGCGATTTAGTTCGAACTGCTGCATCAACAAATGAAATCCTGTCAGGAACTGGTGGCGATGGCAGCATAGATTATAGAGATGGTCATTCGGTAATTCACGAACCAATTCCCACCAAACATGTTGAAGGATCCGTAGAATTAAAAATGGAAGATGGAAAACCATTTGCAGTAAGCAAAATTTATGAGGATTATAAAGTTACCTGGATGAAAGCCAATGTACATGTCGGATATGTAGTTACACCGAAGAATAGGCATAATGATGATACACTAAACAGATTTAGAAAAGACGTTAAAGAAGCAATGAAAACCAACGAGGCTCTTAGGAGTTTTGTAACTGAGAATGCAAAAGAAATTGGAATAACAGTATGATTAATGGAGGTTATATTTATGACATTTAAACCAGGAAATCCGAAAGGACAAAAAGATGTTAAACCAGTAACTACTGATCCTGCAGCAGGAGTAAAAAAGATCATGTTTTTGAAAGGATTGGGAGGCACTGAACCATTAGAAAGACCTAGAACGCTAAATCCAACAAGATCAGTTTATGGTGGAAGAGAATTTTCACCAGCAATGGCTCTTGATCCTAGGCAACCAGCAACACCAGTTGATGGTGGAAAAGGATTTGATTGGAAGCTTAATCCTTTAGAAAGAGGATATGGAATGATGAATAAGCTTCCGATGCCCGTAAGAGAATCTGATGTAAGTGATCCTAAACCTTTAGATAGACGGGGAGAAAGAGGGTATCCACCAGCAATAGTTGTTGATCCTAGACAGCCAGCAGCACCAGTTGATATTAGAAGAAAATCTGGTTGGAAATATGATTCTAAACCTTCAATCAAATTAAAAGAGTTTAGAAACCCACCACTTAGAACACTATCGGTAGAAGAATCAAGAGAAAAACTTCGACTGTTAGGAATAGGTGTAAGAGAAGAAGATGTCAATGTAGATTTAGACGAACGAGATAGACCTATTGACTCTACTGGAGCTAGACGTGTTGATTCTTTTGGAAATAGACCTACATACCTGTCTAATTTATTGCATGAAAAAAATCTACCAAAACCCGAAGGATCTGAATCAAGGAGATCTGAATACGGAGATTTTTTAATAAGAGAAGGACAAAGACTTGGAAGAATTAAAGGATTGAATCCAGGAACGTTAGATCCTCAATTTGAAAGGGATATATTATTTGCATTAACTATAGTTGCACGCGTGGATGCCCATGCCAGAACTAGATATCCTCCTAGAAGCCCGGATTCACCCGATTTTAGAAACCTATCACTTATCCGAGAACCATCACCTAAATTAGAATTGATGAATAAACTACCTACACAGCCTACTCCGCTAAGTTTCCTAAGCAAATTGATAAAAATTTTACCTTCCCCGTTTAAAAAGTCTAAAAAGGATCCAGTTAGTTTTGGTTATCTTGAAGCTCCGATGGAACTACTAACAATTGCAGGTGAACCAACTGCAGAAAATGCACATGCAATAGCAAGAAGCTATATGGGTTGGAGAGTTTCCTGGTTCGTGGCAACAGGTAGTTTCATGGTAATGAAAGACAATGATATTCCAGAACTTGGTGGAACTAAGGTAAATGCTCCACTTGATACTATATCGGGACTGATGCAAAGAGGATTTACTGCTAGATTCAAATTAGAGCTAGTCGCAAAAGCAAAGGAATCACCGCAATCAGAAGAAGCAAAATTCATTCGAGCACATGCAAAAGAGATGGGAATAGTATTGTGATGATTATGACTGGAAGAATATTACGTGAGCTTAGTCCACATGAAATAGCTAAGTCCGAAAGACCTACTCGCTCCATGAGAAGAGATATAAGTCTAGGGGCTGCTTTTGAAAGAGTAGCTCCATATGCAGAACCTAGACAAATAACAGTTAAAAGTGTCTCACCGATGCACGAAGGTATGGATGACCCCGCCATAAGAGTTGATTTCTCTGATGGAAAAGTTATGCTGTGGGAAAAAAGTGCGGGAGTTTTAAGAGTACTACGTTCCAATGAATGGGAACTTGCAACACCTCACGAAAAAGACATGTTCAGAGATGCAGTAAACGAAACTGCAACTAAAGACCAAAGAACGAAAAGGTTTATATCTGACTTTCCTGAAATGATGAGATAAATATTGGCTAATTAGATTTAAACTAATGAATTTACAACATCTCACTGTAGTTCCCGAACCCCGGAATCAAGAAACCTTATTATTTCCTCTCTTCTATCTTGTCCGCTCTTGCTAGATGCTAAAGCCTCCTGGAGACGTAAAGCTAACACACCTACCTTCGGATTAGTATCCGTATGCAGAACATACCCTAATTGTAAAAGTGCGATTACATCACAAACTAAATCACGGACAGTATCGACATTAAAAATAGCAGGATCTTGATTAAATTTAATAGTTGCACCTACCCCACCAGATAAGATGGTTCCACTTTGGATTATAGAAGACGCTACCTGACCATCATAGTTGGGGAAAAAGCCTAATGACCTTAACAACCCTTGATAGGTAGTGAATTTGTACACTACCGCCTGGGTAATTGAAGTTGTATCGGTAATAATTGCACTCATCTCTGACCAAAATCCCTCTACGGGTAAACGAAATACGTGACCTTCTGACCAAGGCTGATCTGCACATGTGAGAAATCTTTTTTTAGTTAATGTTCCCCCACCTGAAGCATTTTTATCAACTACGTCAACATAAATTTGTAGAGTCTCTCCACTACCAGAACGACCAGAGAATTTTAGAAATTGATTGAACGGTAAATTTACTCCTGTCCGTTTCTCTAAACCTAATGCAGTTCTGACTGGATCTTCCAGCAATACAACTAACTCTCCGATCTGATGAAGAAAATGTTTTTCTCTTGGTCTTGTTTTTTCTAAACGAGCGTAAGTCTTAAGTTGAGACATGGACATGGTTATAAAAAATGTATAGGTATCTTTTTAAGGTTATTTGACCAGTCGGTTCATTCAACTGTCTTTGTAATTTCTACAGTACGTTCAAGCGGAATAAATTTGATGTTTTTCGGAATGTCTACCCTGGAATATTTATAAAGAAACCGCATTAAATCACAAATGTTACGGTTTACCAACCCGCATAGATTGAAGGTCATTTGACCGGTGTAAGAAAAAATATAATAGGACATATGTTAATATCACTAATTAAATTCCTATTTTACATTAATAGAACTAACTATAAGATCGCAAACGTTAAAGAAAATTTCTTGATTTGTACCAATAGATTCGATATAGAAAAAGATGAGTTTTCCCTTTTCAGCAATTACAAAAGTAGTAAAAATACGCAATAAAACTTTTTCATAACCTGAATATTTGACATAGATACGTTCTTTATTAACAATAACATTTTGATCTGAAAGCACTAAATCATTTTTAGTAGAAGTACGTTCTGCATTAATACGAACCTCGAGGGATCTTTTGAATAATTCTTCTATTTTAACTTGTTCCAATGTAGAATCATAATACGTTGGAGATATAACCATATTATACGTATTATCTGAAGATCTTAGTATGATAACTCCGGTTTCTTCATTAGATTTAAACACTTTCCAATCCAAAGGAACGCAAACTTCATAATCGGCTGTACTAAGTTTTGTAGATTTACCTAGATTTACACCCTTACTTTTAGCACCCAAAACATTATCTCCTGGTTTTGAAGTATCTAGAACCTTACTTAACCAGCCTAAACTTAAACCCATAATGTATCAACCCGTCAGGATCATCTCTTTGTATTACCCTGAAAACAGATTCTACCTTATCTCCAATTTTAACATCTTTTCCTCTTATATCCACTATCTGTGCAGTCAGCCTTGGACCTTCTTTCAGATCTATAAGAGCGAGAACATAGGGTGCCTGCTCTTCGAAACCTTCTGGTGGTGCTGATATCTCTGTAAATGAATAAATCGTTCCTTTCCCTGCATACTGCATTTCTTCCATTTTTCCCTTTCGTCTGCATTTCGGACAAACATTTCGCTTTGGAAAATAATTGGTTTTACAAGTAACACATTTAGTACCCAGTATTCTGTAACGTTCAGGTATTCTTCTCCAGTTTAATGCGATTGAGCTTTTCATAGATTTTCACCTAATCATTATTTGAATCCTATTTCTATACTTTTTGAAATTATATCCACTCTAAATAAAGCTTTAATTTTTCCTAGATGTTCTACTATAGCTGAAGAATATAATAGAATTGCTGCTGCAAATGCAAACGAAAAACCAATTCCAAAACCCCAGTGACCTGAATTTTGAAGCTTTTGTTCTGCCAGAGTAGATTCCTTGAATGCTAGATCAACTTTAGCTATAGCTCTATTCGTACATGCAACCATAGCTTCTGGCTGAGCTTGACCAAGAGATTGTGATTCTCGATTGCATCGACTCATTGCTGGTGCAAAATCTAATAGTGTCTGTCTTGCAAATGTATGTTTTTCCACGAATGAAGTTTTAGCACGATTTGTAGCATTTTTACTACCCCAATATGAAAGTGCAGTTCCTGCTACAAATGCACCTACAATAGCTGTAGTAGCTAAAATATTTTTTGTTGATCTTTGGAATTTTAATCTCATAAATTTTCACCACGTTTTACTAATCAATATGAGACACTAATTCTATCCTTGGTGCAACTTCACCCGCATCAGTAAAGTTTCCTCTTTCTTTTGAATCAAATACCCTAGCAGCAACACGATTAATTGTATCTATAGCCAGTTCAATTTTATCAGCAGTTGAAGGATCTTTCGGATCATAAAATTCTATGAGAGATATCCTATAAACTTTTTGAGTTAAACCTTCCATATGAATAGAAATTGAATTTCCAGCCAGCAACCTCAGATTATCTTGAAGACCATGTTCATCGATAGTGTCTCTGGTCCGTATGTTAATAAACACGACGATGGAAAGTTTTGGTTCTTCACCTTTAGTTATTGTAAATACATTCCCGTCTGCACGTTTTGTCTTAGTACCTGGAACCAATCCGATATTTTTTACATCATAGAAAACTTCGGTAGCAAGTGATAGAGCAACAGCGGTTCGCAATGCAGCTGCCAGATTAGGCGTAGCGAGTCCAGCAAGTCTTCGTGTATCTTGTTTGAGTGCCATATTTTCAAGCTCCTTTTAGTATATGAACTACCGCAGTTGCACCTGAACCGCCGACGTTATGTGCTAAACCAATCTTAGCATCTTTCCTCTGCCGACCTTCAGTTTCTTTGTCGCCGCGCAACTGCCACGCCAATTCAACAATTTGCTTAACACCCGTGGCACCAACAGGATGACCACAGGATTTTAAACCGCCGGAAGTATTTACTGCGACTTCACCATCTAAAGCGGTTCTGCCATCTAACGTTGCTTTCCCGCCTTCGCCTTTCTTGAAGAAGCCTAAATCCTCGATTGCCATCAATTCAGCAATAGTAAAACAATCATGAACCTCTGCGACATCGATATCTTTAGGCTGTAGTTTGGCCGTTTCAAATGCTTTTTTCGCAGCAACCTGAGTTGCTCTTAAACCAGTAAGAGATTCTCTTGAATGCAACGCAATAGTATCACTTGCCTGTGCACTTGCAAGAATTTCTATGGGTTTTTCTGTGTACTTTTTTGCAATATCCATGGGTGCTAGAATTACTGCTGCTGCACCGTCTGTGATCGGCGAACAGTCTAATATTTTCAATGGATCGGCTATCATTTTTGATTTTAATACTTGCTCAATAGTAATTTCATTTTGGTATTGCGCATATTTATTCTTGGCACCATGCTTATGATTTTTTACAGCTGCTGCCGCCATCATTTCTTCAGTTGTACCGTAATCAAGCATGTGCCTTTTTGCCATTAATGCGTATAATCCTGGAAAAGTAGCACCTAGAAATAATTCCCATTCCTGATCTCCTGCCCCACCTAAAATATCACTAACTTCGTTGACACCAAGATCAGTCATCTTTTCTACTCCACCAACTACTACAATGTCATGCATACCACTGGCAACTGCAGTGTAACCTTGTCTGAATGCTAAAGATCCTGAAGCACAAGCACCTTCTACTCTAGTTATAGGAATAGGATTGAGTCCCATGTAATCTGCGATCAGTGCACCTATGTGCTCTTGACCAATTAATCTACCAGAAGCCATGGTTCCGATGAAACCAGCTTCGAGTTCTTCTCCATGCAGATTTGCATCATCCAATGCGCGAACTCCTGCTTCGACAACCATTTCTCGGAAACCATGCTCCCAGTGCTCGCCAAACTTAGTCATTCCGACGCCTATTACACAAACTTTACGCATTGAAACATCACCTGTAAGTAGTTATAAGAAATAGTAGATTATTTCGATTTATAAATATAGACGATAGATATGTGGCGATTGACGTATGTGAAAACTAAATTATTTTGATACTAATTCTTTCCCTCTTTTAATGGCAACCAGAGCAGGCGCTTCATCACTTATTGGAACAGTACGGACTTCAAGAATCCCTGCAACTTTAGAATCTATTTGAGAAGGTGCCAATGGGGTTGTATTTGCACTACGAATTAGATAATTGAGACCAAACATCAAAATATCTTCTCTGAGTCTTTCAGCTTCTTTTTCAGTCATTGGATGTATAGTAGGCTCCTTTGTCTGATAATTATCCCTAAGTTTTTGAACGGAATATGTGCTATTGAAATATGCAAGTGCATCTTTTGGAGATAAGAGCTTCTCCCCAGGTACGACTAATTTAGGCTCGTCTGAATGTAAATTTTTCAGATCCTGTTGTGATTTCCATTCTTCATAATACCCCTTAACAAGTTCGGTTGTAGGTGTAATATTATCGCGAGAGGTAATAGGTGAAGGAGTAAGATATACGCTGGAAAATTGAGCTATTGGTTTTCCTTTGCTTTTAGCGTATTCTTCAAGCCTTCCGGAGGCATACTCAGTAAAATTGTCTCGATCTGAAGAACCAAATAGAAGCGGTGGTTTATTTATATTAATGGCAGCAACCACGCACGTTTCTGCTGTGATTTCTGGTATTGCGGTTTTGGGTTTAGATTTTACAGATTGATTAAATTCGAAAATAAACATAGTTTCACTTAGAAGCAACTGCGCCTTTCGGTAGCTTAATTATTCCCAATGCTACAGCAGTAGTTGTCACAGCATCTCCCACTTCTGATGGCGTCATGGGACCCTTAGCGAAATGATTACTCAGACGAATTTCTGCAGCTTTCTGAAATTCAGAAGGATAACTAGCTATTTCATTTGAATATGCAGCTCTGAAGTACGCCACTGCTTGAGTTTTACTAGCTATCTCAGTTTCCGAATCATTTCTGAAAGAATTTATCCAGGATTGATAAAATTTAGTAAACTCTGCCTTGAATTTAACATCTGGGGGTTTTGCATTGTCACCAAATTTTTTTTGAGCCGCATCTGCAAACCCCTGTCTTTGTACATTAGTAAAGAAAAAAAGCCCTTCTCGATCTGCAAGTTTTAGAAGCTCATTTCTTTGAGCCACATTGATTTCTATACTTTTCAAACCTTCAAAAACTTCTTTGTCTGTTGGCTTTCGAGAACTCATTTGAAAAATAAACATTAAATCACCAATTAACTTGTAATGAAGAGTATTTTAAAACGTAACCTCAACATATAATTATGAGTAAATATACTAATTCTTTAAAAGTTGAGAGTGAAAGCTCGAGACATAATACGCAAGACGCTAAACTCAATACCGATAACTGGGAACTCCGAGAGGAATGTGGAGTAGTCGCAATATTTTCAAAAAAAGAAATAAATGTTGCACCATATTTATACAAAGCACTAATGGCATTGCAGCATAGAGGACAAGATGCGGCAGGATTGGCAACTTTTGACGGGAAAAAAATAATTGTGAAAAAAGGCACAGGTTTAGTAAGCAATATCTTCAAAGAAAAAGATTTGAAAATTAAGGGTAAATTGGGAATAGGCCATACTAGATACCCTACAAGCGGGCTGTGTAGAATGTGTGATGTGCAACCTTTTGTAAGTGGCAACATAGCAATAGCGCATAATGGGCATTTGGCTAATTTTCAAGAAATGAAAGATGAACTAGCTATTAGAGGGAAAAAATTTGAAACGTCTGTAGATTCTGAAGTTATTGCTTATCTATTAAATGAAAAATTAGAAAATGGAATAGAAAACGCAGTGAAATATGTAATGGATAAAATAGATGGTGCTTACTCGAACGTTGGAATAATTGATGGAAAATTGATTGTATTTAGAGACCAAAATGCCATACGACCATTGGTTTACGGAGAAAATGAAGATTTCTTCTGTGTTGCTTCTGAGAGTGCAGCACTTGATATCAATGAAATCCCATATAAAGGAGAAATAGAAGGTGGAGAATTATTAATTATCGAACAGAATAAAAGAGTAAAAATAAAAAAATGTGAACCACGACACTGTATGTTCGAATATGTTTATTTTGCCAGACCGGATTCCATTGAAAACGGAAAATCAGTTTATGAAGTAAGAAAAAATTTAGGCGGACAATTAGCTAGAGAGCACCCAGTGAGTGCAGATGTAGTCATACCAGTACCAGATACCGCAAGAACGGCTGCGGCAGAATTTTCAAAAGTTAGCGGTATAAGGCTCGAAGAAGGTTTAATAAAAAATAGATATATTGGAAGAACATTCATAATGCCCACACAGGAAAAACGATGCGATGCTGTGCGATTAAAACTTAACCCAGTCGTGCAAGTGATAAAAGATAAACGAATCGTACTTGTAGATGATAGTATTGTGAGAGGAACTACATTGAGAGAAATAGTTAAATTAGTAAGAAATGCCGGAGCGAAAGAAGTTCATTTACGAATTACATGCCCGCCAATAAAAGCACCGTGTTTCTATGGGGTAAATATGTCTACCTACAAGGAACTGATTGCAAATAATAAAACTATAGAAGAGATAAGAGAGTATTTGAATGTAGAAAGTCTGGGCTACTTATCTATAGAAGGGTTGAAGAAAGCAATCGCATTGCCTCTGTGCACAGGTTGTTTGAATGAAGATTACCCAACTAAAGTTGCAAGAGAATTGGCTAAACAAAAAAAAGATGTGGATTTAGCAAGATGCGGATAATTCTTCGCCAATACTCACGCTAGAAGGTAGAAGCTAGAGGGTAGAAACCACATTAGAAATTGTCGATTTTTTATGATAGTTTTTAAACCGCGCAAAATGAAGGTTTAGATAATAAAATATTACCCCAACTATTTTGTAGATAGTAAAGAATTTTTGTTAACTTTAAAAAAAATTATAGACAAAAAGTAACTAGTTAAGTTAACTTAGCAAGATGCGGTTGAAACACCTATTGCTCCGAATCCGTAACTTACATCGCAAAATGCTAAAACAGGTGGAGGACTACCAGTTAAAGCACCACTTGCGAGTGGAACTACCGCAGTGCCTCCCCGGCCAAGCTTATAAACTCGTCTCAGAACACCTGGCACATGTGTTTTTAGTTCTTTAAGTTCATCATCTGAAACTCCAACTACGAGACCTGTTTCTGAATCTTTTTTTCCAAGATCAAAGTGATCAGTTACAAAATTTTCAACGACAATTACCTTTTCAGGGTGGAGTATAACCCTACCTTGAACAACTTCGACCCCCAGATCTTTCTGAGTAGTGGGATTAATACCGCGCGGAGTTATGAAGAGTGCAACGTTAGGACGATGTAGTGCTGCTTCTGGCACGTATTCTGCCGGAAACCTTGCCACTAAATCCAAATTGGACCTAGAGTCTACAATGTCTCTACCAGATTCGAAATGAGCCCCTTGAGGTAGATAAACAACCCAATTATCAGAGGGAATTACTGTATCTGATTTAATGCCTGGCGTTCTACGCATCACCTCCCTCAAATCAAGTGGTGATAGAACTTCGTCTAAAAGTGGAAAATGCGGAAGGCGCTTCGTATCTGAATCAATATGCGCGAGCAATCGTGCGTCCATTATGGTGTGTTTTTTTCCGTATCTGTCCAATTGCTTAAGAACTAATTTGGATTCTGAAATAGTAACCATAAAAATAATGAGATACGAAATATTTAAAAAAGTACCACTAATCACCTACAAATTCAAGATGATTTAAAAGCTATCTAGGCAAATGATAGTTATGGTAGTAGTAGAATACAAACTAGAAAACATCAAAAAAAATACCGGTCTCACAAAAGAAAAGATAGTTGATGGCCTTACTGAAATTGGTGCACCCACTACTGAGAGTAACGGAGTACTAACTGTAGAATTAACACCAAACAGGCCAGATTGGTTTTCACCAGAAGGAATCGCAAGATCGCTTTGTGCTTATTATGGAAAAGAGTTTAGAAAACCAGATGAATATAAAACTCGGAAAGGAAATTATGCAACAACCGTAGATAAATCAGTCTCCGATGCAAGACCATATACAGTTAATATGGTTGTGAAGGGACTGAAACTAAATGATGGTGCCGTAGAAGACTTGGTTCAGCTACAAGATAAATTAATGGTAACTCTAGGAAGAAATAATAAGAAATTTGGAATGGGATATTTTGATCTGGATAAAATTAAATTTCCGATTAGATATACTACCATGAAACCACAGGACATTGTTTATACTCCCTTGAATTATGGGAGAGAAGCCAATGCAATAGAGATATTGGAAAAACACCCTAAAGGCAAGGAATTTGGACATTTAATAAATAAATTTGAACGTTACCCGGTTTTCGTAGATGCTGGCAATAATATTATGGTTCTAATACCAATAGTCAATTCCGAAAAAGCAGGTAAATTAGATAGTGCAACTAAGAACGTCTTTGTAGAAGTTACTGGAAATGATTTGAACATGATTAAGATAGCGCTCAATATCATCGCATGTATGTTCATAGATAAGGGCGGGGAAGTCTATCAGGTGGAAATGAATTACTCTGATAAGAAATTTTTAACACCAGACTTGACAGCTAGAAAAGTGAAGCTCGATAAAAAGCAAATAAGTAAATTACTTGGAATGGAATTTAGCGATTCGCAATTGAAAAAACTTTTGCAGAAGATGAGTTATGAATTAAAAGCTGGGTATGTCTATGTACCACCCTATCGTGCAGACATAATACATTTTGTAGACATCATAGAAGATATCGCAATTGCTTATGGCTATAATAATTTTGAAACTACGATACCAAATTTCTTTAGTCCGGGTATATTAAAAAAGGACATTTACGATGATGCAGCTATAGTTATGCACGGTATGGGATTTTTAGAAACAAAATCATTTATTCTTACTAATAAAAAAGGTTTGGACTCGGTAAACTATGAAGAAAAAAATTACATCGAAATAATGAATCCGGCTACGGAAGATTATACATTAGTGAAGCCCACGATGCTAATTAGCATGTTGGAAGCTATAGCAGTAAATAAGACACGCGGTTTACCGCAAAAAATGTATGAAATAGGATTAGTAAATTATAATGGACAGACAAAAAAACAATTAATATTTGCAATTATAGATAAAAAATTAGAATTTGCAGATGTAAGGGGCTACCTTCAAACATTGATAAACGAATTAGATTTAAAAGTTGAATTAAAAAAAGAGGGCTATAAATCCTTAGTTGACAAGAGTAGCTGTAGTATATATGTAAACGGAAAGAAAGCAGGTTATTTTGGTGAAATTAGCACCAGTGTTAAATCCAATTTCAAATTAGAATTCCCTGCGTTTGTTTGTGTGTTGGAATTTTAGGTGATTAAATGACTACTATAAAACAATATCCTTTGGATAGAAAAAAGATAATGAAGAGATTTGTCAGTGGGATGATTATTTGGACGATTTTAGCAATAATTGCAGGAATTTTCTTAGGAAGCATTTCCATGCTCTTAGGCATTTTTACATTTTTAGGAATAATAATAATTTTTAGCGTGTGGACATGGATTTATGAAAACAAATATTTCCAGGCGTACTTTTACGACGTAGGTGAAAGTTTCCTAGTGATACGAAAAGATTGGATAACACCAAGAGAAACTATGCTACCATATGAAAAGCTACAAGATGTTTATATGGATCAGGATTTATTCGATCGTATGTTTGGTTTGTGGGACGTCCACGTTTCTACTGCCACAATGATGTCTGGCATGGCTGCACATATCGATGGAGTTAATTCAGAGAATGCTCAGAAGATAAGGGAGTTAATAATGGGGAAAATAAAGGAAAAGGGAAAACGGGCAAGTGGATATGACTGAAGTATTTAAACCGAATAGTAAATACGTAATAGGACAGCTTGCTTCTTGGATAATTTCATTTATAATATTCTGGCCATTAGTATTAGCCGTTCCTTTCATACTAATCTATTATTATTTCTGGTTGAAGAACACAGAATATGAAGCACGAGAAGACGGAGTGTTTAAGAAAACCGGAATAATAACAAAAAGTCAATCTCTATTCCTCTATAAACAGATACAAGATGTCCAAGAGCAACAGGGAATTTTGGATAGGATATTTGGTTTGAAAACACTTAAAATAAAAACCATGAGTGGAAGTTCTTCGCTTGGTGGAGATTTGATAGGCATTAGTATAGCCGATGCAGATAGATTAAGGAGCTTGATTATTAGAAATATAGACAAGCAAATAAGTGAAGTTAACGAATCTAGAACTGGCGCAACTACTAAAATAAAAGAAGAGCAAGTGATTACGACCCCATACAAACTATATCCTAATGAAGCAGCTCTTGCCGCAATAGTACCAGTGATTATAGGTGCAATACTGGTCGGATTGTTAAGTATGATTGTGAGTCCGATTTATCTATTTGTTTTGATTAGTTTGGGTTTATTGTTAGCAGGCATAACAGGCATCGGAGCATATTTTACATCGAGATTTTTGTCTTATGAAATTACCAATGATTGGATGAGTATCAAATATGATTTTTTGGTACGCAACGTGACTAATTATAGATACGATAGAATACAAAATGTAATTATCTATATGCCTTGGGGATACAAATTATTGGGAATTGCAGGAGTACGCATAGAAACCGGAGAAAGTTTGCAATTAGGCAGTGGAGGAAAACAACAAATAGCATATAATTTCGTACCGGCAATGAAAGTAGATGATGCCTACAAATTGAAAGATTTGCTACTTCAGAGGATAGGTGTTCAGAGTAAAGAAACAGTGCGCGATCTGAGAACGACATACCCACTTGAAAACGTAAAGCCAATCAAGAAAACTATTGGCAGTATGATCGTTCTTACAGTACTGACTATGGTGGCTTTTATTTTAGCTAAAACATTTGCAATTATAATTATAGGTGCACTACTGATTTTATTAATTTTTGTTTATGAATGGTTTTATTTCAAAAATTACTCATACAAAACAAATGATAAAGTATTAATCGTAAAGAAAGGAGTTTTAGGTCGTAGTGAAATTTTCATCCCATACAACCGAGTGCAAACTATATTTTTAGATATGGATGTTTTAGATAGGGTATTTGGGCTTTATGATTTGCACTTGTCTACTATTGGAATACGGGCCGGATCGCACATTGATGGTTTGAATAGTGCTAATTCTGAAGGTTTGAAGAAAGAGTTGCTAGCAGCAGTAGAAAAAAACAGAACAAAATGATTGAGCTATAGAAATACGAATAGTATTTAGTCGATTAAAGCAATCTTAAGTCCACCCAGCTCAATAATTCTTGTTCTTCCAGAATCTCTCTTAGAGACTGTTTCGGCAGGATCGATTATAGGTTTGGCTGGTCGATCGAAATTAGTAGTATACGTAGCAAGGTCTATGGCACTTAGTGGCATTCCTGCTAACCTAGCCAATTCAATTTCTTTCAGTAGAGTTATTGCCCGCCTATAGTGAGTTAAAGTAAAATCAAGAAATCCCGGCTCACAATGATAATCCAATTCTTGGTTGAACGCATTTGTAACATAGTTAATTATTTCTCTCGATTGAATAGTGTAACCGAATAATTCCGCAAATGCAGCTAATTCTAGCATGTGGCTGACTAGCATCAACGGCAAGGTTCTATCATCAGGCATATGTAGTATTTTTATAATCGCATCAAACAAATTGTATTCTCGTATTGACCTGAAATAGTAGATAGCAGTAGCTACGACATCCAAGAGGAATAGTTGTCGATTTAAAAATTCTTGTGACTCGCCTCTTAAATCTTCTACACCGGAAATTAGCGATGTGGCAGCACACAGCCCTTCTGTCAGATGTGCATCGTAACACACAGTACTCCGCCTGTTTTCTTGTTCTGCATGCGTTTCTATAGCTAGTATGATGAGTTCTCTCAACGTAACGCTCCGATCGTTTAGTATAAATGGCATATTCTTATCTGGAACTAGATGTGCTGCAGCAAAGAGAAGATGACCGAGTTCCTGATTTGGATGTTTCGTAGGAATATCTATTGTGGTATTGCTTATTGCCAAAGCTCTTAAGGTTCTTCCAAAGTTCGGCAATTCTGAATCTGGAGATATGCCTGCCATAGACATATAAGCAAAGATTTGCCATGGGTGAGTGTATTTGTTTGTACAGATCAGAGTGGGCAAATCTATGCCCCCATCTAAGAGTCTGGCTACATATTCTAGACCAGTTATTTTAGCATACCTAAAATCGCCGTGTCCATTTACAACATGAATAAGTGGGCCTAGGTGCTCAGGTTCTGTCATTTTTAACTGACCTAGATTTTCTTTGAGAAGCATATTTGCTATGGTTGAAGCAGCACGTTCGACTTTAACTAAATCTAATTCTGGTTTAGTATCTTTAATTCGTTGGCAGCATGCTGCTATCATAGATTTGCCTTTTGGCGTTATTTTAGTTGATTGAAATTTGTGAGCTAACATATTTTTCACTTTGAGTAGTCGAGTTACCATAATCATTTGTTTAGAAAGTTATATAAACACACTTGTTAATTAAGTATAACGGATCCGTAGTCTGGGTAGGGGGCATACTTCAACTATTATTCTTCTTTTATTTTTTTATTTTATTAATATAAATAATAATATAATGTAACTATAGATACATAACAACAAAAAATATTTTGAATTTTGTTTATTATTTCTTCTTCTCTTAAAATTAAATAAAAATAATACCTATAATACTTGAATAATGACCCCCTCTACCTTGCAACAAATAAGTAGTTCCCAGTCTTCAGTCTTGGATTTCGCATCTTACGGTACTAACTAATAAAAACCTTAAACTAATTGTATTTCTATGAGAGTGACCTTTAGAGAAGCAACAACAAAAGACGTGCCAGTCTTGTTTAAATTAGCTCAAGAACTCATGATTCATAATAGAATTCTTAACAAAGCTGACAAGACACGTTACAAACTCCTCAAATTAGTTCCAAATATCAAGAAACTATGGGTAAGATGGGTAACTAAACAAATCACATCTTCAAATGGCAGTGTAATTGTAGCTGAAATCAAAAACTTAAAAAAATCTAAAAATGAAATTGTCGGTTACGCTCTCATCTATATCCAGGACAATGTAAAAGTATACTCTATTAGAAAAACTGGCTACATCGGTGATCTCTACATAACCCAAGGCTATAGAAATAAAGGAATCGCAACGAAATTCAAAGAACTCGCATTTGGATGGTTCAAAAAAAAGAAAATGAAATACGCATCAATAGCCGTCCACTCTAAAAATATCAAGGCACACTCTATTTATAAAAAATGGGGGTTCTTCGATTATCACACTGAAATGCGAAGGAAACTCTAATATGACTTAAAAACAAACTCACATTACATTTTTCTTCTAAATTCAGCGTATTCAACTAGTTTCTTTAATGCTTTAACTGCAGAATCAGGATAACCGTAAGTAGGGACACCATAACCTTCCAAAACTCGTCTATACTTATCAGTGTAGCTTCCCCCTACTGCAATAACTATCATAGGTTTGCTAGTACTTGCTTTAATTTTAGTCAATACACCTATAATCCTCTCATCTATCGGTGGTGTCTGTGTAAGCAATATGACACATAAAATATCAATGTTCTTATCAGTTATGAACAAATTCAATGCACGTTCATATCCTTCTGCACTTGCATCTGCAATCAAGTCTAACGGATTATTTACACTCCCATAACTTGGCAATATCTTAGCTAGCCCTTCTACTGTGCTCTTTTCAAAATCAGCTACTACTAAACCATTAATTTCCAAAGCATCGCTAGTTAGTACACCCATTCCGCCACCGTTAGTTACTATTCCAACCCCATTTCCGTTAGGCAGTGGTTGATTGAATACTCTTACAAAATCAAAAAGTTCTTCCAACGTTTCTGCTTCAACAACTTTAGCCTGCCTAAACGCAGCTTTGTATGCCGTATAGCTGCCTGCTAAATTTCCAGTATGGGACTTAGCCGCGAGTATTGCTTTGCCATACTTACCTGCTTTCAATGCAATAATTGGCTTTTTTTTATTTACTTTTTTCATAATTTCAAATAATCTTCTTCCTTCTTTTGCGCCCTCAACATAAAGTATTATCGTTTTTGTTTCTTTATCATTTTCCAAAAATTTAAGATAATCGCACTCGTTTAGAGAAGCTGCATTCCCATAAGAAATAAACTTTGAAATACCAACCTTATAATGCGCAGCCATATCTATTATGGTAGAACCGACAGCACCACTCTGAGTTACAAATGCAATCTCCCCTGGCGGCGGTCGTTCTAACTTGTACATGGGTAGGAATATGCTATCTATTTTAGTATATGGATCAAAAGCACCAAGGCAGTTCGGACCAAGTAACGCAATTCCATATTTCTCTGCAACCTTCTTTAGTTCTTCTTCCAACTCTTCATTTCCTACTTCGCCAAATCCACCGCTTATTACAATTACTCCTTTGATTTTTTTCTTACCACACTGCTCGACTATCTTCGGTACGAATTCAGCAGGAGTTGCGACGATTGCACATTCGACATTATCCTTGATTTCAAGAACACTTTTATAACATTTCAACCCTAGGACTTCCTCATACTTTGGGTTTACGGGATAAACTTTGCCCGTATATTTCCCATCGATTAAATTGCGCATAATGACGTTAGAAACTTTATTAGGAATGGGCGTAGCTCCTATTACTGCAACGCTGTTGTGAGAAAATAAATATTTTATGTTGTCGGAGCATTTCATTTTAGCTTCCCCGTTTCCACTTTTGTAAATCGCACATCAATCAAATCGCATCCGCTATCATCGAAAACTACTGGATTAAGGTCAAGTTCGAGTACGTTTTCCTTTTCCATAAACTTACAAGTGCGGAGCATCATCTGCTCTAGTGCAGTCATATTAATTCCTTTATTACCCCGGGCCCCTTCAATTAACGGGTGAGATTTTAATTCAGTAACCATTTCTCTGATGTCTACTCTAGTTATGGGACAAAGTCTCGCAGTAACATCCCTAAAAACTTCAACATAAATCCCACCAAAACCAAGAATTATCATGTGGCCGAACTGCGGGTCTTTCTTACCTCCTATAATAAGTTCCAATCCTTTCCTAGCCATTTTCTGCACTAGGATGCCATCAATTTCTTTTATTTTATGTGCTTTAGCATTTTCTAGGATTTCATTATATGCAAGTTTGAGCGTAATCTCATTCTTTATACCAACTTTGACCCCACCGATATCTGTTTTGTGTGTTGCTTGTGAAGAAATTAATTTCATCACTATCGGATAACCTATCTTCTTGGCAAATGCGATTGCTTCTGCCTCACTCTTCGCTAGACCGTAAGGTAATAGTTTGAAACCATATTTCTCTAATAGTTTGAATTCTTCGAGTGGCATTAACTGGAATGATTACTTGAGATTTAAAAACATGTTCCCGATACTCTACTTCCGATACTCTCCAATATGTCTCGCAGTTACAAGTGCATGCCCCAGATGTTCAATGCTTGCAACGTGTCCGTTGTCTAAACCTAGGTAAGTTTCAGCAGCAGTTACGTTATCTTCAATTTGTTGTGCAATTGCTCTTGCAGCCTCAACTCTCTCCAGATTTATTTTAACAAGTTCCAATGTTTCTTTTTTTGCTAGTATATATTTTGTACCATGACTCAAAAGAATTCTATTATAACTTGCTAACAATCCACCAATCACATGTAAGGAGGTTAGGTGCCTTCTGACATCTTCCATATAAAGAACGGAACAATCCCACATCCCCTTACTACATACTAAATCTCCAACAATTAAACTTCCATCTGGCAACAGGAAGCTAACCATGTTAGTGTGCCCAGAGATATCCCAAACTTTTATATTATATGGTCCAGTTCCCAAATCTATTCTCTCATAATTGCCAGATATATGTGCAATTGGATAAAGATCACGAAGTTTATCAGTTTCAAATATGTCTGGTTTTGGTAGGTAACACCTGATGCCTAATTTGTTGGCTAAATCGTGTCCAATACCCAAATGATCTATGTGGTGATGAGTTGCAAGTACCATTGTAACGTCCAATCCACATTCTTTAATTAATTTGAGTAATTCACTAGAACGTTCTAAAAATATCTTTCTAATTTCATCTCCTTCACCGTGGCCATAATTTAATTCACTAACTACTCTTCGTAAAAATACCCTTCGTTCCTCTTTCACTTGTAATATTGCTTCTATCTCTATTCCTTCTTTTTCAACAACTCCAAGAATCGCACTAATATATCTTTTTCGGTACAAACCTTCAAGTTTTTCTGACGTTCCTGGGTCAATAATTACACATTTATTATCTGCAGCATCGGGAAGAAAAATAAATCCATTTGCCCATCCACCTTTGATTATGAATGTATTGTTCGTTACAGGTTCAACTAGTGGGTGCGTTCTTAGTTTTTCTACTGCTTTACAATTAACTGCTGCGGTTATTCTTTGCATATGTTTCTGATGCTATAATTAGTTTTTATTACTACTATATGGAATTTTTTACTCATAATTCTTATTCCACATCTCTTTAGCCAGTTTTCCAGAATACATAAACTTATCAACTAGTTTCTCAGCTTTCTTTCTATTTTCCCGGTGTTCTTTCAAAAATAGATTAATTTTATCAACTAAAATCTGTTTTAGTTCTCCTGTAAGTAATTTACCTGAATGATAATTATCATGTATCTGTCTTAATTTTTTATTATCAGGTTCAAACAAAATACTTAGCCACTGATAGGCAACATCTTTTTCCGTATCTCCACCTAATCTCCTATGTTCTTCAGTTGTTGCCTGACCACCAGAAAATGCGTATTTCATTATTTTATTTCGTACTGTTTTTTCATCATCAGTGAGCCATACTGCTGTTTCTGCCTGGGAAGCGCTCATTTTTCCTTCAGTCCCAGTCAACGGTGGCAGGAACTTGCTGTGTATTGCTGCAGCTTTTTTGAAACCTAGTCCTTCAGCTACTTCTCGTTGCACAGATCTCCAAAAAACGTCTTGGTCTATGGCGCACGGTATTAGGCAAAGTTTATTCTCGAAAAAAGTTGGCACTGCCTGATATGCAGGATAAAACATCAGCCCGATATTTGTTTGTTCATTAAAACCGAATGCCGATTTAACCGTAGAATAATTTATTTTTCTCGCAATTTTCAACATTAACGGATAAACATTTTTGATATATTCGCTATCTTTGAAGATGAATGTCTTGTTTGGGTCGAAACCTATTGCTGCGATATCTGCTATGTTTTCATTAGCAAATTTTTGTATTTCCTTCCATTCTCTTTCTCTTTTAAAGACGTACTTTTCATCATCCGTAATCTCAATATATACGTTAACTCCAAACTTATCCTGTAACCATTTCGTAAAAATCAACGGTACTAGATGGCCAATGTGCATGGGTCCACTGGGTCCTCTTCCGGTATAAAGGAAAAACCCTTTTTTCTGTTCATAATCATTAAGTATCAGATCAAGATCTCTATGGGAAAAGAAGAATTGCCTTTTTAGAAGAACATGCATTTTTTCAGTATGCATTTTCATTCTCTCTCTTAATCCATCATCTATTCTTTTTGTGCCAAAATCTTTGATTAGTTTATCATAGTCAACTTTACCACTGACTTCCCACGGAGTAACTACAAATTCAGGTTTTTTTGAATCGATTATTTCTTCCATAGTAGGAATATTAGTCTAAAATTTATAAAAGCTCGTAACTTCTCCGAATACCAACCTTTTTATTATCTATTTTATAACATATTAACATGGCTAGCTTAGCAGTTGTAACTTTAACTACTGTCAATACTCCTTCTCCCAGCCGAAGGTTTGGGAGACGAATTCATCTTATGGCTGAGCCTCATGAATTAGGTGTTGGTTTAGCTAGACCGCTAATGAAAAAAGTAGATATTTATCGTCTTATCGCCGACAAGTGTAGAGAAGCAGGAACGTTCGATGGTAGTATTATACGAGATGTATTGTGGCACGAATTAAATCCAGCAATAAAACGCGGCGAATTGTCAGTAACAGGGAGCTTTAATCTATGTGCGAGTGTTTTCGGGCCAAATTTGAATTATCCTTCAAGAATTTTAGATGTGTTTACAGGTTCCAGTATGGTAACTCTTACTACTGAGAATATGGCCAAACTGCTTAATCTAGATATCTCTGGTGATCTTCGTCCGTTCTATTTAAATCGATTATCCGTTGCTCTGGGTATTTTGGAATCAGCAGGTGAATTAGTAAAATTACCAAAAGTAAGGTCGGAAAGTGGGAATTATCATCCCTGGGTTCTGGCAGTTAATCGTGATCATCCAGATGTTTTTGCAAGATTACTGGAAAATCTGACGTTTAAGGTATTTATGAAACTTTCTGAGTTCGAACGAACTTTTGGAAGACCCTGTACGCTGACTAATCTGGTGATGCCTAAAGAGTCAAGAATATTCAAAAGAAATCCAAGTGCTGTTGTTAATCCAATTGATGCTTCGTCTGGATCGGTAAGAAAATGCCTAAATCGTCATGCTCGCGAAGGTGGTCTTCTAATTGTGAATGCTCCTGGTAGCGGAACCACGCGATATAGCGCAGTTCCTATCACATCGGAAATAAATTTATGTTTAAGAGAACGAAGGTTAACTGAAACGATGCGGTCGATTATACTGGGTACAGAACCTCCAAAAGTTCAAAAAACAGTATTTGAAGATACGCATCTTAGGTTAATTAGAGAAATACTTGCTCGTGATATGTCCGAACAAGGTATTAGCAACAGGCAAATAGCACAAAATCTTGGAATTGCTAGCTCTAATGCTGTTAAAAAAATGTTAAAAAAACCACATCTATTTTCTGTAGTTATGGCTAGAGAAACTTTAATCGCACATGCCGAATATGCTAAAACTACCAATAGCTACTTCACTGAGCGGATACAGCATTATATTGACCTATTTTATCCAGCGAATTAACTTCTGATTCTCTCAATTCTTCTAGTTAATTCCGCGAAATAAGGCAATACATCTTTTAAGCTAATTTCTCTATACCTTATTGGATCTAATTCCTTGAGTCCTTTAACAAAGTCCTCTGCTGCGTGATACGTCACGAAATCCATAACCCCACCTCTCAATTATTATGTTTCGAGTTCTTAGTTTTATTTGTTTTACAAGACTCTAAATCGGCTGTCACGATCTAGAAGTTCAGAAGAACTCCCAATTATTCGAAACGTCGAACAATGGGCATATTGTTGCTTTGAGCAACAATTATGTCGAGAGATTTGCTCAATAGAGTAAATCGAAGTGACCTGCCAAACTACTCCCGCCATTACTAGAAAAACAAAGTATATAAAGGTTGCTAAAGGCTAGACTAGCTAGAGGGTAGACAAGCTTTGTTAGCGTGGCAAAAAACGCTGACAAAATTTGACACTAACGTGTCAAAGCTTTTCGCTCAGAGCGAAAAGATGCAATTGACGCGGAAAAAGCGTCAATGCACGATTAACAACCTAGAAAATGTTGTTAATGTGCATTATTTTCTTTAGAAAATAATTGTACATTGTTTTCTGTTGAAAACAATTGTGCCCATAAATCAATGCGTTGATTTATCGGGAGCTAAGGAGTTGTGAGCAAAGGTTCGAAACTCCTAAATGAGAAGTTATAATGGTGCAACGGAATATTGAGTTTTATTGATTTATCCCAACCGAACGGATATACGTATATTTTAGGTATCTTTATTTTGGTTTCACCCATATCCACTTTGTCAATGAAGTCATTTAGTATCCGAGCGTTAACACAGTTAGCCAATTCATCAATAATATCTCTTGCCAGCTCTGCTGTAGCAACGTTATTGCTTAAATGTGCAAATGCTCCGATTACAATTTCGGAAACTCCGATAAGTGCACTACTCCTAAGAATATCTGTTTTTACTCTATCTAAATCCACCCCTTCATCCCCTTTCTCTACACAAACGAATGTTAGAAGTGCGTTTTTCGAATTGATGACTACATCTGTTCTTTCATTCAATTCTCGGAGCAAACTACCAAATTTTCCTCTCATTTTTGCTTCTGCTCTTCTTCTCTGACTTGGGGTTTTGCCTGGTACTCCTGCTTCTATGATCAGGTTCTTTGAGTGGATGTAGAGAAGTTTCATAGCTTCACCCTACCTCTTCTACTTTTCGTTTTCTCTTACTATAGGAAATTAGCATCTGTGCTGCGGCTAGTTCGGCTCCCATTACAACCAGATCTATGATCGCTTCTGGAGCACGGAAATTTATTTTTTCAGCAGTTTCAACATCAATTTTTTTCTCATGTTCTATCTTACTTATTTGCTGTTCCATTCTACTTACACCATTTACGATCATTATTCCTTCTGCCAATACTCCAATTAGAGCAAGCGAACTCCCGATTAAAGCGATAGTTCGACCAGTTTTGTGAGTCATTTCTCTCTTTCTCAATGTCATCACAATCACCTCAAAATATTATCGTGTGTTAATTTCTGATAGCAACTGTACATTTCTTATATATTAAACTTTCAATCGGTTTTTTACAAAAAGAGAAAGCTTTTTATTGATTTTTCTAATAATTAGTAATTATGAGTTTAGAAGATCTTGATTTATTAGATAGAAAAATTCTTTCAGAACTTGATAAAAATGCCAGGATTAGTTATAGCGAATTAGGTAAGAGACTCCGTACTGCAAAGGAGACTGTAAAATATAGGATTCAGCAATTAGAAAAGCGAAGCATAATTCAAGGCTATTATACTGTGCTAAATCTTTCCAAATTAGGTCAGACCTTCCATAGGGTTTACCTTAGATTGCAAAATGCTAATCCAAAAATAGAAGCTGATATAGTTTCATATCTCTCTAAATCCAAGAATGTCTCAGTGATTTACTGTATCAACGGTTCATTTCATTTAGCATTGGGTGTTTGGGCTACTGATATCTGGGAATATGAAACGTTCTGGCAGGAGTTCAAAAAGCAATTCGGAGAACACATCTCTAATTGTCATGCATCTATCATTAGCGAGTATCTGGAGTTCTCCCGTAGTTATCTTTTTCCAATTAAAAATACTGAAAAGGAGATATTCTGTACAGTGATAAAAAACAAAGAAGAAGAATTAGATAATACAGATGTCAAACTTCTGTCTTTCATCTCCAACAATGCCAGGGCATCATTAGTTGAAATAGCAG
>JAUSHJ010000065.1 GCA_030648615.1 Microcaldota archaeon | reverse complement strand
ACCACTGTTCTAATTTTACCAATACACTTTTATTTTTTTTGAGCACAAACAAAACTGGCACTTCTATTGTGGCTAATCGACCGCTCAAATTTTCAGCAATGGATTTTTTGAAATCACTCGTTGTTGATGTGACAGCCCATCCGGAAATACTTGGATCAATATTTCCAACGCCTACCAAAACATTGTTTCTATCATTAATAAATGCTGTGCTGTTTAAACCTATAAAACCTTCGTCAAGTCTACTTTGAGTTTGTTTTCTAAGTTTTTCTATAGTGCCCGTAAGTACAATAATTATCCTGTATCCGGCGTCAGCAGCCTTATTTATTAGAGCTGTGTATGTGGCTGTTTTCCCTGACTGAACGTCTCCTATAACTAGGCCCCTCCTTTGAAAATTAATGTCTGGTGCTGGATTTCCCAATAGGTCCATCATTGCATCCGTTGATGCATCAAGAACGTTAACGACCTCATTTGAAAATCCAATATCCGTTTTTAAATATGAAACATATCGTTCCCAAAAATTAGTTTTTAAGTCTTTTTTTGCAGAATAGTACCAAGCAATATGATCCTTTTCCTTAACGAAGGAACCTCTATCCATGCGAATTGCTAATCTTGAATGTAAAGCTTTAAGTACTTCTGCTTTTTCTATTCCACTAACGGGGTACATATTTGAGAAAACATTTACATAATTTGCTATAGCATCTTCTGTTATGGTTTCTCCCGGTTCGAAGCTGATCATAACATGAGACACAATTTGCTTTTGGTTCTTATTCATTATCATATTCCTCTCTAATTGCCTTTATAACATCCGGGTACTTTAAGAAATATTCATATTTATCCATCTGATTTACGAACGAGCTAACATCTCCACCGGATTTTTTAATATAATCAATTGAGTCTATCGCAATTTTGTAGACTTCGTTAAAATCTAAGGTAGGTTCTTCTGCAGTATTGCCATTTTTGGCAACTTTGTAATAAATGTCAGCGTATGGAAACGAGTCTTCTAGTGTCTTAACTAACGAATCCAAGCAGTTTAACCCCTCCTCATCTAATGAATCTGCAATTGCTTTATATAGTGGAAGATCCTTATTTATAAGATACTGATGCGTACCCCTATTATCAACATGGTTCCACACATGTACTAAGTCATCATTATTAACGTTTCGTCCGCGATGTTTATAAACGCGCTCGCTACGCCCTATTGTGCTATCTACAATTGCAATCAGGTTGCGCTTCACGATGTCTGGAAGTGATGCAGTAGATTTCTTAATATCAATTTCCCAAATAGAGTCTAGTGTGTTAGGGATATCTACGCGCACTCTAGCTAGTTTGTTAAGTTCAAACTGTTTTATTAACCTGAACCAAGTACCCCAAACGATCAATCGTTTATTTCTGTATATATAAAAACCCTGATTGTGTCTTAGATCGTCATTTCCAATCAGTTTCTTATCTTTTACTGAAAGCTTAGATGCATATGGCAATATATAAGGTTTTACTTTTATGACACTACTATCAATTATTATTTCTTGTTCTATAAGGGGCTGAGTCGCGGCATTATTTTCTAGGAAAGGATCTATCGGCTCAACTTTAGAATTATTAAAAAATATTTTTATAGGGTTGACTGTCGAGAGAAACCTGTGGAAAACAAGAGCGATATGAGACCTTGCTATTTCAATTTTTTCGTCAAATACTTTTTGAGGTTCTGTAGACCCGTTTATTAATCTATCAAAATTCTCCCAAATAACTATTGTTCCGCTTTCTTGTTCTTTCAGTTTGTCTATATCGTGTATTTTATCTATTTCTTGACTATCTAGAAAAAGTAGAACCCAATCACCTTTTTCGATAATATGATCTAGATCCCATCTGGCCGCGCTAATTACACCATCTTTTTTTGTTACAACTGTAAGTTTCCTACATTGGGATAGTGATGCTACCTTTAGCCCTATCCCGAAACGACCAAGATCTTTAGCGTCACGGGTCTCTAGAGAACTCCTGCTCCCATAACGCATAGCTAGAACCAGTTCTTTTTCGTCCATGCCACAACCATTATCTATTACGGCAATATAGGGGACATCCTTAGAGCGAAAATTGACATTTATGTCTTTAGCACCTTTTCCAATACTGTTGTCAATAATATCTGCGAGCGCTGCTTCAAATGAATATCCAATTGACCTTGTTGATTCAACAAGAATTGGTGCATATGGTGTTAAAACAATATCTCTCATGTCTGGATCAATTCTAGCAAAATTCGTACATTTAAGATAGTCTAAGCAGGCTATCTTTTCGCCTCAACCCCGAAAATTTGACTTTTCCACATTGTTCTGATATGGTGCGAGCGTAAACCCTAGCTGCCCCCGATAGAAGTGGTTTTTATTTTTCGAAAGTTTTTCTGCCTCTGCCCAAAGTTATTTACGAAAGGAGGTGGATGATGAAAAAAACAGTAATTATTAATGCACTTATTCTTTCTTTTTTAATGGTTCCAGACGTGGCCTATGCTCAAACTGCATCGGGTAATGTCAATCAAATTGTCACTTTTCTTAAAAGTATCGTTGGAGTCTTAACAACTATTGGTAGTGTCGTTGCAGTTATTTTCTTTGCAATTGGCGGTTTTAGCTACATGACTTCATCTGGTAATCCCGAAGCATTGGAAAAATCAAAAAAGACCATTATTTATTCAGCCGTAGGATTAACAATTGTTTTAGGTGCTTATATGTTGACCGGAATTGTAACTCAACTTGCAAATTCTGCTTTTGGTAGTGGCGGTCAATAAACCCTGCCCATTTTTAAATCTGTCCTTTACTCTGCCTATGTTTTCTGCCAAGTGATTTATCTTTTTATGAAAAGGTTATTAACTGTATTGGGAATACTAACACTGCTTTCTCTATTTACTGTAACCCCAGTCTTTGCGGTTACAACGCCCCAAGAGATCACCAACTATACCAACAGCACCCTAAGCCTCATTACTGCCATCGCCTCCGTTGCAGCCGTGTTCTTTCTCATTAAGGGAGGTTACACATACATGTCCTCATCCGGTAATCCTAATTCCCTGGAAGGGGCAAAGCGGACAATCAAGAATGCTCTTATAGGACTGGTGATAGTTTTGGCAGCAGGGTTTATTGTTTCTTTATTTAACA
>JAUSHJ010000042.1 GCA_030648615.1 Microcaldota archaeon | reverse complement strand
TTAATGTATCATTTATCTGAAACAATATATATTAACTTGTGAAACAATCGTTTTTAAGTCTAAATAGAAGTTACAAAATAGTGAAACAACGTACAACAAATGGGGAATAAAATGGATGTCAGGAAAAAGTTGGTAATTGGTATATTGGTAATATCTATCTTTATATTTCTAGTTACAGTGCTGGTTTTTGTATATGCACTTTCATCCACAGGGGAATCTGTTCCATCTATCTTTGAACCTTTTCTTATGTATCATTTACACTTTATGGTAATTATGGGAGTCTTCGGAGTTTTATCTGGTCTTGTTGTTTATAGCATTCTAAACTCAACTTTGGAAAAACAAAAGAAAGTTGTACAAACTAATATCAGTATAATAATGAAATTTCTCAGTCCCCAAGATCGTGAAATAGTGCACCTGCTCACAGAAAAAGATGGTATGACTACTCAAAGTGAAATTGCAAAATTGCCTGGCATGTCCAGGCTTAAGGCACATAGGGTAGTAAAGAAGCTTGAAGATTCCGGCATAATTCACATTGAGAAATATGGCAAGATAAATATGATTAGAATTGTGGATGAGCTAAGGGATGTAAAATGAGACGCTCGTTTTATAGATGTGAACGGATCGTTCACACAGAACTTAAATAAATTTGTAATAATTTCAATCTGTTCTTTCAGGCAGTAGTCCCTTGTTTTTTACCCACCAATATGATCCTATTATTGAGATTATTGTAGAGATAACAATTAGTGCCGTAAACCATCCCTCATCAGCAATTGTAAGTCCATATACAGGATTGCTTAAAACTGTAGCTAACGTGTTCGGAACTAAAACTGCAGTACCTAGGATAGTAAGATAAGCTACAAGCAATGCCATTTTGTTGTTAAGAATTTGTAACTGGTTATTGTAAATACTTTGTACAACCTCTAATCCGCTTGCTAATACTTCGCTTAAATGCTCTGCTAATCCAATGTGGTTATTTACTTCTGTTACAAGTGCTCCGAGTCTTCCTATTATTTTAGGATCGTCGCTTAGTAATTCCGGATCTCCATATCTCAATGTGTTAAGTACATCCACCGTTTCCCATAGTCCTGTAAGGTAAGTGATTAATGCGTGTTTCATTTCGTGTATTTCTTTACCAATTACCTCTCTGGGAGTTTTAGGATCTGAAAGTTTTTTGCTCAATCTATCAGAGTTTTCTTCGATTTCTCTTAAATGGTCAAAGTTCCTACTGTTATTTTCACCTATAATTCTTATTAGAACGGAGGTTATTTTATCTCTGAGTGGTATTGTAATTTTTATTTTTCTCATGAATGTTTCTGCATACCTTCTTAATCGGAAAAATCTCTTTACCTCTGTAGTATGGAGAGTAATGACTAAATTTTTGCCTATGAGAACCATGAGCGGATCTACTTTTACATCAAATCCTTCAACTATTATTGCAGGTATTATCATTCCCATTTCACTATCTAAATCTTCATACGCCCCTCTGTCTGCTTTTAATAGACTATTGATAAGAGATTCACTAAATCCTAATTCAGTTGCAACTTTCAAAGTGTCTTTTTTGAAATCTTCGACCACGTAGTCTATCCATGTTACTGTAGAAGAATTAATGATATCTTGTAGTTCAGAGATAACTCTAGATTCTTTTTTAACTGTTTTTCCATCTGAAGAAAGACCAACACAGAATCCACGTTCTTCCAATGCTAAGATAACCTGTCCATTCGGAGGTTTCACATTTAACTTGGTTGTCGTGCTAGTCATTTTAGTCCCTTGCGTGAAGGCTGATTTTATTTTTTAATTGTACTGTAAATTCTATCGATGTTAAAAAATTTGTTTTTTTAACAGTTGTAAATCTAAAATAGATTTACTCGAATTTACAACAGTACAAATTCTGTATCAATTTGTCCTCCTACTATCCTTTTATACTTATCCATAGGTACATTTATAAATAAATTGCTACATAATAACATTAATTATAACTAATATGAGGGGAATAATTAATGCAAACTTTACATTCAAAATCAATCACCGTAGTTAAACGAGCAGTCGCTGCCGCAACCACAGTAGCAACAGTATTTTTTAGTCAGGCATGTGTGTTGCATGATAAACCGGATGATTTTAATGGTACTAAAGTTAGTGATAGGAATTCGGGGATCGGAAATAATCATACTAATAATAATTCTGCGGGAGTTGCAATTGCTTCATCTACCGATGCTCCATTTTCAGGATTCAGGACTCAAGACACAAGACCCGAAACTCAAGACGGTGGAACTGATGGTGGTAGTGATGTTGGACCAGCGCGAGATTCTGGGCCTGAGACTCGAGATGGTGGAGCTGTCGATGCAGGCTCAATACAAGATGCGGGACAGGAAACCGGAGACGCCGGACCAATTACTGATGGCGGGTCAACTGCTGATGGTGGTATTCCTCAACCTACGTGTTATGTAAGCATAAAAAGCCTCATCGGAGAAACTGTTGACAGGACTTTAGAAGATCGAGGTATCGGAGAGTCAGAATATTATCTATCCACACCAGAAACAAGTAGTACTGCAAATCCTTTCAGCGATGGTCAAGGCGGTTACATCGGACAGAATACAACTACATTATACAAAATATCTGGAGATTCTTTTGTCCCATTTAGTTCAGTAATTCTTGTGGATAATGCTTCAGGACACGCATATCAGGAAGAACAAAACTTGTGGGTTAGTGCAGAATCGGCATATCGTGATGCTGATGATCAAATAACTGTTCGTTTTAGGGATATTATTTATCAATTAAAATTTACTTCAGATGCTTTTGGTATTCCAGTTTGTGATAACTCTGCAAACGGTAGCTGGGCAAATTGTGAATCATTTGGCGATAATGCAACTTCTAATCATAGGGCGGGCGTAATATTTCTCGGGGAAAAGTGGCTTATTACCGGAATGGATATTTCTGGAGTTGGAACTGTTGATAACGAAACACAGGTTAAATCAGGTGGTTCTGTTGAATTGTCCAAAGAATTCACAGGTGGAAGAGTAAATGTCGGTGGTTCAATAGATGCAGGTAACGGTTTCAAAGTTAGATTAGATGATGTAATCTCAGAAATACGTGCAACGATTAGCTTGATTGATGCAATTAATGTTGTAGTAGCTCAGAGTACTATTGCAACAGGTTCAACTCAAAATCTGACACTAGACAATGGCGGTACACAGATACTTATAAGAACATTCAAAATTTCTCCAGGTGATCCAGCTACGGCATGGGCAGACCTGTCTATTCTAAGCGATCAAATAACTCTAAGAGATGGTGATAGTACTATCGAAGTTAATGGTGAAAGAGAGCACAATCAGGATTGGATAGTTACTCTTGGTTGGAGAAACAAAGATCTCGGTTCAGATTTAGTTGATCATCTAAAATCAATATTAGTTTACAGAAATGTTAGTACAGACTGGATGGTTCCTGGTTCAGGTGTCAATATTCTAAGCAATCCTTTTGACTTCAGTTTAACCTATCTTGGTACCACTTTGGACAGATCAAATTCTAATGATTACGATACTTTAAGCGTAACTTCGGAACATGGTGGGTTTAATTTTAGACCAGACGGCTCAGTAATATCTACATTTGTTAATGCATCCAGTTATCTTACAATCCGTTCTTCTGTCCATGATGCATTTTCTTCTTTGGCAGGTACTGGTAGTAAATTAGTTATACTGTTTGATAATGGACAGGATAGAAATGTGCCACTCGAAACTAATCCTTTAGATAGCGGTTTCCCAGAGAGTCCTCAACTTAAACCAGGTACAGTCCTATTGCAACTTGATAGTGGCAGATACTCTTACGTAGGTTCTGTAAATCAAGGCGGATTAGGTTCTGTAGATTATTTCACTGCTGGAGAAGGTGGCACTATAGAATATGGGGGAGTAATCGCTTTTGGTTATGGTGATCAAGGTCTAAACAATGTTATTGGTTTTGATTTTTCAGCAACCAATGAAGTACAGACAAGTAATTCATTCGTAGTTCTTATTTCAGAAGATGCAGGAAAAGGACTGTCAGCAGGAAATGCAGATGTTCTAGCATTCAATTATGATATCGCAAATGCAAGTCTTAATCGTGATAGTCCCAATGGAAGATATGCTCAAGATAAAGCATACTATGTTCCAGTGTCAACATTTTCTGGGCTTCCGGAACTTAGTTTCATGGATTCTTCTGGTACGCGAGAAATAAACTTCGTAACAGATCGTGGATCGATACTAGCTAGTAAGGGAGAATCAAGTTTCACTGTACACGTTGCAAGACGACCTGCTGAAGTAGAAATGGTTCTTACTGAACCCATTTGCAGGTAATTTTAATTTTAAATTTCTTTGTAATCTTCTTAAAAATTCAATTCTTTTTGTGTTTTTTACAATATACTCCTTTATAAACACGTTTCTATATATTAACATTAATTATAACTAATTTGAAGAGATTAAAATGAAAACTTTACATTTTAAACCAATAACTACAGTCGGAAGAACGATTGCTGCCGTAACACTTACGGTAACCGCTTTTTTTAGTCACGGATGCGTGCTTACAGATAAGTCTGACGTTCTAGGTGATTCTAGTGTTCAAAACAGTAATTCTGGAACTAGAAATAATAGCACTATCAATGATACAATAAGAACTGTAACCACATTGTCAAATCGCAATTCTGTTTTTTCAGTAGAACCTTCTGAAAGATTAGATGGTGGCATCGGCTGTCGCGAAGCGATCTGCAATAACGATGCAGGACATGAGATACGAGACGGGGGATCATCACAAGACGGTGGGTCAACTGCTGATGGTGGTATTTTATGTACTTCTTATAATTCACCTACAAGATGTGATACAACTACTACTGGCACTGCTGAAACAAGCGATTACATAGGAGTTCCACTGAGAAGCAGTAATTATGAAGACGGAAGCGAAATTGAAGTCCTCTCAGGTTTGCTAGGTGTGGATTCGCCATTTATCTTGGTTAATAATCTTCCGGAATTTGCTGATTATACTTTTACTACCTCCACAGGAGTTACTCATACGGAATACCAACATTTGCTTTTGAAAGGTGAAACTGCCTATTCTGATGCAAATGATACTATTGTTTTGAAACAAGGTGCTCAGTTTGCATATTCTGCAATTGTTTTGCCACCTCTACTTATTCATCCGGAAACAGAAATAGAAGAAGCACCAGAAATAGAATGGATGGGAGAAAATAGAAAAATACTTTACGATTCCAATTATCGATCATATATGCTTGCTAAAATAGTCGTTTCTGGAAAATTAAATTCAAGTGAGGTACTTGACGGAAATTACGACGGTGCAAATACTGGTATTACCATTAGTCTTGAATATGTTAGAGCTGATTGGGAAGTTGCATTAAAAATATTTGATAGTTGTGGGGAGTTGCTAAGAGAAACTACAGTTCCCGAGTACACTGTTAATAGCGTAGTTACTTTAGACGGAAGAACAGTGCAATACTATGTGGGACAAACTACGTTTCTTCCTTATGTGGAATCAGCAGACATAGCTATTATTTCTCATATCGATCAACTTGCCATCAATCCAGGTGATAGTGGTCTCAAGACTGTTATAGATGAAAATGGAGAAATAGTTGCAATCGGAAGAGATGTAGCTCCTCCAACAATACATGATTTTCTTCCAGGCTCACTTGTCGGATGGGTTGGTTATGATCAATCAGGAAACGGAAAAGGTTATTCTTTTACTTACGAAGGTCTAGATATTAATCCTGAAAATATTGGAGATTATACCCATGTCACTAGTAGTATAGAAGATGGTTCATTTGGTATTATGTTAGAAGGAAATTCGATTAATACAACTATAGTGACTCCCTACAATGTTCGCATACGTTCTATTACAAGGGATTTCCTAAGTTTCCCTGACGGAACAGTGTCTAACTATCTGATATATGCGCCCATGGAATTTCGTCTTTTTGCAGAACTTGGTGCAGATGGAAATAACACTTTCAGAGAAATATTTCCAAGCAATCCGAATACTTTTGTAGCTTCACTTAATGGTGGTGGCGAAGGAGCAATTTTCCTGTCCCACGATCAGCAAATGCTTCAAATTCTTTTCATAGAGCCATCAGGAGGAAACACAGTTCCGACAAATGTGGATCCTAGATTTATTCATCGTGGTAATAATCCTGGCAGATATTCGTTTACAAAAATAATTGCTGATGATGCAACTAAGACTTTTGTAGCTGTATTCGCATATAATGACGGTGCAGTCGATTCCTCTCTAGATCTTGTAGGAATAGACGCTGGTTACATAAATGAGAGGGGGTCAATTCTGCAAGCAGTATATACTAGAAGCATTCAGCAATTAATTGCAAATCGTGTAGGTAAGGCGCAGTTTACATTTAGCACTGATGAAACTACATGTACTTACGAGCCTCAGTAAATCCTACGAATTCCAGGTATAATATCAAAATCAGAATCGAAGGAAACAATTCTTTCAATACCAAGTTGTTTCATAATGGCAATATTGCTCGCATCTCCGAAACTCAAGCCATCGAATTTTTCTACATAATATATTATCTCTTCAATTATCCTGTTTATTTCAATTATTTCTATGTCTGAATTTTTTATCCATTCCCAAACTTCTCTGGTTTTCTTACCGCCATCTCTAGCCTTTATATATGTAAAAATCTCATTGATAATTGATGTAGTGACAAAAGTAGTTTCATTTACGCTCTTCATTATCTCTACTGCTCTGTTGTGTTGTTGGTCATTTTCTCTGAAATAAGCAATCAAGAAATCTGCATCAAGTAGTATCATTCAAATCCCATAGACTATCGTGTCTATATCTTCAGAAGAGCTTTTTTTGCCTCCTTTTATAATTCCCGCACCGCCCAATAAACCTAAACCATTTCTGACTTTTTTCTTAGTTGCATAACCATACTGTTCTTCTGCGACATGCTTTATTGCATAATCCAGTACTTCTGCTTCAGTTGCTTTTGCACCTTTCTCAAGTTGGTAGTGTGCCTGAACATATTTCAATACAACATCTGTTTCTCGAGGTATTTTCTTTGAAATGTACTCTGTCATAGTTTCACCGTCTTAGTATATTTTGTATACTAAGTATGATTAGTAGAAAAAGTATATAAAACTATCTTTTGTCGACAATTTATGGTCTCTGAAGATTCAGTTTCACACTTTTTCCAGTTTCATGTTGTCTATAAATTATTTGACTTAAGAAGTTCCCAGAGCTATCAGATCCACCTAACCATTTTCTATTTGGCATTTCCACTAGAATTGCAGGTTCTTGCTGGTCAGTATATCTTACGGTTCTGCCAAGGTTAGCGATGTAAACTGCGCCTATTTCTATCTGATTTCCAGAACGTTCGTCAGTTTTTATGTCTATAAACTTATTAGAACTTACAGTAGTCTGGTTTACTTGACCGTATTTTATATAATCAAAACTACCTTCATTAGACTCCAATTTTAATTTGACATTGACCCAAGAATTATCTGATCCTTTACAACTGAAGTCAAGAAAATCATTTGTGCTTTGGAATACATCTCATTTCCCATTAGGAAGCTTTGCATAATATGTTTTATCGGACATATCATACCTTATTTCTTTGCTAGTTACTTCTCTCAATCCAAATCTTACTTTCATATCTTCTCCACGAATTAGGAATACGAAGTCTCCGGTTGCAGTAGAAGTTGTGGTTTGTCCATTCCGTTGGTAATCAAAAGTATTGTGTCCAAATTCAACGTTAACTGATTGAAAAAATTCTTCTACTCCTTGTTTTACTGGTCTTGGTATTGGACTTGGCATATTATATCACCAAGATAATTAGGGGGGGGGCAAAAATATAAATGTTTCAGTCCGGAGTTTTGTTTACTACCTATAGTTTCAAGCTTCTACATCTACTATCTAGCAATCAGTGATTAAACCTTAAACTTCTTCTCACTCTCTTCAAGTGCTTTCAATCCAGCAATCTCTTTTCCAGACAGATATTCAATAAGTGCTTTGCCTGACAAGCTAACATAACCAAACTTCTCCTTAGGCAATTTGAACTTCTCTATTGCAGTAATAGTGTGTCCTCCACCAAGGAGTGAAAATCCTTTGCTATTTGCTATTGCACTAAGAATTCCTTTAGTTCCTTTGCCAAACTTCTCTAACTCGTAAACTCCAGCAGGGCCATTGGCAACTATTGTCTGTGCTTCTGAAATTATTTTCGCATAATTAGCAATCGTTTTTTCACCAATGTCAAATATCTGTCCATGGGTTACTTTGTCAAAATCAACTTCCCTTCTTTCTTCACCAATGCTAATTCCAAAATCAATCGGCAAAACAATTTTATCTGCAAACTTATTTAGTATTTCTCTTGCTTCATCGACGAATTTTAGCAATCCACCTTCTTCAAGAAATTCATAGGAATCTGCAACACCATATCCTGCAGAATAAATTAAAAGAATAGAAAGTGCCCCGCCAACCAGTACTTTATTCACTTTTTCTTCATTCAACCAGTGCCTAAGAATGTCAAATGATTCTTCTACTTTAGATCCACCAAAGAAAAATGTTACATTTTTACTATTTTTTACTTTTTCAATTGCACTTACTTCTGCTGCGAGAACATATCCCATAAAACTAGGCAAAACCTCTGCAAAACCTACTACGCTCGCATGTCCACGATGTGCAATGGATAATGCATCAAGTACAAAATAATCAGCAAGTGGTGTAAGTTCTTTAACTATTTGTCCATTACATTTTTCCTTGGTTTCATCGTTAAGCATTCTCACATTATCTAGTATTACAATATCTCCATCTTTCATAGTTGCTAAAGCAGATTTAGCTTTTTCACCAATCACGTCATCGATGAAGCTCATCTGATGTTTTCCTGTTATTTCCTTTAGTAATTCAGTGTGCCTATGCAAGTGAGTAAAATCATCATCTCCCCTTCTTCCCTGGTGAGCAATTACTATGACCTTGGCACCAGCATTGCTAAGTTTTGCAATCGTGGCTGCATGAGCGTGCATTCTAGGATTTACCTGAATTTCTCCACCTTCTATTGGTGAGTTGAGGTCTACTCGGACAATTAGTTTTTTTCCTTTTACGTTTATTTCACTAATCTTTCTCATATGTGTCCCTTGGTATTATTCGATCTTTTTTGGTTCATCTTTTTTCTGTTCTTTTGGCTTTCCCCAGTTAGCCTTTGAAGGACATTGAGGGTCAATGCACATGCTGAAAGGTCGCAATCCTTTTCTCACTACGTTAATTACTGGTTTTTTGCAAGCTTCACACGGTTTCTCCATTACTGTAATAAATGCACTTCCAGGTAGAGGGTAAGCATTTCTGCAATTAGGGTAGCTGCTGCATCCTATGAATTGTTTACCCATTTTCATTCTTATTATTTTGAGATTTCCATCTGGGCATTTGTCGCACTTACCAATAAAACTTTGTTTTTCTTGACTTGCTTGCAATGCACCCATGAGGTCTGTGCCTATTTTGTGCTCGTTTTTCTTCCACTTATCAAGTATCTGTACTAAAATTTCCTTCCCTTCTTTTATTACGGCTTCTTTTGCCATGCTTCCGTCTTGTATCTTTTCCATATTGTCTTCTATTCTTCTTGTAAGATTTTCATCTAATATTTCTGGAGCATATTTCTGAAGCACGTCAATTACTTTGAGTCCAAAATCAGTGACCTTTATGCTTTTTCCTTCTACGTATTGTCTTTTGAAAAGCGTTTCAACAATTGTTGCCCGAGTAGCTTTGGTACCAAGGTGTCTGTCTTCCAGTTCACTTATTACACTTGCTTCGGTATAACGGTTTGGTGGTTTTGTTTCCTTTTTAGTTTTCTTTTTCTTTTCCAATGTTACTGTTTCGTTCTGTTCAAACTTAGGCAATTCAATATCTTCGCCTTTATAGTAAGGAGCGTAAAAGTTAATCCATCCTTTTTCCACAATTCTCATGCCATCTGCGACGTAAATTTCTCCGCCAGTTACTTCCAGATTAGTTTTTTCTCGTTTTGCTGGTGGTGCAAATAATGCCAGGAATCTTTTTACTATTAAATCATATAATCTCATTTCCTGTTCGCTTATGCCGCTTGGTGCAGAGCCAGTTGGGTGAATTGCAGGGTGAGCAGGGTCAGTTTTTTTGCCTTGCAGTGGTTTGAATAAACTATTATCTATAAGATATTTTGCAGAATCAGCATATTTTTCCTGTGCTGCAAGTTTTTTTATTATTGGCGTAAGTTTTATGGTTGGGGGAAATTGTTGTGAACTTGTTCTTGGATATGTTATTAGAGATCCTTCATACAATTTCTGTGCAATATCTAAAGTTCTAGTTGGCACATAACCAAATACTTTGTATGCTTCCACTTGCAAACTCGTCAAATCAAAAGGAGGGTATTGATAGAGTAAATTTTCTTTCTTTTCTACTTTTGTAACTGTCCCTTTATCTTTAGTATTATCAGATGCTTTCTTCGCTTCTTTTTCATCAAGGAATTTGCCTTTAGCGTGTTTGAACTCTATATCCTTTATCCAGATACTTAACTCCCAATAGGGTGTAGGAACAAATGCTGCAATTTTTCTTTCTAATTCTGTAAGTAACCCTAATGACGGTCCCTGTACTCTTCCTATACTCATAACTTTCCAGCGATCCACGCTTTTTACTGCTGCCATTAATGCCCTAGATAGATTAATACCATAATACCAATCGAGGATATGCCTTGCTTCACCAGCATGTGCATTATTATAGTCCATTTCTCCTCTGGTTTCATAGGCATCTTTCAAATCCGCAGTTGTAACTGCCGAAAATTTCATTCTCGAAGCTTCTTTTCCGTTGGCTGATGTGAATCTATAGACATTCCATGCTATGGTGCTGCCTTCTATATCGTAGTCGCATGCGCTCACGAAAGAAGTTGCTTTTTTTGATAGTTTTTCTAATAGGTCTATATATTGTTTAGTATAATCTGCGCCTTTGTCTACCTCGTATGCTGGCTTCCATTCTATGTCAAAAACAGGATAATCATTAGTTTTTTCTTTCTGTGCTAATGAGTAAATATGTCCAACTGCAGGTGCAACTAATATATGTTTTCCATTTGCTTTACCTTCGTAGTAGCTTATTTTTCCGAGTTTTTTCTGAGTTATTCCTTCACCTATAGCTTCAGCTATCTTTTGTGCTACTTTTGGTTTTTCTGCGACGATTAGTTCTATATCTGCCATGATTTGACCTTCTCTAAGTTAAAAGTTGATATTCCAAACTTAGTAATGGAAACATTAAAAATGGGAGAGGTTACGTTTGAGCAGTTGTTGGTTCTATTATATAAAATAAAAATATTCATTATTCATCTGGTTTCGCATCTGGTTGTTTAGCGGTGGGAATTCTGAAAGCTGCAATTTCTTTACTCGATGCAAGATAAATTATATCTCCTTCCATTCCGACTACATACGCTAGATCTCTGTTCGGTCCAACTGCATACTGGCTATCACGACTAATTAGGTTTCTAGTGTTAGCTGTAAATATTTTCTTTCCATTAACGATGTTGAGCACAACCAAGTCATATTCTTCACTTGGCAATCCTAATACTAACTTGTTTCCATAAATACGTGGTACATATGGTTTTATTATATCTTCAGGGTAATTTTCAGGGTGATCCTTGTTTCTGTAATCATAACTCCAGAATACGGAACCATCATCTAAAGATCTCAATTCTATTTTATCTCCACTAACTAATATTAGAAAGTTTCCTCCGGGCTGGTAGTATATCCTATCTGAGCCAGACTGCATAACACGTGTTGTTCGTATTCCAATAGTAGAAATATCGATAATACCTCCAACCTCTTCACACAAATGCGTATCAAAACTCCACACTATTTTATTGTCTTCAATTGCCCTTAGCATACCAGATTCACAACGTATTTTCATGTTTCGTATAGAGTCATCGCAAGGCGGTTTACTGCATTTATAGCGATAAATTACTTCTTGAGCAGGTTTTATATTACCTATTTTAAATTCATCTGGGTCGCCAGGTATTTGTTCTAATAATTTAGCATTATCAGGGAAAGGCATTCTTTTAAACGTTCCAGTATACTTATCTAATTCTCCTTTAACTATAGCCAAACTTACATTAGGATAAGGTGCGTGAAGCTCTATTATTATTCTAATTGCATTTTCCTTTATATCTATTGCTTCAGGTGTATCAAATCTATCACGAAAAACATATCTCCAAATTACATTTTCTTTCGTTAGTTCTAAACTTGGTTTTACAACTTCAGAGATTTCTGTTGTGCCACCATCAGCTTTTTCAGGTTCTGCTACAAAACCAAGCTCTTTGCGGTAAGCAAAAACTAAAGATGTACTTAAAATAGCTGCTGCACCGAACCAGGTTAAAAAAGTCTTCATTTTTTCCTTTCGTGCTTCATTCATAATAAATTTAGCTAGGCCATCTCCAGTTCTTCGTTGTTTTATCGCGCCTAGTGTTCTTTGTCTTAACGTTGTCATAAAAAACCTCATATGCGACCTTGTCTTTTCAAGTAAATTCCAGCTAAGTCTATTACTTTATCAGCAATTCGTGATGCTGCCATCGCATTTAACGATCCAGGGTGTTCTAGAGATATTCTTCTCAATAACTCTGGAGTTATAACTTCGGGCGAATTCATCAGACCTGCAGCATAAGCATTAGCACCTGCATTAATTCTAGTAGCATCTGCGGTTCCATGGGCTTTAGCTCTTTTTACCTCTGCTTGTCTGTTAGCATAAACTATTTTTTCTACTGGTTCTGGTAATCTTGTCTGGATAGCTACTTGATTCATACGGAACCCAATTTTTTCAAGCACAATTATTAGCGTCTGTGCGATGTTTGAGCGAATCGCCTCTCCTATAACCTTTGTTTCTTCGGTTTGAGATAAAATCTCTCTGGCTACCTGAAGTATTATCGGTTCAATAAGTAATTCACTATAATTTCCCATTGTTCTTTCATAAATCCACGGAGCCTTTTCAGGTAAAAGCGAATATCTTAATTTTATTGAAATAGTTGTTAATAGCCCGGATTTGCATGGCAATTCATAGGAATCATTAAAACCTTGGATAGTTGTATTAAGAGTTTTTATTTCCCATAGTGGAAAAACAAAATGTCTTCCAGGTAATCGTGCACGAGATTGTATTTTCCCGGCTGCGATTACAACTCCTACCAATCCCGGATTTATTTTTACATTTCCAATGACTCTTCCTTTTTTTGACCAGCCATTATCAAATAAAAAACCATCTGATTCAAGTTGCGATAAATGAGCTCTTGCTAATTCAATAAGTCGTTTTTTTGCCTGTCTATTGCTCAGTGATGGATCTTTTGCAACCTCATATACTCTTTGAGTAAACTCCGTTTGTTTATCTACAACTCTCCTCATATTTCTATATATTATAACGAAAGTCTTTTAATTTGGCATTATCATGAATAATTAGACACAAGTTACTATTTTTGTCCGTATAAACAGGTTTTTAAGATATTGGTACGAATTTTATTATTAAATTAAAATATTTTTGAACTTAAAAATAATGTGGTAAAAATAAAAGTTATTTGAAACAAATCGAAGAGGTAATACTATGACATCTTATCAGATAAAAGATATTTTACTGGCAGAACAAGGAATGCTTAACATTGAATTGGCAGAGAAGAGGATGCCCGCATTACTCTCGATAAAGGAACGTTTCAAGAAGGAACAACCATTCAAAGGTTTGACGATTGGTATGGCATTGCACGTCACTAAAGAAACTGCAGTGCTAGTTAGAACACTGATTGCAGGAGGCGCAAAAGTTGCTATTTCTGGTTGTAATCCACTCTCTACTCAAGATGATGTTGCTGCTGCGTTAGCGAAAGAAGGAGTGAATGTTTACGGTCATAAGGGAGAAAATAAAGAAGATTACTATAAATTTCTAGAACTCGTCCTTTCTCATAAGCCTGATCTTACTATAGATGATGGCTGCGATCTCATCTCATTAATCCATACGAAGCATAAGGAATTATTGCCAAAGCTAATTGGCGGTTGTGAAGAAACTACAACTGGGATTATTCGTTTACATGCAATGGTGAAGGACAACGCATTAAAATATCCGATAATTGCAGTGAACGACAATAACACCAAACATCTTCTAGATAATTATTACGGTACTGGTCAATCTACTCTTGATGGTATAATTAGAGCATCTAATGTTCTGTTTTCTGGTAAGACTGTAGTGGTTGCTGGTTATGGTGACTGTGGCAAAGGGGTTGCACTGCGTGCGAGTGCCATGGGTGCAAACGTAATCGTTACAGAAGTAAATCCTTTCAGAGCACTACAAGCAGTGTTAGATGGATTCAGAGTTATGCAGATGAACGATGCTGCTAAAGTTGGAGATATTTTCATTACTGTTACTGGAGATAGAGACGTTATTACTCTAGATCATGTAAAAGAAATGAAAGATAGTGCAATTTTGGCTAATTCCGGTCATTTTGATAATGAAATTGATGTTGCAGCACTAAATAAAGCTTATAAAAAGAGAAGGATGCGTCCTTCTTTGGAAGAATACAAGGTAGGTAACAAGAGTATTTACTTGTGTGCCGAAGGTCGTCTAGTTAACCTTGGTGCAGCAGAAGGTCATCCTTCAGAAGTAATGTCAACTTCTTTTTGTGGTCAAGCTTTGGCCTGTGAATATCTGGTGAAGAATAAAGGAAAATTAAAATCAAGTGTAATTACTTTACCAGAATCAATAGATAATGATATTGCGTTGTTGCAACTTAATTCAATGTCTGTAAAGATTGATACATTAACTGAAGCACAGAAGAAGTATCTTGCAAGCTGGGAAGAAGGGACTTGAAGTTGCGGCAACTCCCAATTGTTCGTTGCAACGAACAATGGGTGCATTGTCAAGCATGACAATTGCGTCAAGGATTTTGCAGACAAACATACTTAGCTAACCCTCGATCATTGCATCTAATTTTTTGATTAATTTGCAATCATAGTTTGTTATGTCAATCGGCGGTTTCGGATCATTCGGGGTTATCTCATCTATCCAAGTGTAGTTTCCTACATATGATCCATCTTCACCATAGTAATGTGTTTCCCCATTGGATTTTTCGCCTGCTCGAATATAGTAAATCTGCTTGTTTGTTTCATTGCCGTTTGTACACGCTGAAAGTTCTGTTCCTAGATAATACTTAGTGCTATACCTATTTACTAAATTTTCGTACTTATCTAAAACCGTTTTCGGTACTTCTTGTTTTTGTGCACATCCTGCAATAAGCAGGGAAAATCCGATTAGCAAGATAACAATAATGTTTTTCATAGTATCACTATCTCTTCCAATGATTAAGTTCATATTGTTTTCCTTATTAGAATTAGAATAGTAAAACCTAGCTGGGAAGAAGGAACTTAATCTAATTAGCTACTGGTGGTTCTGTAAACGGATTTCCAAACGTTCCTAATTCTTCCTTTATAGTCGTACAAGTATGATTCGTTAAATATATCCTATTTGGTCTACTGTCATTACCATATCCCATATCGCTATAATACTCACTAGAAACTAGTTTTCCATCTTTATCATAGTAAACAAAATCCCCAGAGAATTTATCGCTTGCAGCTACTACATAAAGTGTTTCGTTGTTCCTATTGCAACTATTCAATATAATGCCACGAAAGGTTTCTCGTGTTCCATATTCATTTTTGAGACTGTCAAATTTATCTGAAACATTTTTAGGCAAATCGTTAGTATTTGTTCGAACTTCAGAAGTATTTGTCATATCTATATTTTTACATTCCCCTGTCTCAGGAATCTTTGTTGAGCTAAAGCTTGGTTTTCCATCTACTGTGTACGTCTGAACATCAGAAAATGATCCATTTGTTATCAAATTACCATTAATCGTATAGTATGCGTACCAGGCAGAGAACCCATAACTCTCTGAAATCGAATATATCAATGCTAAACCGTAAGTTTCACCTTTGCCAATGCAGGCAGAAAGTTCGGCTTTAGGGTGATCTTTCAGTGTTTCAAGATAAATATCCTTGATTTTCTGAGGCACTTCGCTGGCATTATTTGGCAGTGGTAATCCAAATCCCTGAGGTTCCATGCTAGGTGGTCTCTGCAGTTCCTGCAAACATCCAGAAACTAACAATAAAATTCCCACAAACAATCCAGCGAATAAAAGTTTAATCTTCATAATATAGTTATATACTCCTGCAATTAAGTAGACCCTGCTTTCCTTAGGTCTAACCCTAAATATTCACTCTTTATAAACTTCTCTCTATAAAGTGTCTAATATGACTAATATGACTAACACTACTGATGAAACTTACGAGCAGTCACTTGACAATATCTATGCTAACCTTCCAAAACAGGCACACGGTACTGGTGAAAGATTCGAAATACCTAAATTCGAGTTATTCGCAGAAGGAAATAAAACTTTCCTAAAAAACTTCCAGGTAGTCTGCGATAAGATCAGAAGAGACAAAACTTTGCTGATGAAATATCTTTCCAAGGAGTTGGCAGTTCCTACTGATCTTCAGGGTGAACGATTAATCTTACAAAGAAAAATAAACGCAGATATTGTTAATAAAAAACTCGAAGACTTTGTAACTAGGTATGTTGTTTGTAAAGAATGCAAAAAGCCAGATACTCATATTCAAGAGCTTGGACATGGCATTAAGCAGTTAATCTGTGAAGCATGCGGTGCAAGGAATTCTATTAGAGGTTGATTATGGATAACAGAAAAAGACCAGAACTAACTCCAGAAGAACAACAAAGAAGGATGCGATTACCTAGACAAGAAGATAGGGAAATGCTAGGGGTAGTTTCAGGTATGATGGGAGCTTCAAGGATGAAAGTAGCCTGCAAAGATGGTAAGGAACGCATGTGCAGGATACCTGGTAGAATGAAAAATACTATTTGGGTTAAGGAAGGCGATGTCGTAATCATGAAACCTTGGGAAATACAGGGGGACATAAAAGGAGATATCGTTTGGAGATATAATCCACTGCAGGCACGAATTCTGAAAGAGAAAGGTTATATATAATCAATCATATTCTCTAGTTAGATAACATGACAAAAAAACGTTCCAAAGATAGCCGAGTTCTAAAAGCAGAACGTAAGGTAGAGAGCGAAGTATTTGATAGGGCTACTTTACAAATCCTTTCCAAACTTATAAAAAAAGGTATACTTCAATCTGTAGATTTTCCTATTTCCACTGGTAAAGAAGCAAACGTATTTCGTGCAACTACTCCAGAAGGCGGTTATCTTGCAGTAAAGATATACAAAATTGAAACCTCGTTCTTTTTTAGGCGTTCAGAATATCTTGAAGGAGATCCAAGATTTAAGAAGATAAAAAATAATGAATTTGACATTGCCATAGCATTTGCCAGAAAGGAATTCAAGAATCTGCAAATATGCGAACAAGCAAATGTTCATTCACCAAAACCTATTTTTGTTGATAAGAATGTAATGGTAATGACTTTTATCGGAGAAGGGGAGTTACCATATCCTACAATGAATATTCTTGGTCCAACTAGTGAAGCAGAACTGGATTCCATAATTTCTGACATGAAAAAAATGTATTCTGCAGGTCTTGTTCATACTGATTTAAGTGAGTACAATATACTTCTTGCTAAGGATGCTCCATACCTCATAGATTTCGGACAGGCTGTCGTTATTCGTCATCCGCGAGCAAAGGAATTTTTAGAAAGAGATGTTAGAAACATACTTCATTACTTTGCTAAATTTGGATATAAAAAAGATTTTGATCAGGTTGTGAAATTTATAATTGAGCAACAAAAGGAGCAATAAGTTCACCGTAGCACAATCCTGTTTTTTCCAGATAAAATTTTTCTAATAATTCTTTGCAAACTTCTGCGATATGCCCTCTATTCCTTAATTTTATATCAACGTTAATTTGTCTAAGTTCCTCACTTATTCTTGACATTGCTTGTTTTGCAGCGTCATTGCTACGTTTTTCCGGTTTTTTTAGCATAGTCATGTGTTTACTTCTTATTCTTCCAAATGAAAATCCGGCTAAATAAGCACAATATTCATCATTAACACGGGAAAATCCAAAAAATGCATTGAATAAGTGCTGTAACTCATGTTGTAGGGTTGAGCTTACCCTAGAACGCATGGAAAGTTTTGATTCACCATTTCCTTCTCCAAGAGCTCTGTCTACCACATACACGTCTCTTCTATTTTTACTCACCCAGCCTGCAAGTTCTGATAATGTCTCAGGCATATTATATGTGATATAAACGTTTCCTCCAGTTTCAAGTGGTATTTGCATTTCAAGATTAACGCACGCTGTAATTATTCTTCTGTTCGTTCTTTTTCTAATCACAGTTAGGCCATTATCTTGTAGCATATTCTTTGCTCGTAGACTTAGGTTTTGTAAGATATTATCTGCATCTTGAGGTGTTCTCATATTCAATAATTCATTTATTGTATCTCTTACAGTTGTGGTATCTTCCTTTTCTTTTCTATCTGAATTTTTATCAAAAGGTAATGCGCTATTAAGTTTTATTCTTTTTGCTATCTGCTCTAGAACTTTTAGAAACTCTTCAGCTCTTTTATAATTGCATCCGCTGACATTCAAAATCATAATTAGGTAAGAGCCAGGTTTATCAGATTTTTTTGCGGTTTCAATTATTTCTATCCACGCTTCTCTGTTTTCTATCTGTCTTACGGTTTCATCTATTTTGGCAAGTGCTCTATGGAATTTTCTATTTTCAATGGTATTTCTAGAAACATGATTTGAGTTTGTCAATGCTTCCTGGAGCGGATCAGTATGCTTTGGCATTCTGGAGTCTGGTAGTTTTATCCTTGTTTTTTTATGTCTTATTGCTAAGTTTGCCATAGCATTTCACTAACTTACATTTTTTCTGGACATTCTATTCCGAGTAAACTCAGTCCACTCTTCAATACGGTATTGGTTGCCTTTACTATTTCTAGTCTAGCATTTCTTTCATCTTCTTTTTCAGCATTTAGCACTGGGGAAGATGCATAAAACTTATTGAAAAATGATGCTACTTCTAACAAATACTGCGCCAAAGTGTTTGTACTGAGGTGGCTGGCAGTCCTCTCAATAACCTCCGGGAATTCAGAAAGCAGTTTAACGAGTTTTTTCTCTTCATTAGTGTAACTATATCCTTTAACGTTTATTTCTTTTTTCCCAGCTTTCTCTATATCGGTGTGGCCTTCCGATTGTTGCAATGCAACAACACAATTGTTCGATGTTTCGAACAATGTGCGCATTGTCGCGCTCGACAATTGCGTGGACATCTTGTTGCTCTGAACAACAAGCTTGTTGGCCACATCTCTTGAAGTTTTATAACCTTCAAGAATGCCGTTAGTACGTACATATGCATACTGTAAGTATGGTCCAGAATCTCCTTCAAGATTTAATGCTTCATTCCAGTCAAATACTATAATCCTGTTATTCTCTTTCCTTACCATGGAAAACTTCAATGCAGCAAAAGCTATTTTTCTTGCGGTTTCTTCTACTTGTTTCGCATCCCAGTCTTCATGTCTTTTCTTTACTTCAACGCGAGTTAGTTCCATTAGTTTAGTCTTCAAATCCTCGTAAAGCACCATCGTTCCTTCCCGTGAGGACATTTTACCTTCCGGAAGCATAACTAAATCATAAATGAGGTGGTAGGAAACTTTGGCAGCTTTTTCCATGCCTAATTTTTCGAAAGCCTTGAAGAGCTGCATGAAATGGAATTCCTGTTCTTTTCCAACGAGATGAATGCTTCTGTCAAGTTTATATTTGTCGAACTTTATTTTTGCAAGACCGATATCTTTGGTTGAATAGAGCGGGTAGCCTTCTTTAGTAATTAGTACGTATACTCCGAGACCATCATCTTTAAGGTCCATTATTATCGCACCTTGGTCTTCCTTTGCTATTCCTTTCTTGAGTGCTTCCATAACTATTTTTGTCCCTATTTTTTCAGTTTCACTCTCGAAATAAAGTTCATCAAACGTTACTCCAAATTCTTTGTAAAATTCTTTAAAATCATCAAGACACCATTGTCTTGTTTTTTTCAATAGGGCTGTAAGTTTCTTATCTCCTGTATAAAGCTTGACGTTAATATCTTTGACCTGGGTTTCTAGTTCTTCGTTTCCTTTTGTCATTCCGGAAGCTTCAGAATAAACTTTACCTAACCAAACACCGCGGTTTTCTTCTGGAGCTTTTTCATGGTAAATATTAATGAAACCCCAGAGACATTTGGCAACATGCATGCCTATGTCTCCTTGAAAATTAGCTCTTATCACTTTGTTACCTGCAAATTCAAGCGTTCTTGCCAATGCTTCTCCTATTGAGATGTTTCGTATGTGACCTATATGCACGCCCTTGTGAGTATTTGCATGGAAATATTCTATCATAACTTTTTTATTTGTTTTTTTACCTATACCAAATTTATCCTTCAATTTTACTATTTCGTTTGCCTGTTCAGAGTAAAATTTATCAGATAAATAGAAGTTTATGTATGGACCTTTAGTTTCGACCTTGGCAACGTATTCGTCTTTGGGAAGTTTCACAACGATACTGTTAGCAATCTCCATCGGATTCTTTTTTTGCTCACTTGCAAGCACAAATGCAATCTTGCTAGTCAGGTCTCCAAACTCGTTCTTAGGTAATTCAAGGCTAGAAAAAGTTTTCTCTTCACTAATATCTGCAGCATCTGCCAGCATTTTAGCTATGTGGTGTTTGATTTTGGTTAGCATGAAATAAGAATTAGTTGATTACATTTATAGAGGTTTTGTATAATCTTTATATGTATGAAAAAATTGATTACAGAAAATCCTAATCAGTCAACAATAGATATAAATTGGAATAACTCACAAGATGAAAAATCATCTGAGTTTTATATAAGAAGGTACCTCCATGGTAAGATGGTATAAATTTGTATTTGCAAAATAATATCTTAAGACTCAAAACTCATAGACCTCAACTCAAGACAGTGTCAAGAAACCCTCTTCCCTAAGCTTAGCCACTCGTTCCTAAGTGTTTCCACTTCTTTGTTTATTACAAGTCTCTCCCCGCTTCTTATTATGTATCTTTTATCTCCTCGAACTCTGCCAGCCTTTGCAAAATTAGTTCCATGCATCGCTTTCTCAAAAGCAGAAACATTCTTTTCATTAACCGAAACAACAAATCTTCCTGCGCTTTCGGAGAATAAAAGTACATCTTCTTTCTCGTTTTCTCTGGGTATAAGTGAAATGTCTAAATCTGCACCAAGTCCGGTGCCAAATGTGCATTCTGCAAGTGCAATTGCTAAACCACCATCACTTACATCGTGGCAACTGGAAACCAATCCATCTTCCATTGTCTTTCCAAGAGCACGATAGAGTGGTATGCATTCTTCTCTGTGTACTTTGGGATTTTTATCTCCTAGTCCATTGAATAATTTGTAATACTCGCTACCGCCCAATTCATCCCTGGTTTTTCCAAGAACGTAAATGTAATCTCCAGCTTGTTTTAAATCAGCACTCACTGCTTTTTTTACATCATCTATCTTTCCGACAACAGTGATTAGAAGTGTTGGAGGTATGGAGTATTTCACATCTCCGTAAAAGTAATCATTTTTCATGCTGTCTTTTCCAGAAATTATCGGAACACCATAATCTGTTGCCATTTCATAAATTGCAATACATGATCTAATAAGCTGAGCTAATTTATATTCTCCATCTGGATTTTTATCAGATTTAACTGGGTCTGGCCAGGAGAAATTATCCAAACAAGCCATGTAACCGAATTTTGCTCCTACTGCAATCGCATTCCGTACAGCTTCATCAAATGCCATGCAACTCATGTCATAGCTGTCTTGGATATATTTGGGACAAATCCCATGCGCTATTACGAGTCCTTCGTCACTTGAGTATACCGGTTTTATTACGCCAGCGTCATTAGGTCCTCGCATCAATGGTTTTATGACGCTCATGCCTTTCACTTCATGATCATATCTACGAATAACTTCTTCTTTCGATGCGATGTTTGGAGATGCCAATAATCTTTCTAATATTATCCCAAGATCAGTTTCAATTATTGAAGGTTCAGGAAATACCTTTCTTTTCCATTCTGCACTGAGTTTTAATTGTGGTAAACCTTCGTGAAGGAATCTAAGATCAAGATAAGCAGCTGTAATATCTCTAAACATTACGTGGAATTTTCCACTGTTAGTAAATTTACCAACTACTGTTACTTCGGTAGCATGTTTCCTGGCTATTTTTTGTAATTCTGCTAATTTTTCCATAGGCACTGCGAGCGTCATTCTCTCTTGCGATTCACTAACTAATATTTCCCAAGGATTTAATCCCACATATTTTAATGGGCATTTTTCCAGATATATTTCACAACCATTGCTAAGTTGTGCAAGTTCTCCAATGCTTGAAGATATGCCGCCTGCACCATTGTCTGTTATAGCTTCATACAATTGTAAATCTCGTGCTTCTATTACAAAATCAAGAACTTTCTTTTGAGTTATCGGATCTCCTATCTGAACAACACTTTGTGGGACGGTTTCATCTATTTGCTGAGAAGAAAAAGTTGCACCATGAATGCCGTCTTTGCCTATTCTTCCACCGACCATTACTGCGAGGTATCCAGGTTTTATGTGTTTTTCACAGGTTTTTTTATCGCCTATTTTAGATGGCATGATTCCGATTGTCCCACAATAAACCAATGGTCGTGCAGTAAATCCGTGTTCAAACGTTATTGATCCATTAACCGTAGGAATACCCATTTTATTTCCACCATGTTCAATTCCTTTTGTTACTCCTTGGTAGATTCTTTTTGGGTGTATTATTCCTTTTGGCACATGGGTTTCGTTAGGATATCCAAAACACAATACATCTAGGTTAGCTATTGGTAAAGATCCAATACCGGTCCCAAGAATGTCTCTCTGTACACCTAGTATTCCAGTTAATGCTCCTCCGTAAGGATCCAGAGCACTTGGTGCATTATGTGTTTCTACTTTTACAGAGATATCATAATCATGGTTGAATTTTATTATTCCTCCATTATCCTTGAATACGCTCACTATATACGGTTTTTTTACTGTTTCTGTTGCTCCTCTTATGAATGTTGAAAATATAGAGTTTATTGCATGAGGTTCTCCATTTTCAATATAATTTATTTCAGCGTTGAATATTTTATGTTTGCAATGTTCACTCCATGTCTGTGCTATCGCTTCTAATTCTACATCAGTAAGTCTATGGTCTAGACCTACTCTTTTTCTTTCCTCAATTACTTGTGGCTCTTTTAAATATATTTTTATTGTTTTAAATTCATCTATGCTTAAAGCGAGTAGCCGTTCTTTTGCAAGTAGTCTGAGTTTTGCTTCTGATACTGGCAACATTATTTTTTCTATGTGTGGTTCATGCTTGAGGATTACTTTTGGAATATATGGGACTATCAAATCATTTGGTTTATTGATCATTGCCTTTTCAATAAGCTGATTATGGAGCAACGCAGCGATTTTTTGGCAGTCATGTTCTTCAATTTCCTTTCCTTCAATTGCAAAAACTCGTGAGTAGTAAACATCTACATTTTTTCCCAGAGCATCGTAAATCGCTTCTCTTGCGGTATTTCCTACGTTGTCAGTTACACCTGGCAAGTAACCGATTTCAATTCTCCATTTATCTGAAAAAGTAGTTTGTTTGTAGTTACAATCCTGAATTATAATATCTGCAAAAACTTCTCTGCCAAGTTTATCAAGTTCTTCTTCTGATAACTCAGTGTGACCTTCGGTCACATCTTTCGAAGTTCCTCGAACTTCTCGATCGGCATCTATGTTATACGCTTCTACGAAATTAACTGAAGAAAGTGTAATATTCAATTCATTTTTAACTCTGGCCAGTACTCCGTCGCCTACAACATCCTTAATGTTGCTCTTAATATTTACTTCAAGTCTTTGTGCCATATGTGTTTCCTGTTTCGAGTCTTTAGTCTCGGTTACCCTTACTAATAATTGGACTTATATTACAACTAATAATAATATACTTTTCTATTCGAGTTTAATCCTTGTACACCATCTTAGTTTTCCCATTAGGCAGTACTTCCATTAATTCATCAGGATGTACAGCAAATCTTTTCGCAAGAGTTTTTGTTAACTCTCCCTTGTCTTTTCCGGCAGCAGCAGGAAAAAGTGTAACTTCATTTTCAAGCTTTTTAGTACAATTCTCAGGTACAATCAGTATGCCTCCACCCTCTACCATAGGGCTTCTACCAAGTCTTAGAGCCATCTTCATTTTCTTGAACCATTTTCTTTCTCCAGTTATGGCAAAAGCCCCTGTTGGGATATAACCGCCACTTGTATGTTTTGCAAGCTGATCCTTTTTTACCGCATAGACATCCACAGATGCATTACCGTTTTTCCATGCATTGCTAAAGCTGGCTGCAAACTGTGCTGTTTCTAACAATTCACTGTCTTCTGCATCTATGCCATCCTTCAATATAACCACTGTAGCTCCCTGGATATCAGCATGGAAAAACAAGTCTCTGTCTTCCATGTATTTTGAAACTACCTGATCATTTTGCTGTGCATTTCTTCCTCCTATAGCCATTTTTCCTTTTGAAGTGTAAAACCAGTGCAGTTTTTCGAACCATTTTTTTTCTTTTTTAGTCTTTATTAGTTTTTTATTTTCTTTAGCTTTCTTTTCTGATTTAATCATTTCCTTTTTTGTTTCTTCTATTGCTTGCTTAAGCCCGTCCATCTTTTTCCTGGCTTCTTTTGCCTGTTCGTAGTAACGTGCAGCGTTCTCGTGGACGGTTTTACCTATTTTGAGTTTAATGTTCATAATTTAACCTCATAATCTTTCTTCAATCTCCTTTTTTACCTGATCGAATGGGGGTAATTCTGATGCAATCAATGGTGTCAAATCTCCTTTCCACATCGGTTCTTTTTCCTGTATCTTATGAAGAAATGTGTCTTTTTCAAAAGATATTTTACGTTTTTTCAATTTTTTTTGCAGAAGCTCATAATCAATTTGGACATTTTTAAATTTTAAAAGAAACCAAATATCATAAACATCTCTTGGTTTTTTTCTGTCATGTGTTGCCGCAATTTTTTCTACAAGAATTTCTCTTAAATCCATTGTAAATATATCAAATGCCGGTATATCTTTGTAGAACTGATTCAAAGTTTGCTTCTCCGGTGATAAAAATGGTTTTTCACGCATACTGATGTCAAGACCTATAAAGCATAGACTTTTTGGATTTCCTGAATATAGTGGTCCTTTGAATTCCATATTTATATTAAACTGATTCTGATATTTTTCAAATGTTTTTACCTTTCCATATAATCCAGTTTGTCCTGTCATAAATAATATCTTTTTCACTAACTTTTCAAAGTCAAAATATTTAGTTAAGGAAAAATCAAGGTCTTCGCTAAATCTATTCAGGCCATATACCTTGTATAAGCATGTGCCCCCTTTGAAAATCAGTTCTCTACCAGCAACCGAATATATCGTATAAAGGAGAATGTTTTGAAGATAATCTTTTTCAGTCTGGACAATACTGAGTCGTTTCAGTTGCATCATTGTTTCCAATTCATTTCTGCTAAGCATGTGTATTGAGCCTCTCTAAAAAATATTCGGCGTTCTTCGCCCATGGACGACGAACCATTTTTTTTATATATTTAGTTATTAATCTTATGTCTAACTCTTCTTTATGTTTGGATACGATGTCTAATAATTCTTCGTCCGAAACTTTCTTAAAAACAAAACTATCTGCAATACACTTTTCTTTTTCTGCTATGAATATCTCAAAACCGTGATAATGCTCTTTTCTAAATCCGAACATATATTCTGGTTTTGTTTTAATGAAACGTATTCTTGAATTTCCAAAAGTTATTTCTCTTTTCTTCTTTTGCCCGGTGGTTATTATATCTATGCGCCACGGGAGTTGTTCAGTTAAATGATAATACTGGAGGGCTGCCCAACCAGATATATATGATGGCCATAGAATATTTGAAGCTACTATCCAAGAATCTTCATGTACAGTATATTTATCTCTCTCGAGTTTAAAAATCAGACCTGCTTTTTTTAATCTATGAAGTATCAGATTGCCATACTGCCTTTCTTTGCCTGTAATATCTCTAATAGTTTTGGCAGTGAATACTGGGTATTTTTGTAATTCTTTCAAAATCATAATCTTATTTGTTTTTACCATAATTATCAATTTTGATAACTAAGGTATATTAAGCTTTGTTTTTACTTTAATTATCAATTTTGATAACTAAGGTATATTCAAAGTAATTTTCCGTAGTGCCTACTAAACTCTAAGTTTGTCTGAAAAACGTAGGCATTATAAGGTTATTGAGAAAAATATTTTCGTGGACGATTTTTCCTAGTTTTAGGGTGATTTTAATACGGTTATTAAAATAATGCTAGAATTAAAACGTTTTCAGCTAATCCAGTCATATTAATTATTGAGAAGATACAACTGATTTATTTATTCCTGAACTAATATCATAAATATTTATGTTCGTACTGTTCCAAATAAGTTTTCCATTTTTACTTTTCCAGCCTATGGCCACCAGGTAATCGAATTTGCTGATGTTAGTATCCTTTCTAAATATTTTATTGTCTACGTAAAACATTTTGGCAAAAGATCCATTTTCAATATTGTTAATATTTTCAAAATATTTTTGGCCTAATTTCTGATAGCTTTCATTATCCTGTTGTCCAGATCCTAATATCCAGCCATAATCAAGTATATGTCCTAATTTTCTTTTTTCTTTCAGTGTTTTGTATGCTATTATTGTGGGGGGATAATCTCCAATTATTGCTACGTTCTGTTTAAACGCAAGGAATTCTCCGGCACTTTTTTCAGGCATAATCCCATTTTTTAGGTCATCATAGAACATCATTCCTAAAGCTAGATTAACTATTATTATTAAAATTAAAATAAATGCGCTGAATCTATCGAATAAATATTTTTCTTTATAATAGCTTAATTCTATGGCAGAAAAAAATGCCAATGGCAATGCTATTGGTAAGAAATGCCAAGGCAGATAATTTCCTGAGAATATTGGAAATGCTATTAGGCTTAACCAGGAAGCAAAGAATAAATATTTTTTCCAATTGTTCTTCAATCCTGCAATTCCAATGACCAAAAATACACTCACAAGGAAAAAAAGACCTATTAAAGAACTTTTGGCGATGTCGATATTTTTTATGGGTTCTAGTATGCTTAGAAATCTATCCAAAATGTCTTTATTGTATACGTTCTCTGTCAAACTTTTATCAGAAAATAAAGAATAATATATAACTGGAGCTAAAAGTATGGCGATAAAAGAGTACCATAATATTGGATTTTTTAATATTTTTTTATCATATTGTAAATTTGATAATTTACAATTCTGAAAAATTTTCTTATCAAATTTTTCATCATTAAAAAAGTAATAACTGATAACTAAAACGGGAACTATAAATGCAAGTGCAAATTTGACATAGAACGCTAGAAATGCAAATGTTGCGCCGATGATAAAATTTTTCATCGTAGGTTTCTTGTTTATGTAAAATAAAAGACTAATAAAAACAAATGTCATGTTTAGTGTATCTGTCAAGACTGAATTATCGGTATAAATTGTAAGAAATAAGCATTCATAAATTAATGCAGTCAAAAAAGCAATTTCTGGTGTATGTAATTTTTTTATAAAAAAATAAACTAGAACTACATTTACAGCTCCAAAAAATACTGTTGGTAGTCTATAAATATGCTCTAGAGGTAGTGGCAACACTTTTAGAATTTTAATAAAAGAAGCATAAATCCAAAAGAACACTGGTGGTTTCCAGCCTACATCGTAGCCTAAAAATGTTGTAATTAACGTTGGTTTTTCTGCCTGTTCTTCTATCATCATGGCATAGATCGTTTCATCTTTAACGAGCGGTACATAAGATACAATAAAAAGTCTTGTAATAGTATATACTATTAGAAGTAAAAAAATCATTTGTTTAGTGTTCTTAATATTAATAGGTAATTTCACTAATTTTTCTTATATATAACCTTTTTAAACCTTAATGTTTATCTATTTCTTAATAACTTTAATAACTTCCCATTGAGGGTTAAAAGGTGAAAATTTATGGACGTATTTAAGATGATGAACAGGATAAATCAATTCGGAAAAATATTTGTTACTTTAGTTATGCTATTGAGTTTTGCGAGCATGATTTTTGCAGGAGCGGCATCAACTACGGGTGGTAGTAATATTAAAACCGCGTTAACTTCATTATGTAGAGATGCACAAAGCCTTTTAGGTGTTGCAGCTATCTTAATGATAATTCTAGGTGCAGTTACTTACGCAGCTGGTCAAATGCTTGGTGCTGAAACAAGAGCACGTGCAAGCGTATGGGCAACCAACATGTTTATAGGCGCAGTAATAGGCATTTTGATATATATCGTTGTACCAGTTGTAATCGGAATGCTTTCTGGTAGACCACTGGGTACAGGTGACCCATGCGGTTATTATGTCAGATAATTTTATCTTTTATTTTTTTTATTTTTCTTTTTAATTTATTTCATCTAAAGGTAAACAATCATGTTCACACTCAATAATTTTCTTAAGATTCGTCAATATCTTCTACTCTCATTCATACTAGTTAATCTAATTTCCATTACATTTGCAAACCACACTGTAGGGCATAATAGCGGTGGTGGTACGGGCGGCTTAGTTAACATCCAAAGAGCAATGGGAACACTGTGTGTTAGTGCTCAAGGTCTTATTGTACTAGTTACCATTCTCTTAGCTGTTTTATCTGCCATTGTCTACTCTTTAGGTCAAGTCTTAGGTGCAGAAACAAGGGCAAGGGCGACAGTCTGGGCAACTGCAATGTTTACTGGTGCTTTAATCGGAATTTTAATTTATATCGTTGTGCCTGTAGTAATAGCATTAATGCTTACTGGTAATTCAGATACTAGCTGGGTAAGGGAATGTTGTAGGGCTGAGCCGACGCTCAAATGTACTACTCTTGGGAAATAGTTCTGATTCTATGCCATCTGAGCTAATTACTAGAAATCGTACACTAGACCAACTTAAAGGTTTTGCTATTCTAGGTATGGTATTCTTTTCCATACTCTTGAGGATCACCAAAGAGTTGCCGGATTTTCTCACACACAATGTTGCCGGAGCAGTGCACATGGGTGATTTTGTTCTTTCCATTTTTGTTTTTGCTAGTGGCATTTCAACTGCTTTTTTTATGTCTAAACGAATAAAAAATTCAACTCTCGTTTTAGATATTATCGAAAGATTTGCCATGCTTGCAGGAATATCTATTATGTTATCTCTGTTCTCAAGCGGAGCATTCTTTGGCATGGATGAAGTGATGCTGATCGCATTAATGTTTATTCTATCCTCATTATTTTTTTATTTTTCCAGTTATCTAAATGTCATAGTTTCGGTACTACTAACTTTTGTTTACTATATTTTAGTTTCTAAATTCGGAGTTGCCATATTTGATTCAGCTTATATAGGTGGGTATAATGGAGCACTGTTTTATCTACCGCTTTCACTTGCAGGGTTAGTAATCGGCAAAGGACTAGTTAAAAATGATAAAAGCTCCTTCAAAGAGGTTTTTGTATCATCACTGGCGATTTTTTTAATAACCTTGTTGATATTTTCTATAGATAAGATGCGGGTTTCGCCATCATTCATTCAACTTTCTGCAGTTTTTGGGGTGTTATGTTACGCTGCTTTCGATCGCGTAAAACGTGTATCTAAACTCAGTTCTATTCTTGAATATTTAGGTAGAAATTCACTTCGATACTGGATACTAATGTTTACTTTATTCTTAATACCAGTTTCATTATATGAGATTCAAATGTTTTCAATAAAAATTTTTGATTGGTCAACAGCCATACTGGTTAGTTTTCTTTTACTAGTTTTGTTTGTACTAATTTCATTTGCAATAGATAAATTAGGGCTAATTCTAAAAACTCATAAAAATTTAACTTCTAAGCAACCATAGGGCAGTAATTCTTCTGTTTTCTGCATTCCGGCAAATACTTTTACCAAAATGTTGGGCATTTCGTCAAATAATTTTACCAAAGCGTAGAATATATGCGCATTTTGGTAACTCCATTTACTAAAATGTTATACTTTTCGGTAAATATTTTTATCAAAATGTCGATTACGGCTAGTAGTTAGTCTGGAAAGTAGTTTCATCTTCAACCCTCTACTATCTAGCTTCAACCTCTAGTTCTAAGCACTTATTTATAAATTTTCCACACTAATTAAATTCATGCAAGAATTACCTCCTCTAGGTGTAGACAAGGACATGCCTATTCTAAGGAAAAATAGGCTCAGTACAGGAATAAGGGAACTGGATATTATCCTAGAAGGTGGTTATCAAAATCCATCTAATATGCTTCTCATGGGTCCCACTGGTATGGAAAAAAATGCTTTAGCATTTCATTTTCTTGGTGATGGTCTAAAATCAAAGAAAGACGCAATTTTAGTACTTCTTATTGATGGCGCTCCACAATCGCTAAAAGATAAATCTTCTTCTATAGGAATAGACTTAACTGATGAAAATATTTTTTTCATAGATTGCTATTCTTCTACTTTAGGTATGCCTGTTCCAGATGCAACTAAACAACTGATCTATGTTCCTGGGCCAAGTGCGCTGGAAGATATGTCTGTAGCAATAAAAGAGGTAATCAATCGTACTGCTGGCAAGAAACTACGTGTAGTATTTTACTCTCTTTCTTCGTTAATGTTGTACAATCCTAAGGAATCTCTGGTTAAATTTCTTCAGGTAGTTGGAGGACGGCTTAAGAATGCAGAAGCTACTACATTATTCCTAGTAGAAGAAGGTGTGCATGATAAACAATTTCTAGGTATGGTTGAGCACGGAATGGATGATAAAATGACTATTCACGACAAAGGCGGTTCCTTCGAATTAGAATTGCAATCACTAGGGTTATCATTACCAATAAAATTAGGGCCCAATGGCATTTCTATTGTTTAATATAAAAAGATAATAAAAGGACAAAATGATAACAAACTTTTTCCAATTAGGAAAAAGATACAATTGACGCGAAAACGCGTCAATGCACATTATTTTCTGCGGAAAATAATTGTGCCCACGCAATTGTTGCCACGAGCAACAATCGTGTCGGGAAATTTTGTCCTGTTGTAAATTCGAGTAAATCTATTTGCGATTTACAACTGTTAAAGAAGAATTCTTTAACATCGATAGAATTTATAGTAGAATAAAAAAAATTAAAAAAACTACTTTTTACCAGCAGCACATTGTGGGCATAATTTAAGTCCATGTACTACTGTCATTAAACCATATAATAATAGCAACCATCCACCTATCATTGGTGTTAATGCTCCAACTAAACCTGTAAACGATAGACCTGATACTAAAACTACAAGTCCGCTTATTATTCCACATGTTCCATTACACATATTGATCACCGAGATAACGACTAAGAGGTCGTTTAAAAACATTTGCTTTTTATGTAGTTTTTTTCGACAGTTGACGATTTACAAGAAAGAACAGATACGTGTTGGCTGTCACGTAGCGATAGCGGAGTGACCGAGAGCTATGCTCGAGGGATTTGCCTTTAGGGCAAACTGACTGGAATTCCGTCTATAAGCGAAACTGAAGACTAGGAAGGGTTGTCACGAGGGCAAAAAAATCGTGACAAATTTTGACGTGAATACACGTCAAAGGTCCACGAACCTTAGTTTATCATAAGTAGAGTGGGCATCCGATTTACTTGTTAGTAAATTCAGCCCATTTTGTTTCAAAATGGGCATCCCGGTTGGCCATAGTAACACTAAGAAGGAGCTTCTGCCATCAGCTCCACTCTGTATCTCACAAGCACAGTTTTATGCATTTAGAGTTGCTTCTTTCGATCTGGCTCGGTTGATGCGTAAAGACTGCCATATGAGGCAGAGCATCGACGCTTAAAACAGAAGGCATCTTAGAATTATATAACGCCCCGGGTCTTCGACCCGTCTAAAGGGGATGTACGGTGCTGGGACCCCTGGCCCCAATCTAGCCCATATATGCTTAGTATTCAGAAGCTTTTAATTACTCGTTTTTCCTCTCAGAACGCATATCTAACTCTTTTTTTTACAACTTCCAGCCTCTGCATTACTTTTGAATAATCTTTAGCGATGGAGTAACCTTTAAGAAAATCAGTATGAACCTGGGTATTTACACTCTTCAGCATAGTCAAGACATCAATTGCCATATCTTCAATGTCTGATGAGAAAAAACCAAGACCAAAATCAATTACGCACAATTCATTCTTAGTTTCCATTAGATTAGCTGGAGTAAAATCTCCATGAATTATTCCCGCGGAGTGAAGTTTTGCAAGTAGTTTGCCTGCTTCCAGCGCAATACGCTCATTCATCTTCGGTCGTTTACCATTCAAAAATTCAATGACCAGTTGAAATTCTCTTACTTCAAGCACTGTCGGACAGAGTACACCAGCTAACTTGGCTTTATGTAAAAGTCTTGCTTCTACACGTGTTCGTTCTCTTCTTAATTTATTATCCAATTCGTTTGCTCGATAGCTCTTCGGTATTCTATCTTTAATAAGTGCAGAAATTCCGATAATTTTTGTTTTTGTCAAAACTGCTTCAGCGCCCTTTAGTTTATTTGCCATAATCAAGACCTGAAAACAAGTTTAGAGAAGACAAGTGCAATCGCCATTAATACGAGCCATGTTATCACTATATCTATGGAAGAGAATATTTTTACTGCTATAATCATACATACTAAAACAATTCCAACCCAGGCAAATTTGTTCCACATAAATACCTTGCTACCATCAAGAGGAAATGCAGGTATCATATTGAATAGTGATAGAACAACATTCATTTGTGCTCCAAGCAGCCAAACATCAAGCATATTATTCGTGCTTACGAGTACTGGGATTTCAAATGGAAATGGAATGTAGAGCGGTTTTACTCTCATAAGAAATACAAATACCAATGCTATTACTAAATTTATTATTGGACCAACAGCAGAAATTATACCATTCTGTTTCTTCGTTATGGTGCTCGAATAAATATAAACTGCACCAGGTGCTGCAAATAACATTCCAAAAATAGATGTGATGAACATGAAAATGAGTCCCTTAGTCCACATGTTGAATTTTGCATATGCTCCATAGTGGATTGCAACAATTTTATGTCCAAGTTCGTGAAGTATAAAACCGCTTCCTACTCCTACAAGTGAAAAGAAACAAAATAACAAAAAGCTAGCAGGATATTTAAGGAAAACACTTATGCCATTTTGGTTTTCTGTATTCAAGTACGCTATGGAAAATGCTATGGAAATGGCAAGCACTGATATTATTATATGCTTAGCCTCATCGAGACTTATTGTCGAGATATTTGTCCCACGGGACAATTCATCTTTCTCAATGTGCGCACTTAAATCCATGAAATCTACTCGTTTATTCTTTCTTCATATAAAATTCTAACTTTAGGTGGAGAGATAAAACCTGCATAACCTTCTATGATTCCCATAGCTTCTTCACCATTATCAAAACGCACTCTTATTTCGCTGCTTTTTTTCCCGTTTGACAGTGCTCTTCCTACTCTGCCAATCAATGCAGGTATCGAAGAACTTGTGACTACGGAAACAGGATCTCCCTTTTTCACGCCTCTTAATTCAGGGTAAATCAAAGAACTAGCAATGGAAATTGCAATTCCAAATGCAATTATTTTTGTAAGAAATAAAAATCCCGCTTCAGGCAAAAGTGCAAATGTTACTAACGCAATGGCAAGTGAAACTAGTAATAGTTTTCCAAATATTGCTATTTTTGTCGTCATAACGTTCTAGCCTCTACCTTCCAATTGTTCGACATATCGAACAATGGACATCTTGTCGCTCTGAGCGACAAGCTTGTCTAGCATTTACCAGCATTTATCGATACATTGCCGTTGTGGCATTTTTGAATTTTTGTACACTTTCAATATCAGATTTCCTCACATTTGGAATTATTGCTTTTAGTGCAAACGCAAAATTATCTTTAGTTACTTTCTTTCCACCTTCTCTTATTGCTGCCATACCGGATTCTCTACAAAGATTTTCCAAATCAGCTCCAGTGTAGCCCTCAGTTATCTGTGATAATTCTTTCAGATCAACTGATTTATCAAGTGGCATTTTTTTAGTATGTATTTCAAGTATTTTAAGTCTGCCAGCATCGTTAGGTATTCCTATTTCAATTGCTCTGTCGAATCTGCCGCCTCTCATAAGTGCGGGATCTAGCATGTCCGGCCTGTTTGTAGCTCCAATTACTACGACACTTTTCAGACTTCTCAATCCATCTATTTCAGTTAACAAAGTGTCTACTACTCTTTCTAAGGTATGGTGACCTTCGTTAGTACCTGAACGTATTGGTGCTATGGAATCTATTTCATCTATAAATAATATGCAAGGTGCTGCCATCCTGGCTTTTTTGAATAATTCACGTACTGCTTTTTCACTTTCACCAACGTATTTACTAAGTATTTGTGTACCGCTTATGCCTATGAAATTTGCATTGCTTTCGTTTGCAACTGCTTTTGCCAATAGTGTCTTTCCGGTACCAGGAGGTCCGTAGAGCAATATTCCCTTAAGGGGTCGTATGCCCATCTTTTCAAATACTTCAGGTGTATTGAGTGGCAATTCTACAGCTTCCTGTATTTCGCTTTTTACGTTTTCCATGCCACCAATGTCTTCCCACTTGACATTTGGTTTTTCAACGAATACTTCTCTAAGTGCACTTGGCTGTACTTCGCGTAATCCATTGAAAAAATCATCTCTGCTGACTTTTAGTTTGTCAAGTACACTCGCAGGTATGGATTCGTCTTCGATATTTATCTCAGGTAAAATTCTTCGTAGTGCCTTAAGCGCAGCTTCTTTTGTCAATAGTGAAAGATCTGCACCAGTATAACCATAAGTTATTGCAGCTAGTTCGCTTATGTTAACGTCTGGCTCCAAAGGCATGTTTCTTACGTGAATATTCAATATTTCGTTTCTACCTGTTCTATCAGGAATTCCGATTTCAATTTCTCTGTCAAACCTTCCTGGTCTTCGCAATGCGGGGTCAAGAGAATCCGGTCTATTAGTAGCTCCTATAACTATAACTTCGCCACGAGCTTTAAGTCCATCCATTAATGTCAAAAGTTGGGAAACGATCCTTTTTTCTACTTCTCCGAACACTTCCTCGCGTTTCGGTGCAATGGCATCTATCTCATCTAGAAATATTATGCTAGGTGCGTTTTCTTCAGCTTCCTTGAATAGTTTTCTAAGTCGCTCTTCGCTTTCACCAACGTATTTGCTGATAACTTCTGGTCCACCTATATATGAGAAATTAGCATCACTTTCATTGGCAACTGCTTTTGCCAATAATGTTTTTCCAGTACCTGGTGAGCCGTAAAGTAGAACTCCTTTTGGTGGGTCTATACCCAATCTCTCAAAAATTTCAGGATGTCTTAGTGGTAGTTCAATCATTTCTCTTACTTTTTGTAGTGTATCCTTGAGGCCGCCCACATCATCGTAAGTTACTGTGGGGATATTTGTTAGATCCTTCATCGGTTCATTTTTTATCTTTACATCTGTCTCTTCAGTTATGATAACTGCTCCCTGGGGAATTACCTGTGCAACTACCAGTGGAATAGAAGTGCCGAATATACCTACAGGTAATAAATTACCTTTTAATACTGGTTTTCCGATAAGTCTCTTTTTTACATATTGGTCAAAACCTACAGAGTATCTCATTGGTTCTTTTGGAGCTAAAACTAGTTTTTTTGCTTCTTTTACTTCTACCTGCTCTAATTGTACTTTATCGCCTAAACCTATGCCGGCATTTTGTCTAAGGATTCCATCCGTCCGAACCATATCTAGTCCTTCATCATCAGGATGAGCTTGCCAAACTATAGCTAAAGCAGCTTTTTTGCCGGTAAGTTTTATTATATCTCCAGTGGAGACTCCCAATTCATTTTTTGCTTTGGAGTCTACTCTTATGATTCCACGACCTATATCGTTTTGGAATGCTTCAGCAACTTTAAGAGTGATGTTTTTTGCCATCGTTTTACCTCGGAAGACCAACTAGAGCATAGTTGGATTAGTTAAGTCCGGATATCCGGACGTAAGTATTTAACAGAGAATCCTTTTTAAGACTTGCAATTGCCTCTAGTGATATATCTTCGGCAACTTTTACTTTTATCAGCGAAAGAAACTCGTTTCTGTTAAGTTTGACTTTTTGTTCACCTATAATCAGTTCTATTACTTCGTTGACAATATTCATAGTAGTTACATTGCCAGCAATAATACCTTTAGTTTTTCTTACTAGTAATCTACTTTCTCCGAGAAGTCTTATGGCGCCTTTAGAGAATACTGCATTCTCAACTATCACTTCATCATCTTTAGTCAAGTGTTTTCCTACTTCTAGGTCTATTGGAGTTATGCATTTAACTGAATTTTCACCATCAGAAATTTGGAATTCTAGTTCACGCATACCAATCGTAGGATTGCTTATGACTGTGCCTCTTAGGTTTACAATTGCATTATCCTCTAATTCACTGATTTTAGAAAATGGTGCACTTTTAGAAAGTTTAAACTCTCCTGAATAACTGAGTGCTAGTTCATCGTTTTTCTCATAGGCTCTGCGTATGTTCACTTCATCTCCTACCTTGAGCCTTTTTACAATTTCTACATCTTCGTTCCATAGTTTTATAGCAATTGTAGCTCCATCATTAATCATTATTTTTCTTGACCTTTTGCCACTTTCATATTCTATTATTGGGAATACTTTTGTTATCTTTGCCACAAGTGAGATGTTTTTATCTCCTGCTGCAATTTCTTTTATAGTTACTATCTTTTCTTCATTTTTCAAGAGTCCTTTCTCTTTAGCTATTAACTTAGTGGCAACTTCCTTGCTCAGGAAACCATGAAATTCATCTATTTTTTCCTCTACTAGTTTTTCCAGGGATTCTTTATCCATTATTGCTAATAACGCTGTTTCGGCATCCATTGAGAGATCACGTTTTGATCTCGAGAGATTTGTCACGATTTTTTTGCCCTCGTGACAAACTGATCGAGAAATTATATTTCGAGACATTGGTTTTTTCATAAATTCAATCTATATAAATATTCTATCATCTAACAATTTTTATATGCGTGCGATGGAGAACCGAAGGGTCGACAGATCTGCCCCACAGGGCAGACCGATGGAAAACATAGAATATCAGTTCATACTAAAAGAACTTGATAATCTGCTAGGCAGAAGGTTCAATAAGATATACTTCATAGCCGAAGGCAGGTACAGAATAAAACTTGGAGATATTTCTCTATCCATAGATCTAGGCATGCGAATTAATGCCTCAAAATTCATGGAAGAAGGTGAAGAAGGAGACGGTTTCGTTCAAGGGTTAAGAAAAGAATTAGAAGGCAGTAAACTAATATCAGTAAAACAGATAAACAATGATAGGATAATTGCATTTGAGTTTGACGGAGGAACTTTAGTTTATGAAGGATTTGCCAAAGGTAATCTTGTACTGGTGCGAGATGGAAAAACCTTATTTGCAGTTAAGGATGAGGAATGGAAAGACAGAAAAATAAAACGTGGTGTTGAATACAATTATCCAAAATCAAACGTTAAGGAAAAACTAGAAGATGCATTATCTGAGAAATATATAATAAGTGCACTTCTTCAGATGCCACTTGGAAAAGAATACGCGAAGGAAATATTGTCTATTTGTAAAATAGAAGAGAAGAAGCCTGGTAATACGGTGACAAAATCAGAACTAGGGTCTATAACTTCTCAATTAGATATTATAAGAAAACATCTTGCTCCAGTAGGTTTCTACAAAGATAGCCAAATAGTTGACTATGGTTTAATAAAATTCTCCAAATATTCTGATTTTGAAACTAAGTCATTTGAAACACTTAGCGAAGTTGCAGATTTATTTTATCTAAATGCAAAAGAGGAGCGTAATGTTGAACTGGATAAATTGCAAAAAAGGTTAGAAGAGCAGGAAGCTCGTTTGGTTACTCTGAACGAGGAAGAAAAAGAACTTAAGGCAAAAGGCGATTTTATTTATTCAAATTACGAGAAAGTAGAATCATTGCTAGCAATGGCTGAAAAAACAAATATAAATGATCTTGAGAATAAATTGCCTAATGCTAAAATAAATAAAAAAGAAAAAGAGATTGAACTGGAGTTGGATTAATTTACACCAGTTAATTCTTCTCTATTTACAAGGTATGGTTCTAGAAGTTTTAATGCTCTTTTTGGTTTATCCACTTTAATAGCTATAATCGTAGCTTTACCATCTTTTGATAGCATATGTATATTCTCAATATTTATTTTTTCCTGAGCCATCATACTTGTAATTTTTCCAAGTTCTCCTGGTTGGTCATTTAGTTTTACTACTATCATGTTCGTTTCAGTGACCTCATATCCAGCATGTTCTAGGACAGTCTTAGCTTTTTCAGGATCTTTCAAAGTAAGAGACATTACTGCTTTGCCGGCAACGACTTCCAGTCCAATCGATTCAATGTTTATTTTTGCTTTTCCAAGAAGGTATGATATATCTGCTAAAAGACCTACTCTGTCATCTGCAATTACTGTTATAGATTTCATGTTTCCACCTCAATGTTATTGGTTATGTGTGGTTTACCAATATCAGAGTTTATATGCCTGGGCGTACGGTATTTTGTTCACAGTTAGAATATCTGATTTACTCAAAAGACCAACCTTAATTGCAATGGCTATTACTTTCTTTCCTACTAAATTTGCTGAATTGAATTTATTAGCTTTTAATAGTGTTTCCAGTGTTTTCTCATCAACAAGTTCTCCAACGTAAAAACTTTTATATTTTTCAAGGTCAAGGAAAACCGCTCCCTGCTCAAGTTTTTTACCTATCAAATCTTTGTCGCAGGCTGCAACAATAACTCCATGGGCATCACTATGGATCTTCATGTACATGAGGGTTATACGATGGGAAAATTAATAAATAGTTGTCACTAGAACGTTTTCGGTCGTGAGTCTGGGGTATTGTTAGATTATATTGATAAAAAGAAATTGCAGGTGGCATTTGTTTTTCTATAGTAAATTCTATCGAATTTACAACAGGACAAATTTCTTATCAATTTGTCCTTACAAACAAAGCACCGCAATTTTGTAAACAAAATTTGCAGGGGGCAAACCCCCTGACCAGCTCTGAGGACGCAACCTTGTTTTTTGCCCTCTTTGTCGAGGTAAATCCAACACTCGTTCTATATAAATGCTGGCCTGAACGAGGTTAGGCTATTGGCGGGGCAATAACCGTAAATCTGCATAAAACATCATCAATAGTAACATTTATATAGTACTTCTGAGATAGTATTATGTGGTATCCCCCAAAATAAAAGTGCTAACACAGACAGATCTTGCTAGATCACCAAGAGATATTAGAGCCATTCTTCCAACGCCTTTGATTAGCAAAGTTAGACCGTTATGTGGAGTCCATGCGACAACTGCAGCAGAGGTAAGGCGACTTTTAGTTGCTAATGCATTTACGGAAGGTATAGATTACGTACCCCCACCGTATATGCATTCAGAATCAACAAATACCGGGTTCTTTCTATACCTACTTTCAGGAAGATTGTTTGATTTCGAAAGTAGATGGGATGAAAGGATAAAAGTAAATGATATCCGTAGACACGTTAATACAACCTTAAAAACCATATTTCATTATACACCCGGAAGCTTAGAAAAAGCAGCTGGAGCTGGCCAATCGTCAGATGGTCTTGGGATGGTATTGTTGGAATTAGAAAGAAGTCATCTTGAATTACTCAAAGATGATCCAGATTATGCTGAGCAAATGCATGAACCCAATCATTCAAGAATGCATTCAAAATATATTCCCAAGGAACTTTTCAGATCATTTGGTTGCCGTGTTTTAGGTGCAGTAGTAACTGATGAAATAACTAATCTTACATTAGCAAAAGCGTTGATAGAAGATAGAGAAGGTACTTACTGGCCAGTACATAGATTTGGTCAGGGACTAGATTATGACAAAGTGAACGCTGCATTTCTTGAAGCCTCAGTTAGGCTGTTAGTAAAATGAGGATTTTGCAAAATAAATGGAAGTGGGTTTACTGGTCCCTCAGTAAAAGTTAGCGTCCTCTGATCAGTATAAATTGCAGGGGACAGGATTTTCATACCACCTTTTTCTTTGGTGCGACTAGCTTTCTTTTGGAAAAAGAAAGGTGGTCTTTGAACCTGTGTAGGCGCTAGGCCAACAGATTTCCTTTCTCACATTCGAGTAAGGAACTTATGAGATCTTGAGTCTGCCGCGTTTGACCGCTCCGCCACCCCTGCATTGACTGATACTACGCTTATGCAATGTGCCGGACTAGTCTTAGAAAAACTAAGAGACGTCCTTTCAGACACTTCACTTTGTTACGTGTCAGCAGATTACAACTAGTTAATTACTAGAAATTATTCAATGGAACTTTTTAAAAATAAACGCTATTTCCTTCCAAAAACAAGAAATGCGCTATGTGTCAATCCCCAGTGTGCAGGACGAACACCGAAATCTCTAACTTCATATTCTCTGACAATAGTTTCAATCATGAAAACTTTCTTGAATTGCTTTTGGCACTCCAGATAGAATTCTTTAGCCTGTTCAACATTAGGTAAATAGCCAACAACACAACCATCTTTCTTCAGAACGTCAAAAGCAATTTTAACTGCCTTATCTGCATGTTGCATATCTAGCATTACCACATCAACGTCTTTCTCATCAATACCAAGTGTGACATCTTTGTTTTTTATAGTAACGTTAGTTAGTCCTACAGCTCTTACATTGGCAGAAGCCAAATCAGCAAACTCCTTTTTCATTTCGTAGCTTATCACTTCCTTTGCCACGGAAGCCAGAGCAACAGTAAGGAATCCTGTGCCAGCGCCTGCTTCAATAACTAAACTCTCTTTGCTAATGCCAGCATAGGCAATAATAGCTCCGCTGTCTTTAGGTAATACGATAGCAGGTCCGCCTCTTTTTAATTTCTTAAAAATAGGAGGAAAATTAAAATCAGGTTTTTGCATACTGTAATCAACTCATGTAATTCTCGTCACTCGTATCTAAAGCGGTCATTCTCATTACAAACTTGGAGGACTCGGTTTTTAGTTATTATATTGCCGGGTCGGTAATCGTATTATCACTTCTTCAGATTCTGTTTGCTTTTTTCAAAGCAAATAACTTGAAAACTATTTTTTCAAACTTTCCTTAAACTCAACTAATTTCTTCTTCAATACTTCATCATTTATTGCAAGAATCTGTACTGCGAGTATGCCTGCGTTCTTTCCAGCATCAATGCCCACTGCTGCCACTGGTACGTTAGGCGGCATTTGAACTGTTGAAAGTAAAGCATCCAGACCATCTAGCGAAGCATTTACTGGTACGCCGATTACCGGTTTTATTGTTCTTGCAGCGATAACACCAGGCAATGCAGCACTCATTCCTGCAACGCCTATGAAAACATCAGCAGTGCTTGTTGCAATTAATTGATCTACTTTCTCAGGATTTCTGTGAGCACTGGCTACCTCATACTTATAGATTACGCCAAATGCATCTAGTACCTGAGTAATTTTATCAATTATTGGCTTATCACTTGAGCTACCGGATAGAATTAATACGCGTTCGGTCATACTATTATTCTGTCTAACAAGTTTAAAAACATGTTCTTGGTTATGCTCTTATGCCGTTAACACCATTTCACTGGAGTATCCTTATATTCGGGTTATTATCCTTAAGCTTTTTCTATATTCCAGCTCTAATAATCTCCAGTTCTATCATGGATATAGAACCATTTTATTACATGTTCATATCTCCAGGTACTGGTGCTCTCCATGGTTTTTTTCATACTTATGTTGGTGCTACTATCATTGGCGTAGTAGTTGCATTCGTTCTTATAAAATTAAGAAAACCAACAGACTCTCTAATGTCACGGTTCAAACTAGATCAAACTAAAATCACTGAAAAATTTATTTATATTTCATCTATATTCGCAGCGTACTCTCATATCTTTCTAGATTCATTTATGCACGGAGACATGAAACCTTTCTGGCCTTTTACAGCTGTCAATCCACTGCTAGGATTAATTTCAGTCAATTCGATATATTTAATTACTGGTTGTGGTCTAGTATCAGTAGTCCTTGTTTATCTTCTAAGATTATCAAAAATCAGGTGAATTTATGGTAAGAGCATCAGCATTGAAAAAACGTTACATACTTTTCGAAATCAAGAGTGATAGCGAACTAAAAGAGGAAGACGTTAAGCACGGTGTTTACAACGAAGCACTTAGATTCTTTGGTGAGTTTGGTTTATCGAAAATATCACTTAAGTTTATAGATTACGATTCAGTAAAAAAACTTTCGATTTTCCGTTGCGCTCGGGATCATTATAAAGATGTTTTGGGTTTTCTGGCTCTAGTTAATTCACTAAACGGGAAGAAAGCAAGAACAATTGCAAAAAGAGCTAGCGGAACGATAAAATCTCTGAAAACTACAAAATCTATTTCTCCTTAAAGAATACAAATTATTTTTTTCCCTGTTTAGAATGACAACAGTCAATAACCCATGATAAATAATCTCTGCTCTCAGTTTCTACGCTTAAGGATATTAACTCTGGTATCTTATACGGGTGTATCTCTCTTATCTTACTTTCCATTTCCCGAAATCCCTTTTTGCTTTTTATCAGGAGCATATATTCCGGATCCTGTTTGAGTTTTCCTTTCCACATATAAATAGAATTTTCGACGTTTATAATGTTTACACATGCAGCATAGCATTCCTCTACTAGCGTTTTGGCTACTTTCTCAGCAGATTTCTTATCTGGGCAGGTAGTTAGCATTACAAGCATACCCTTTAAAAGCATGTAAAGTTATAATACCTTTATGGTCTTTCAACTAGCAACTACTTCAGGAAGTTCAGCAGCCGGTGCTGGGATTGCAGCTCTGTTTGCAGGAGTTTATGGCGGAATTCTATTATTTTACTGTGTCATAGGTATATTCGCACTTCTAGGATTCATTGGATGGATACTAGCACTTGTAGATTGTTTAAAGAGAGAATTTCCGGTTCATAATGATAAGGTAATGTGGATCTTGGTAATTGCATTAACAGGTTGGATTGGAGCAATCATATACTACTTTGTAGTTTACAGACCAGCCAAGAAAGCTGAGAAGTTAAGCAATACAATTCAGACTCCGGTTGAAAAACCAACTTCAGTGAAATCAGTTCAGAAGAAGTAAATTATTGGCTGGTTCGAATCTCTAGATTAGAAGTAACTACTGGAAACAAGTAATTCTAGTTTTTATCAATTTTAGTATCTATTTTTTCTAATCAACTAATATTACTGTGGTTTCTTGAAAAATAGTTCTATTACATCTCTATGCTTTAGCGGATGCTCTTTGCCATGTGGCAATCGTGTCTTAACATCCACCGCCCTGATGAAACCTTTACCCATATCAGTATGCAGCGAGAATGCGAAATCTAATGCTGTCGAGTTTGGTGGCAAAAGGAAACAGTCTGGCAAAACATTGCCATCTTTATCCTCTAGTTTTCCAACTCCGCCAGGGAATATGGCAATATATTTTAGGAAATCCAATACTGCTACGTTCAATGATTTTTGAACTCCTGTAGAACTGTATTTCTTTAATAAATCTGTGAGTATATTCATCGCATTTTTCTGCTGTTCATTTAGCTCCTTTAAAACTTTGAATTCTCCATCTCCTTGTATGTAATCTATGAATCCAGCTTTTGATGCAGACTTTAGTGTAATCTCTGCTTCTGCTGAACATGGAATTATCAAATAATTAGGAAACTGTTTTTTTATTCTTTCATAATTGGCAAAACCGGTGCTTATGTCGCATTTATTTGCTGCAATGATTATTTGTTTACCAATCTCTCTTATTTTTTTACAGAATGCGAATCGTTCTTCATCGCTCCAGTCAGTAAGTTTTTTGTCCTGCAGTTCTAGCGAATTTAGCGTCTTTATTATAGTATCTCTTTTCATTCCTAAACCAGAGAATTGCTGACCCATTATCTCCTCATTCTTTTTACCCTGGTTACTTTCTCTTACGAGTTTAGTCCAGTTAGCATCCAGTATTCCTTTTATCCAAAAGTTTAGTTCTTCTTCTAGGAATTTTATATCGTTTGCAGGATCGTAACTGCCAGTTTCTACTCCTTCACCTACTTCATTGGTGGAACCTGATACATCTATAATATGAAGAAGTACATCTGCCTGTCTTAAATCATCTAAGAATTTGTTTCCTAAACCTTTGCCTTCATGGGCACCTGGCACTAGTCCTGCAACATCTAAAATTTCAACAGGAACGAATCTTCTTGAGTTTACACAAAAACCTGTTCTAGGATTGCATTTTTCATCAAATTCCTTGTCTACGCATTCTATCTCTACATAACCAATGCCTCGGTTTGGCTTGATTGTAGTGAAAGGTCTAGCTGAACGTTCCACAGGTACACTTGTAAGTGCCTGGAAGAATGTACTTTTTCCTGATGATGGTTTTCCGACTAATCCGATTAACATAGATATAACCTTAGTGCGTATTTTCGTTATAATTAACTCGTTTATAACATTGTTTAAACATATATATTTTTCCTTCTCTAAAAAGCTTAGATATCTCAGTTTTTATCTTTACTGTATCGAATGTTGAATCAGATTCGATAACTTTCGATATTATTTCTTGTTCTTGGATTCCATCTTGATGTGAAGATAGTATGTCTAATATAATATTTGTCATTTCAATAGATTGTGGATTATTTTTCTTTGTAGGGGTCGATATAAAAAAGGTATATTTTTCTTTTTTGTTGAGTTTTTTTGGAAGATGTTCTATTAACGTAGTTATTTGAAGGTTTCTTGAATTTTTAAAAGTGGTAATATTGCGATACGTTTCCCACAAGTCATTTAAATTTCCATACATCCAGAAAAGACGAACAAAATCAACAGGAGCACATCGAATTTCAATTTTTGGGCATTTGGTTTTTAAGAAATCTTCTAACTCCTGATAATTTTCACTTGGACAGATGACATACATTAGAGATTTTTTCATAAAGATCATCTATTATTTTAAACTATACTCTAATGCTTTTATTGCGAGTAATCTCGTTGTATCTATAAACGGCAAAGGCGAATTTTGTTCATTTATTACTATCGGTATTTCAGTACAACCAAGAATAACAGCATCGCATCCATTTTGCTTTAATTTATTAATTATCTCAACAATTTCATTTGTTGATATGATCTTATTTAGTACGATCTCATTAAAAATTATACAATTGATTTTTTCACGATCTTTTTTCTCAGGAATAACTAATTCTATATCATATTTTTGCAATGGTTTTTGGTAAAGACTATTTTCCATTGTTAGTTTTGTACCAACTAGTCCAACTTTTTTATAACCTAGTTTTTTACACTCTTCAGCAGTTATTTCGATTATGCTGAGAACGGGAATGGTAGACTTCTTTTTTATTTCATCAAAAGAGTAGTGTACTGAATTAGCAGGTATAACTGCAAATTCTGTTCCTGCTTTCTGTAATTTAGCTATTGAATTTAGAATTACATTTGCAACTTTTGACCAATCTCCTTTATTCTGTGCAGATAGTATCTCATCAAAAGGAGCATTATTCAAAGTTATTTCAGGATGTTTATTCTGTCCAAGTAGTTTCCCTGCTTCTGAAACTATTGTTCTATAACAGAGAGTTGCACCTTCTGCAGTTATTGCAACAATGCCGATGTGCTTCATGGTTATCAGATCAAAAACTCTAAACTGGAAACTCAAGACATCTTAGCCGGTGCCTTCGGCACAGCTGCTGGAAATACTATATGAGCCCACGCAGGATCGAACTGCGAATCTTTGCTGTGTAAGAGCAACGTCTTAACCAATTTCGCTATCTTTAGGATAAAAGATAGTTTCGACTATAGGCTCAGTAAGAAAATAATTAAGTATGATTATATTTTTATAGTAATAGGGCAACACTGTCATACTACTGCGTTGAGAACAAGAGAAAGATAAGCTTCTATTCCTGCAGTTGTAGGACTTTTAAGAACCTTTTCCACCCAGGCATCTCTTTCAAATCCAATTAATTTAATGTCCCAAGTACACAACGGGGAATCTCTCTGATAACTCATAACTGTATGGCCAGGAACTTTAGGGTCTATTTTGAAAACATTTGTAATTAGTACGTTGTCATCCCACGAACCAAGAAGAAGAAAATCTGCTCCCCTGGCTTCATGAACACATGCAATTGCAACCGACAATGGACTTTCAGGAATTGATGGTTTTGAAGGTTTTGGTAATCTGTCAAAAGCAACAGTTTTAGCAGCTTTAACTAATTCTTCACGTGGTCTATCACTATCTCTAGCACTAACGCCATATAATTTAACTCTTAAATTTGGAGAAGTAGTTCCATTCATAACTTCAAGAAAACGTATTGGCCGTGGAGCATAAAGAGTAGACATATTATTAATTATGTATAAACATGTTTATAAATGCTACTATCAGTATCTTCGTCCCTGTCCACCATAGTTATTGTGTGTCGGGAATGCCTCAAATGGAGGCTTAGTAAATAAGTAGTATTTCTCATTACCTTCTAGTTCACTGATTATTCTATGAACGAATATCATCACTGGATCGGGCAACGTAGGAACTCGTGCTTTAAGGTCAACAAATGATTCAAAAGGTTTCTTTTCCCTTTCTGCAACAAGTGCTTCCATATTTTTTTTCCCTATTCCTGGAAGTAAATCTAAAGTATGAACGCGTATCGAAATAGGTTTTGATCTATTGACAAAATCAACGAAATCTTTCTCTCTTTCTTCAACTGCTTTTCTCAAGACATTTGGTAAGAATTCCTTTGCACCGTTGGTCATATCGACATATTTCATTCGACCTTTTATTCTATCAACTTCACTTCTTCCTTCTTTTCCAACACATATTTTTTGTCCTATAGAAATAGTTGCTTCTGGTTTTACTGTGGCTTCAAGAATAGTGAAAAATTTAGCACCCACTAGCTGGACTACTGGCTCCCTTCGGAGTTGGGACGAATGTCCTGATGGTAAATACTCTATAACCCATGCATAATCTTCCATATTGATCAGCTAATATATCACTGTAATGCTTTAAATATCTCATTAACCTCATCTTCGGTGAGTTCCACCTTATCTTTAAGTACTATTGCCTTAAGCGTTTCTGCACTGACTGGCTTTACATCTACTATTTTAAATGCAAGGTCTAGTGATATTCTTGAATTCTTAGTTATCGAAGCAACGATTTTTTCAGATTTTTCTCTATCGAATTTTGCAAATCTTCGTGCATGTTCCAATGCCTGTGATTGCTCATACTCTAATTTTCCTTCTGGAGCATCCTTTTCTCGTTTTTCCAATATTTCCTTTACTTCTGCAAGAGAAACTGGTTTTGTTGATGTAATATCCATAAAATCACCTAAGAAAGTTGTAAATGTACTGGATGAGATACGAGGTATTTTGTCTTGTTCATATCTTTTATTTCAACCACGTAGCACTCTCCTCTTTTTTCTATAATTATTCCCTGTTTATTAATATATCGTAGTGCAGGTACTCCTCTCTGATAAGCTCTAGGGTGTATTATTACCTTATTTCCTATTTCGAAAGATTTCACTAATTTAGATATTGTTACAGGTTCTTTGACTCTTAATTTCTTAGTCCTGGTTGCAAGTGCGCCATGAGATCGTTTTACCATAATTAATCACCTATGTACTTCTAAGCTTGAATAGTTGAATAGTTTGTTTTTAAGCACTAGCCTTTTTAAACAATTGCTTTATTGTATTTATAAACATTATTAATAAATTAAATGTTATGAGTTAATTTTTAAAAAGGTGATTTATTGACAAAAAAGCCAGTGTTTGTTGTAACTAATATGGTAGCTTCTGCAAGTCTCGGTCTAGAATTAGACTTATACTCACTTGCTCAGAAAATAAAGGAAATAGAATATGAACCAGAACAGTTTCCAGGTGCAATTCTTAAATTCAAGGATCCGAAAGCAAGTTTGTTGCTATTCAAGAATGGTAAGGTCGTTTGTGTAGGTTGTAAAAAACGATCCATGATTGACAAAACAATTGAAAAGACTATTAAGCTTCTTACACCTTATGCAAAACGCATTATTAAGAAGAAAAAACCAGACATCGTGATAACTAATATCGTTGCTTCAGCAAGTTTGGATATGGAATTAGATCTTTACAAAATTGCTTATAAGGTTAGCGATGTCGAATACGAACCAGAACAGTTTCCAGGTGCAATCCTTAAGTTTAAGGAACCAAAAGCAAGTCTACTATTATTCAAGAACGGAAAAGTAATATGTGCAGGGGCAAAAAGTGAAAAAGAAATTCGTATAGTGCTTGATAAAGCTCAGAAATTACTTAAGCCTTATGCAGAGAAACCCAGGAAATAATAATACATTTAAACGTGTAAATTACAGGTAAGTTGATGGGTGTTTCTGAACGTTCAAAGTTATTTTTAGTGTTGACGTTAGTTCTAGCTATATTTCTTAGTGGGGCTCTAGGGCTCAAGACTCCACAAGAATGTGATGCACTTGCTTCGAATCGGGAGAAAATATACTGTTTCCATGAAGCTGCGATAACCATGGCATATGCTGGTGCTAAATCCAGTGCAGTAACTGCATGTAGTCAAGTTGAAACCGCAGGCATAAGTGTTGGCGGTGACGCTGCAACCATAGCTGAAACAGAAAAAAATGTTTGTTTTGCTGATGTTGCAAAAATAACGAAAGACGAATCCATATGCGATTCAATTGTATCAGCAGGTGCAGGGCAGTTATTTCAGGGTACACGTATAACTAATTTGGACTGTCATACAAAAGTTATTGCGTTAAATCATGCAACTCCGATACAACTTATTAGTCGTCCTGATAGTTTATGTAATATCGTATTTATTTTTCCATTTATGGTCAGTCTGGTTATTTTGAGAAAAAAGAAATAGAATAGATAAAATAAAAATAATAAAATATAATAAAAAGGACAAATTTGCGAAGAATTTGTCCTGTTGTAAATTCGAGCAAATTACTTTATGATTTACAACTGTTAAAGAAGAAATCTTTAACATCGATAGAATTTACAGTAGAATAGAAAAAGAATAAAAGAAGAAAAAAACTACTTAATTAAAAAAATAAAATTAGAAGAAATAAACGTTTTCAGTTATTTCTTCGTTTCCATATCCATAATTTCCAAAGCTTTTTTTACACTCATGCCTTCTCGTATGCCCATGTCCTCTGCCCAAGTTGTAGTCTCTCTTATTTTTGCTTTCATGAAGTCGTCCATGTTTTTGACACCAGAAACAAATGCTGCTATGTCGCCAACTTTCTCAGCTGTTTCTTTGTCTATGTAACTACATGCTATGTATCCATTTTTTGCCTTTACTACAATCAATGGGAGGTTTCCCAATTCCTGTTTCACTGCGACGTAAATTTTCCCATCACAATGGACTTCCTCCATCAATACGCACCCCGGTTCTTTTGTTGCTCCAGTAGTTTCTTTTTCTTTTCGAAGATCTTTCGATGCTTTCCGCAACTTATGCAGTAGTAAACTTCAATTTCTGTAGCAAGAGAAACATTATCGTTGGTTCTCAAATCAGTAGTGAAGTAACTTTTTTTGACGAAAGATACTGCTTTTGTTCTTGGAACGGTTCTTCCACAGGAATCACAACGTTCGATTCGGTCGCTTCCTCTTCTTTTGCTTCCCATTCACTATCAACTCCGGTTTAATGATATTTTACTGGAAATTATATGGTTTTTTAGTTTGCCTATGCAAACTCCGTCTAAACGATAAGATATTGCGTCGTTGTATTTAAATAGCTTATTCTTAAAAAGTGGCCCAAGATGTTCGTTATCGTCGTATTTTAATGTTTTTCCTGCAAGCGGATTGAATGATGGTAACAATATTAATTGCATTTTTTCATTAAATTTTTTATAAAACTTTTTTAAATTTGTTTTATTTGCTGGCAGTACCAACCATGCAGTTTCGACGTGTCTCTTTCCTGATTTATCAATAAATTCTATTTGTGGATGTTGATGTGCCGATATTAAGTAGTCGCAATTCATAATTTCTTCAGAAGGCCAGCTGTGGCCATGGATTAAACCTAGATTTTCGTAGATGTAACCCTCGCTGGGTTTTACGTCCTTGCAAACAGTTTCAATTCCACCGTCGTGATTTCCTCTTACTATAGTTATCTCAACTATTTTTTCCAGTTCTTCTATCGTTTGTTTGGTTTTCTCATCTACAATTGTAATATTTTCTTTTACGTCTCCTAGAATAATTAGTTTCTTTGCTTTGGTCATTTTTATTAATTTTTTTATTCTATCCACCATCAAATCAGTAAAGTTATTCTGATAAATTCCTTTCAGTCTTAGCTTATCTTCAATACCAAAGTGTGTGTCTCCTATAATTAGTGCATTCTTGTGAAATATCGCAGGCTCATTTGTGATAAAACGCATGATAAAAACATCTCATTCTATTTCAAGGTATCTTATCAGTTCTTGTGTGGTGAAAATCTTTATTTTGTTCTGATGAGAAAAATGATTATCATTTGTCCACAGTGGCATTTTTTTAGCAAGACAAACTGCAAGATATACTGCGTCATCTTTGTCTGATATCAGTGTCTCAGCTTCTTTTATAAATTGCTTAAATTCAGAAGTAGGGATAAGCTCTATTCTTCGTTCCAAAATTTCTATTAATTTTATAAATTCATCTTCTGGTCTGCTTGTAATGCTTAGTAAATACTCTTTGCGCTCTTTAAATTCCAGAAATATATACTCAGGTGCATATATATGTAAACTATCTGAAAATAAAATTCTTTCCGTAATGCCCTTTCGTATGATCATTGCAAATAGGATATTAGCATCTATCACTAAATCCATATTACTCTCCTCGGACTCGCTTTGCAATTCCCTTTCTTACTTCTCTACCCAATCTTAAAGCATCGTCTTCAGTCATTTTGCTTTCAGACTTGAATTGCTTAAGAAATTCCAAATCTCTTATTTTTTGTATGAATGCTTGTCTTGCGACTTCGCTCCAGTTTATTTCAGGAAATCCCTCAAGTTTATGTTTAAGTTCGGCAGGAACAGCCAATGTCATAGTAGTCATTTTATCACCTACATGTATATTATGTGCAAATACTTATAAATACATAACTCACGTGCGTGCAATTTTCCATAGTGCTTTGAAATATGCTTCGAAACTTTTTACTGCTTCACTGCTTTCTATCAGGAAACCTTTCGGTTCCTTTGTCCAGAACACCAGAAAAACTTTATTTCTGTAAAATACTATCTCCATCTTAGTAATTAAATATTGTGGAAGGTATTTTATTTCAGAATTAATTTTTGTCGTTTCCTCTATATTACCTTTAACATCGTGATTTGCAAGCATCTTTACCTTGATTTTCCTGGCTGCCCTTTTCTGATGGTGTTTATGGAAGAATCTTCTTAGTTCAGGTGTGTCTTCACCATATCCCCCTCCTATTACATAATATGTTTCCCCAGTTTTTAGTTCATCAAGGATATTCCTAAAGAAATTTGTCGTCCCTTCAAATCCTTCATAGATAGAAGCCTCAGACTTTTCTGCAGATGACAGTTGCTGTTCAAGTTCTGGTAATATTTCTATAATTTGCTGTTTTCTATTTTTCATTTCCTCTTCCTTATTATTAATATAATCAAGAATTCTTTTTGGTTCCAGTGCATTGAAATATTTTGTATTTCCTTTGATTACATGTCCAACTAAGCCCTTTTTCTCGAGTCTATCAAGTATCTTGTATACTTTAGATGATGAAACGCTTGCTACTCTAGCTAACTGTCCTGTTCTAGTTGTTCCTAACTTAAGTAGTGCAAGGTAAACTTTTACTTCTCCATTAGTTAGTCCGATGTCTTCAAGGATTTTGGTATCCATAAATGTTATTCAGAGTCTTCTTTTATTAACCTTTCTTCTACGACCCCCTAGGGGGATGATAAATATTAAATACATAATAGTTCACAAATAAAAACATGTCAGAAGTTCAAAAAAAGCAGGTTATCATTCCAACAGGCCAACATTTGGATTGGCTAGGTGCAAGGGAAGCAGTTAGAACTAAGGGAGGTCTACCATCAAATGTCTTGCACGATGATATCCTGGTTATGTCTCGTCGGACGTGTGTTAACAAGCCGATTTATCTTTTGGCTGATCTGAGGAGCACAAGTGATAGTTGCGATTACTTCGAAGCCTTGCCAGCATCAAGTCCAATAACTGGTTTATCTACTTATTATCCTGCATGGGCAAAAGAAGTTATCGTTTATCCAGAAAAAAACAGGTCATTCTTGAAAGGGGAGGATATTGTTGATGCCGAACCTGATGAAAAAGGACGACAATGGATTTTGCCTGCATGTTATGTTCCCAATTATGTTGTAAACCGTTTTAGGATGGCTTTGGTTATTGATCCAGCAAATGTCGAAGTCAGCAGTGCCAAAGTTATCATACATCCTTCATCTGTTTGTATGTGTTTTTCATTTATTCAAAACAGCGGAAGAGGGGGAATGTTTGATTCTAACAGAGTTCCTTACGATTTAGTGCCTGATAACTGGGAAAATTTTGTAAATTTAGATAAAGAAAAAGCATATGATAATTATTGGGGTGGGCTGTCTGTCAATCAAAAAAGATGGTTATTTCGAAATGATGGTACCAGTGTTAGGCCTATACTGCGTCGTATTTCTGGAACTTACGACTCACGAGATATAGTTGCGGATGCATCTCCAACTTATCCTGCAGGAGTAGCCTATGTTGACGATGTTGTTCAACAAGATGGTGAAAAAGATGCTAAACCGGCGTAAACAGATTAAACAGGTAAGAAAACAGTTGCAAGCGCACACTCACAAAAATTATGTTGTAACTATTCCGTTAGTAGATTATGCTTTAGATGGCTTCAAAATAAACGAAGGCGTTTTCCGCGCAGATATTATGACCTCTTCGCTTTTCCTTGCGAGATTTCTCAATCGGATGCGTAACATCTACAAGGGAAACCGTGTTGTTGACATGGGTTGTGGTAGCGGATTACAAGGAATCGTCATGGCAGTATGCGGAGCCCAAGACGTGGTTTTCTCAGACGTTTCTTTTGCTGCAGTGGAAAATACGAGGGAGAATATAGCGAATTTTGCTTCTACATTTGGCAAGTTGGGCAAATCAATGTCAGCTCAACCTGATCTTTTTGAAAAACCATGTACGACTACTGTTATTCAGGGAGACCTGTTTGAAAATGTTTCTGGAAAATTCGATTTCATAATTTTTAATCACCCGTTTTTTGCAATCAATTTTGATGCAGATCAATCCGTATCTAGAACGATGTTAGACCAAGGAGAACTAATTCATTTTTTCTTACAGGAAGCACGAGAACATTTGAGCAACGGTGGTGGCATTATTATGCCGTTCTGGCATTTCGCAGGAGAAACCAACAATCCAGAGCTAAATGCAAAAAGACTTGGGTATGGTGTGGTTGACATGCGAACTGACGAATTAGAAGACGTTCATTATGGGATACAATCTGGAAGATTTTCCCTATTTGGTATTTTTGAACGGACTGTTCCAGAATGGGTACTTCGTCGTAATCACACAGAGTTTTAATTCTTCTCCGCTAAATCTTTCTAGAATGGGAGATTAGAATGGACAGTGACAAATTCTCTAAACTATATTTTCGCCACGACAAACTACGTGAGCATCAGAAAGACCTTATAGCAGATGTTTATGATGTAGTAAGCAATAAAAAGCACCTGATAGCTCACGCTCCAACGGGAATTGGAAAAACAGATAGCGTTTTAGGCGCATCCCTGACTTACGCCTTAGAAAACGACCTTACAGTCTTTTTCCTCACCCCAAAAATATCCCAGCATAAAATTGCCGTGGATGTTGTCAGAGGTATAGCAAAGAAATACGATGTCAAGATTCGTGGCGTGGATCTGGTAGGCAGAAGATACATGTGTATCGACCAAAGTCTTGGGGAACTTGATCATGAAAGCTTCTATCAGAGTTGTGAAAAAAAAAGAAGAAACGAAGAATGTACTTTTTATGGAAATTCAAAAGGCTATGAAAAATTAGGGGAAGCCAAGGCTAACACTAGATTCACCAAATTGCTAGAAACGTATGGGGCAATTAAAACTCATGGAGAAATTTTGAAGCAGGGAGAGCAAGATTTAGCATGCCCCTATGAGTGGCTTATCAAATTGGCAGGAGTGTCAAATGTTATTATTGCAGACTATTTTCATCTTATGATTCCAGGCATTCGTGATATATTCCTGGCAAAAACCAAGAAATCTATGGATAAATCAATTGTCATAATAGACGAAGCGCACAATCTTTCAAAACGTATTCGTGACCAGCTTTCTACCACTGTAAATTCATTCATGCTTTCTCGTGCAGAAAAAGAAATGAAGGTGCTCGGAGTCGAACCACTCAGGCTTAGTAAGGTATTTGAGACATGGGCAAGGAGAAAACTAGGGGATAATGAAGAATTACTAATTCTAAAAGGGGAATTTGATGAGGCAATTTCAAAATTTGATATGACTCGAGAAGACCTAGCAACCTATCTAGAAGTTTTAGGAGCTAATTTCATAGAGCGTACAAATAAAAAAAGTGCATGTTTGAAGATCGCTACTTTCATTAAAAGATGGGGAGAAGACGAACCTGGCTCAATCAGACTTCTGAAAAGAAAAGATACTTACAGTTCATTATCAAAACGATTTCTGGATTCTTCTCCTGCAACCAATGCACTCAATCAAATGCATTCTGCAATCCTAATGAGTGGTACATTGATGCCATTGGAAATGCACAGAGATATCATTGGTTTGGATAAGGAAAGAACAGTGATGAAAAAATATCCCTCTCCATTCGAACAATCTAATACTATAAATATAATCGTAGATGGTATGACAACAAAATATTCTAAACGTAATTTCGAACAATACCGTACGATTGCAGAGAAGATAGACAACCTGATTTCATTATCTCCTCCAGGTGTAGCACTTTTCTTTCCTTCATACGTAGTTATGAATTCCATTACTCCACTGATTAAGGCAAAGCGTCTCCTCATGCAAGATGAAAAGATGGATCCGAAGGAAATAACAGACCTTATTGCAGAATTCTCAAGGGGTAGTAGCATACTCTGTGCAGTTCAAGGAGGTAGTCTTTCAGAAGGCATTGATTATGCTAATAGCGAGATAAAAACTGCAATAATAATTGGCATAGCACTGGAAGAGATGAATTTAGAAATAGAATCCCTCATTGATTATTATCAGGAGAAGTTTGGCAAAGGCTGGGAATATGGTTATACCTACCCTGGTGTTACAAAAGCATTGCAGGCTGCTGGAAGATGTATAAGAAAAGAAAGTGATCGTGCTGCACTGATATTTATGGATGAAAGATTTAAATGGAAAAATTACAGTGCTGCCATGGATGGCAGAAGATTTATAGTTACTGATCAACCAGAACAGTATGTAGAGAGGTTTTGGAATGGAAAATAGAACGTTATTTACACAAAAATATTCACCTAAAAAACTTAGTGAAATAATTGGCAATGATGAACAGCTTACACGAATACGTCAGTGGGCATTAAACTGGATGAACGGTGTAAGGAAAAAGTCTCTATTGCTCTATGGTGCAGTAGGTACAGGAAAGAGTTCCACTGCTCATGCTTTAAAAGAAGAATTTGATTTAGAACTAATTGAAATGGGAGCAAATGAACTTAGAAATAAAGATAGAGTTGAAAAAATATTGACTGCTGCTACATTGGCAGGTTCTTTAAGTGGAAGAAAGAAAATATTTCTCATAGACGACATAGATGCATTTCAGAGGAGTGATTCAGGGGGAATTCCAGCAATAGCAAAATTATTAAGAGATTCGAATCAACCAATAATACTTACAGCTACTAATGCGTGGGATAAGAAAATTGCTCCAATAAGAGTAGAATCAGAGCTTTTAGAATTTAAAAAAGTTAATAAGTCTTCTATAAAATTATTGCTTAAAAAAATTGCTGAGAAAGAAAAACTCGTAGTTGATGATGCTAGGATTGATGCAATTGCAGAAAACTGCAACGGAGATGTCTGTTCTTCTATTAATGATTTACAAGGTATGTCTACATCTCAGCGTGATAGGGATAAAGATATTTTTGAAAGGATAAGATCCATATTCAAATCAGATAAATATGAGGATGCTAAAAAGGCAGTTTCTGGAGATGTCGATTATAGTATTCTAAAGCTTTGGGTAGACGAAAATATTCCATTAGAATATGAAAATTTAGATGATAGGGCGATGGCATACTACTATCTTTCTCGTGCAGATCAGTTAGAAGGTCGCATTAGAAATTCTCATTGGGGTTATTTGAAATACTCTCTGGATTTTGTAAGTGCAGGTGTAGCATTATCAAAAAAAAGCGTTTACAGGAAATTTACCAAATATTCATTTCCAAATTACCTTCGCCAAATGGCTAGCACTGTGTCTACTAGGGCAATCCTCAAATCTATAGGTAAAAAAATAGGAGAAGTAACACATACTAATTCAAGAGATGCAAGGATATTTATTCCTATAATAAAAGAATTCGGAGTTAAAGATACTGAACGCGTAATGCTTCACTATAAATTTACAGAAGACGAAATGGCATTTATAATGGGGACGAGCGTTGAGAATTTAAAGATCGGAAAACCTAAGGAAGAATCTAAAGAAGTGAAGGAAGAAACTAAAATAATAAATGAAGAGACTGTTAAAAAAGTGACTAAAAAAGATTCTGGGAAAGGAAAGCAGATTACTCTCTAGTTTTTCTTCAGCTTTGCCACATCACTAGGTTCAATTCTCAATCTGTATTTCTGCATTATCTTGGCGATATCAAAATTATTTTCCTGTGCAATTTTCTGTAGTTCAGCACCGGAAAGTTTTCCGAGATTGTTCTTCTCTACTGCTTCACCTACCGGCATTCCTTTGCTTACGTGCTTCAATATTTCTATAATTGCAGCTTTTACAAATAATCCTTTTTTGTAATTAGTAAACAAATCAATCATTACCATTTCAAGATCTGAAATAACTATGCCTTCCCGTCTGAGAGAAACCACTGTATTCTCAAGCGTATTAGCAATAAGTACAGGATCAACATCTAATGAAAGTAGTTTCTCAAATAATTGTAAATTCTTCGATCTTAGCATTGATTCTGCCATTTCTTTGTTTAGGATTTTTGCAAGCTTCTCTTTTTTCTCATCTAACGATTCACTTTTATTTTCTTTAACTTCTTTTAGTAATTTAGCATCAATTGCTATAGGGGGGACATCCGTTTCAGGATACATCCTTGCTTTTCCGGCAAGCGGTCTCATATAATTAGTAGTTCCATCCGGATTTGCTTTCCGGGTTTCTTCAGGAACGAAATCCATTTCGCATCTTTTTGCAACGTTTTCCAGTGCTCTTTTAGCTACGTCTTCTTTCGCAATAACCAGGACGAATGCATCATTATCTCCAATATTCAGAGTTTTCCTAAGCGAGCTCGTTTCTTGTTCTGCGAATCCATACTTTTCTAGCGTTTCATCGCTATGTATTATTCCTTTTACTCCAGCTGTCTTTGCATAATCACTTAGTTCCGTTCCGTATCTTTTGTTTGGTTGAAGTTCTCTGCCTAGAATTCCTTTCAAATGCTGCAATCGAAGTCCATAAACTACTTCACCATTAGCTATTCCATTTTTTACCATTGGTGCCTGGGTATTGACAAAAACATTTGTGATATTGACAAATATTCGTTGTATTGTAATTTTGCCATTAAATTTTGTTTTCAACTCACCGGATATCTTTATTAGTTCTTTTTGACGTTTGACTTCAGTTTCCATGAGTGTTGGTAAAAGTTTTAAGTCTTGGGCTCCCTTTATCTCAACCCTTGCGCCATCTTCTGTAGATATGTTGACGTCCTGTCTTATTGTGCCTAAACCTCTTGCGACTTTTCCAGTAGCTCTTAATAGTAAACCAATTTTCTCTGCAACTTCTACTAAATGCTGAGCATCTTTTATGTCTGGGTCAGTAGTTATTTCTATAAGCGGAATGCCCAATCTATCGAGTCGATAAATGACTTTTGATTCTTTGTTTTCTACTATACCTGAGCTTTCTTCTTCTATTGCAATTTGAGTTATACTTACCTTGCCTTTAGACGTTTCGATATATCCGCCCATGGCAATTACAGATGTTCTCTGAAAACCAGACGTATTGCTGCCGTCTATGACCATTTTTCTCATGATGTGGACTTCATCTACTAGTTTGCAGTTCAGATGCATAGATATCTGGAGTGCAATCATGAGTGCATCACTGTTCATTGAATGAGGGGGTTCTTCATCTGTTTCTACCAAGCAGGTGTTTTTATCGAATAACTGGTATTCGTAAATCCTATTTTTTTGATATTCTGCAAGAGCGGCTTTATCGAATTCCCCGAGTTCGCTGAGTACGGGGTGAAGCTTCCTGGATATTATACTATTGGGAATAGCACTATCTGAAATCGTAGACGAACAGTTGCAGAATAGCTTGTTCGTATCAATACGTTGATGAATTTCTATTCCTATTTTTACCATGTTAATCAACCACTATACTCCTCTCACTGATTTCTCCAATCATGTTAGTAAGCATTTCTTCCTTTACCTTGGCTATTTTCTTTGTGTGTCCAAGTATCCAGCTTAATTTTACAAAAGCTGTTTCAGGAGTCCAATCACATCCGTCACCGATCACTCCTGCTTCTTTCAACAATCTGCCGGCAGTATAAACATTCATGTTGACTCTTCCGAATATTGTTTGGGGTGTCATAACTACTGGAATATCTGAATTTATAAGTTCTTTCACTTCTTTTATAACTGGGCTGGCATTTCTATCTCCAAACGGATTTGTGGGTACGTGTCCTAGTCCAGTACCCATTAGCACTATACCGTCAAAAGAAGATAGTTTAGAGATGAATTTAGGCTGGATATTTGGATGGACATATATCATGGCGACATTGTCATTGAATTTGAAATCTGTTTTAGGTGTTCTCTTTTCACGTTTTTTCATATCTGTTAAAGATTCAAAAGTATTGCTGATATAATTGACTTTTGCAAGCGGAGGAGAATTTACCGATTTAAACGCATCTCTCTTAGATGTATGCAATTTTCTTGCATTAACTCCTCTAATTAGGTTACAATAATCGTCGTTAGTATTCGCATGCATACATATTGCAACTTCAGCAAAATTTTGTTTTGCAGCATAAACTGCATTTAACAGATTAGTTTCATTATCACTGCTTGGTCTGTCACTGCTTCTTTGCGAACCTACAAAAATAACCGGTATAGGTAAATTCTGAATCATAAAGCTCATTGCTGCAGAACTATAGTGCATCGTGTCGGTACCGTGCATAAGAACTACGCCCTCTACACCCTCTCTTATTTTATCCATGACTGCTTTTCCAGCAATGGACCAATGGGAAGAGTTCATGTCTTCAGAAAGAAGAGAAAAAATTTGTTTTGTAGTTATTTTTGCCAGTGTTTCTATTTTTGGAAATGCTGTTTTTATTTCTTCAGGGTCTATCGCAGGGAATACTGCACCTGTTTTATACTCTATTTTACTTACAATTGTTCCACCACAACCAAGTATGGCAATTTCATGTGTCAATTCGGCACGGAAACTCATGGTTTTAACCTTGGGGGGAAGTGCCGAATTTACACAACTTTGCCCTCCCAATTGTCCTTTGGACAATGGGCGCAATGTCGCTTTTGCGACATTCGCGTCGGCCCTAATGAAACCACAGCCTTTAGGCTGTGGTGGCCTAATGGGCAAATCATCTATTCACTACTGAATATCAAATAGAGGAACTTGAAGAATATGTAGGTCAAGTAGCTAACAAATATAGATTAGATAAAGAATTTATAGCGAAAACTCTAGTTTTTCTGAGATCTGAAATAGAGATAATACCAAAAGAAGAATACTTTGGTTTTATAGATAAAGTTAAAAACGAGATTTCAGATGAAGATGATCTTCCATTATTGGCACTTGCAACTGCTAAGAGAATAGATATCTGGAGCAACGACCCTCATTTTAAAGAGCAAAATAAAATAAGAGTTTATACTACTTCTGAACTAATAGAAATGTTAGAAAACAGATAGAAAAATAAAGATTAAAAAAGGATTATTCGAGTTTTATTATTCCCGCTTCTACCAAACGAATTAATTCATCCAATTGCGTTTTAGTTCCTTCAACAATTAACTTTCTATCTCCTTCTCTTGTAAGTTTTACTTCAGTTGGAACAACAAGACGCGAAACTGGAAACTCGGAACTCTCCACTGCCGCCCCGCAACCGACCGAAGGAGCACCATCAAGATCTATACCCTGCCTACTACCATCGTTGAAGCCCATAACAACAGGACCAACTCTTCTAGATGTTCTCCATAAATATCTGGCTTGTTCAGAATATGTTGCTATTTTTCCTGTTGGAATGCAATGTTTAGGATCTGTTAAATACCAATCGCTCATTGTTGGAAACGCTGAAACTAAATCAACTGCACTGGCATGAACTACTCGATTATTTTTATCTACTTCTAAAATATAATCAGGATGTTCTGCAACTAGAATTGCATTTCTTTTATATTGATGTGCTTTAGGAACAGGAAAAACCCATCTAATTTTTGTTTGAGGGTCTACATATACGACTTGTTTACCTAGCCTTTGTCCTGGTTCTATATAAGCAGTCATTGTACCAGACCAGCATCTGAATACACCTCTTATGCCCCTCCATTCTTCACTGCCTACTAATGCTCTGCTTAATCTTGCGGTAGATGCTAGGACTAAATGTTGTGCATCTACTTCTGGCAAAACTTTATCAAAAGGAGCACCGTTTAATCGTGTTCTGAATACTGCTAAATTAGGACCTCTGATTCTTTGAACATTCCCTGGACTTTGAACTGCTACGAAACTCATAAATGTACCTCATCTTAGTAAATATGATTGAGTCTTAGGCTAGTTTTAGTCCTAACTTATTTCTAACGTTTTGAAATTTATTCTACTCAAGTTTCAACGCTTGGGCCAACCTTGTCAAAGCTTCGAGCTTTTCAGGACTTAATGTCTGTGCAAGTTCTGCCAAGTTTGCATTAGCATCCCCGACCAAGGCTCTAAACGCCTCAAGAGTAACTCCTTTTACTAAAAGGTTTACTGAGAGGTCTTGTTCTTTTGAACCACCAACCAACGCCACCCCAGCAACATCAGACCAATTGTCGGTGGCACCGACGAAACGCCCGCTGTCGCCGACGGGGTCGTCGGCCAGGCCAACAGGGCCGTTAAAACTTCTGTCTTGATAACGATATAAGTAAAGAGCATTTGAATCTTCTTTGCTACTTGGCCTGCCATTTGGGATACTAAATGGGTTTCCATCCGGCACATACCAACCATTGTTAAGAGGCATATCTATCTTTGTTTCACTTCCGTCTTCGTTCCATGCCACTACCTTGGTTGCACCTTTCTCGTATCTTATAGAAGTTGCAGTTCTAGCAGGTAAGAATTCTTTGACATTTTTCCAATCACGACGAATGGCTTCGTTAAGTGCTGCGTGAGTCATCATCCTC
>JAUSHJ010000064.1 GCA_030648615.1 Microcaldota archaeon | reverse complement strand
ATGATTTGCCCATTCGGCCACCACAGCCTAAAGGCTGTGGTTTCATTAGGGCCGAAGGGCAAAGTTGTGTAAATTCGGCACTTCCTCCCAAGGTTAAAACCATGAGTTTCCGTGCCGAATTGACACATGACGAAAACGAAGGATTATTCTGATGTGTTAAAAATACTAGATAAATTAACAGCAGATAGCAAACTAACCGAAGCTGACGCTCTGGAATTAGGTGAAGCGATCAAAAAATCTGCTTGGAAGCGATACCTAAAGAAAATAAAGTGCGTAACAATCTAATTAGTCACAAAATACCCCAAAAACCAACATTTATAAAGGTTGGATGGGTAATAAAGGTATGAACGAGCACGAGATATCAGGCCCAGTGGCAACCAACCAAAAGCGTTTCGAAGAATACTTAGAAAATGGGAAGCCAGATGCATACCGACTTTACCAGTCTCTAAAGAAAGATGCTAGGAAAAAAGGCGAAGATCCGATAATCCATTTAATAAAAACACTAGCCAACGGCAGCGAAGAAAAGGCAAATAATTTTAGAGCACTTTGCGTACAAAAACGGCTTATAGAACCTGGCGATTACGAGATATCACTTATAAGAGATGAGTTAAAGAAAAAAGATATCGATCTAGATGCGTTAGCTGGCGTCATCAATAATCCCAGAAAAATGGCAGACTTGATAGCAGCCTTAAACATAAAAGAGTTAGAACGCCTAGGCGATACAGGGATTTATCTTACTGTAGACAGAATACTTGCAAGAGGAACTGCAAAACAACCAAACACAAAACCGTCATTTGGTATTCTAGATATATTACCTGCTGAGCAAATTGACGGAAATGAGATAGCGGCAAAACTTACTGAAAAATATGCCATAGAAGAACGCCTGGAAGTGTTTCAAACTGATTTTGCTGCAGCTCAAGCTGAGATTGAACAGACTATCTCCGAAAGTACATGTGCAAAAAAAGCCATACTCCAAAGAGTCCTTGATTACTACAAAGAAATGGCAAACTTCAAAATAGATGGTATTGTTACAGAAACCATAGATGAGGAAACTGGTCAAACTGTGCAATTCCCAGCATTGCACCAGAAAATAGCTGCTCAGTTCATACTAAAAGAAAAAAAAGTACTAATAGCAGATGATGTAGGTCTCGGAAAAACAGCGGAATCAGTAATAACCAAAAAACTCATCGAACAAACAACTGGCAAAAAGATAACTGCTGTTCTGGTAGTTCCTAACGAAGTTTTAGATCACTGGCAGAACCAAATCGAAAAATGGAATACCGAGCCTCAAAAAGTCGTGGTTATTACTAGCAATAATAAAACTGAAGCACTGAAACAGCTGGATGGGGAAAAACCAGATTTTGTCATTGTAAGTTACGACATGGTATTTCGAAGCGTTAATGGGAATGGTAGTGAAACTATTGGTACACGATTGGCAAAAATTGCAGAGTATGCAGTTTTCGATGAAGTAGATGAAGCAAAATCCGAGGATGCGCTGAGAACTACAGAAGTACTGCAGATTGCAGAAAACGCAAAACATGTAGCATTGCTATCGGCAACTCCCGTACCTAATTCACTGGAAGATATCGCAGTCATAGGCCACATCGTAAGCGATGGTGAAATAGAGATAAACGGTTTCAAGAGACAGATAAAAAATAATCCTAGATTAGCAAGAACGCTCATTGCCCCTAAGATGATAAGAAGAACAAATACACAGGTCTACGGTAAACGAGAAGTAGAAACTACCGAAGTATCTGTGGAACTAACTCCGGAACAGTTGGTAGCTCACGAAAAGATATTACTTAACGAAGACGGAAAGGGTACATTCGGATTAATAGATGCTTTGCGAAGGTGTTGTCTTGACCCGAAATTAGTAGGGCTAAATCAGGAATCGCCCAAATACAGAAAAATAGTTGAAATACTTTTCGAACGAATCACTGACCCTTCAGAAGAAGGAGCAAATAAAGCAGTTGTTTATGTTGCGGATTTACAAGCAAACGTCACTGAACCATTGACACAATACCTGAACGACCAGGGCATTTCAGCAGTAAGGATAGATGGACAGGTACACGGTAAAACAAGAAGCGACGCATTCGCACAATTCAGAAAAGGAGAAGTACAAGTACTTGTTGCAACACTAAAAACGATGGGCAAAGGAGTGGAAATGCCGGAAGCTAATCTTGCGATATTTGCCAACTCGCCACTAACAGATGCTGAGATAAAACAAGGTATTGGCAGACTTGCCAGAAAAGGACAGAAAAAGAAGGTATCTGCGCATATCCTCATAGGAAAAGGTACGAAAGAAGAAAGGATACTTGCATCTGCCAGACAGAAAGAGAAATGGCAGCAGTTCATGTTAGATGGTGTAGAACTCACTGATGAAGAGATCAAATGCCTCGAGAATTCAAGTGGAATTGTAAAAGATAGAAAAGATCCGCTCACCACGCTCTACCGCATGTTCGGGAACATGACGAATAGTGCGATAGATAGAATAGTTGCAATACTACAGGATGAAAAAATTGCTGAGTATATAGCACAGAATTACTGGGATAATTTCGAAGGATCGTTTTTCGGCAACACCAACAAACTTTGCGCACACATTATAAACGAACTCGAAAAATCAGGAGTAAGAACTAAGGACATATTAGATCTTGCTTCTGGTCCTGGCTGCCTTGCTCGAGTTCTTCAAAAACCAATGATTATCTGCGACATAAATGCCAAAGCACTTGCTCTAGCGAAAGAAAAACTAGGAGATTTGGTGAACACGGTATGCGCCTCGTTTTGTACGCTTCCATTCCCAAATGAGAGTTTTGACATTGAAGTACTCTCCCTGGCTCTTTTACACTCCCTGGCAAGCGAAAGAGAAGACATATTGCGACAGATGAATGGAACAATGAAGAAAGGAGCAATTGCGATAATAACACTGCCCAATACTTATAGCGGATTCGAACGCATGACCGAAGGATTGAGAAAACTTGGATTCGAAATTCTCGTTGATTTAACAGGAGTCGCAAAAAGCCCTGACACTAGCTATGAATGTTTTGTATTCACCATGACTAAAATTAGTGATTCTCCTTCGGAAAGAGTCGACCCAAGTTACTTTGACCTTAAACGTGAGATTGAAGCAATCGGACAAGGAGGGGGAGAGTTCAAACATCTGCAGGGTTTAGAATGCAGTGGTTTCGTCATAGAATCCCAGAAGATAGCAAATGCAGCCATCGCTGCGGCAGAAGAAAGGAAAAGCTTGTTCAGCAAGGAAACGCTTGATGGACTGCTTAGGGAATTCGGCGGTTCCATAGAAAGAATGGCTAATGATCCGAGAGCAACAAAAAGATTGGGTGAGCTGGATCTGGAAGCAGTGCAGATACGCAGAGGTAAAAACCCAGTCTATAGTATAAGAGCGAAGGACGATGCAGCCAGGAGAATTGAAAGACCAAACGGTAACCTACCTAAAGATGGACCGAAGAAGGTGACCGGCGGATGAAACTAGCTAGAGGGTTGAGGGTAGAAACGCAAGGCAAGTTACGAAGTGATACTAAGGAACCACTAGGTGAAGGATTAGCCAAGCTCAATGTTCAGATTGTGGTTTTAGATAAAAGAGAATTCAAGATTCCGTTAGATTCTAGAGGAAGAAGAAACTGGAAATTGATGACAGAAGATCAGATTGTTGACTACGCTAGAGCATATTGTAAGGAAAAAAGAATTACAAGGTCTTCTGGATTAGAACACGGTCCGAATAAAGACAATAGCTTGTATATTCAGCTCAATGCAAGAAAAATAGTAGGCCGAGTATTCGAAAGGAATACATTTGAAGAAGTAACATTGCAAGGGAGAACATTTAAAATCCCATTAAACACGCAGCTAAGAAGAGACTGGCAATCGATGCCTAATGATGAAATAGTAGATTATGCTAAAGCGTACTGTAAGGAAAAAGGAATAGCAAAACCTAGCGAATTAACAGCAGGCTCGAAAAAAGATACGGGATTATGTCATCAGCTCCAACAAAGAAAACTTATGAATAGGGTATTCGAAAGAAATGATTTTGAAAAGATAACATTGCAAGGGAGAACATTTAAAATCCCATTAAATGCAGAAGGAAAACGAAACTGGAAAGCAATGTCTGATGCTGAGATAGTAGACTATGCCAAAGCATATTGCGCTGAAAATGGGATAACTAAACCTCAAGAACTACGGGAAGGCCCTGATAGCGATTATAGAGTATATATTCAAATTCGAAGAAGAAAACTCACGGCCAGAGTATTTACAGATATCCAAGTTGCCCAGGAAGCATCCGCACTCACAGATTTAGCATCAGCCCTGCAATCTTTTGGAGGTTCTGAAAAATGAGACAACGAACCTCCAGAGCTACTTTTGTTAAACCAAGAACTTCTGCATTACTGTTAGCTGAAGGACTAGCTAAACCAAACGTTCAGATTGTTACCTTAGCTGGACAAACATTTGAGATTCCGATGAGGGGAAAACTTAGAAAATGGGCAGGAATGACTAATGCTGAAATAGTTGAATTTGCTAAAGCTTACTGTAAGGAGAAAGGAATAATCAAGAGTACTGAATTATATAACGCAGATGGTGGACTATATCGAACACTTAAAGGAAGACAGACCCCAGATGGCAAAAATCTACTAGACCAGGTATTTGAAAGAAAACAGTTTGATGAAGTAGTTTTAGGTGTTCAAACATTTATAATTCCATTAAATAAACGTGGTATGGAAGGTAACAGAAACTGGTTAGCTATGAGTAACGAACAATTATTGGAATTTACCAGAGCGTATTGCAAAGGAAAAAAAATCACCAAAAGCAGTGAATTAGAAAAAGGAGAAAACGCAGATAGTGGATTGTGGGGTGCACTTAGTAAAAGAAAAACCCCAGATGGCAAAAATCTACTAGACCAGGTATTTGAAAGAAAAGATTTTAAAGAAGTAACATTAGATGGAAAAACATTCAGAATTCCACTAAATGCAAAGCAACAAAGAAATTGGGCAGCTATGTCAAACGATCAGATAATTGTATATGCCAAGGCACATTGTAAGGAAAACCGAATTACTAAATCTAGAGAATTACAAGTAAGTCCAAAAGGAGATTCTGGCTTATGGAGTATTCTTCAAATAAGAAACCTCTTGGATCGTGTATTTTCAGATATTCGAGCATCCCAGGCAGCATCAGCACTCACCGAATTAGCCTCAGCCCTAGAATCATTCGGAGGTTCTGGAAAATGAGACGACGAACGTCCGTTGCTCCGAAACAGGGATTATCAATCGCCAGCTCGACTGCTCCGCTAGCTGAAAGCATAGCTAGAGAAAGATTCAA
>JAUSHJ010000010.1 GCA_030648615.1 Microcaldota archaeon | reverse complement strand
GAAGGTATCGCACCTGAAACTAATCCAATTATGGTTGAAAATAGTATTGAGAAAATAACGAGTTCTGGTTTTATTAGGGAAGGAACTCCTAAACTTTTTAACAGAGTCAAAAGCAATATGGCAATCAAGGTTCCTATCACTCCGCCAATTGCTCCGATAACGCCGCTTTCAAAAAGAAATATGGAAAGTATTTCTTTGTTGCTTGCGCCTATTGCTTTTAGCACGCCTATCTCCTTTGTTCTTTCCATCACCGACATGAACATTGAATTTGCGATCCCTATTCCGCCTACTACAAGTGAAATACTGCTTATCATTGCAAGAAACGCAGTTAATATGGAAGTTATACTGCCTATGGTGCTGTTGATAAAACTAGGAGTTATTACACTAAAATCTTTGTCATCTTCCGTAACGTGATGAGCACTGAGCATTTCCTGTTTGACTTCAGCACCAACTTCTTCAATATCAAATCCTGGCTTGGCCTTTGCAAACATAACACTTATGGTATCTTTAGGGATCGTTTCACTGAATTTGCTTCTTACTTCGTCAAGAGGCATTATTACTGCACTGTCCATCTGTTGTAAAAATGGGTTGCCAGTTTTCTTTATTATGCCAACCACGCGATATTTGTCACCATCTATTACTACGTTACTGTTTACACCTACTGCTTGTTTTCCAAATCCTTCGGTTGCCATGCCGTTTCCAAGTACAACTGCTTTTGAATCACTGCTTGTAAGAAATCTTCCAGTTTCCAGTTCCAGTGCATCGAACTGTTCGAAAAAGTTTTGTTCCGCGCCAAAAATGTTTGCAGTTATAGTTTTGTCTTTGAATTTGATATCTGTCCTTACAGTTACCAGTCTTGTCACTTCTGCTAATCCAGTAACTCGTTTTATTTTTTTATAATCCTTTTCTGTAAGTACTCCGCTTGTAGGTCTTGGTACGTTTCCCCCTCCGGAAAAACCAGATTTTTCAACGTTCACAGGTACGATGTTTATTATATTTGCTCCGAAGCCGCTAAGTTGTTTATTTATTTCTTCATTGAGGCCTTCAGATATTGATATAAGAGAAACTATTGCAGCTATACCTATGACTATACCTAATATGGTAAGCCATGAACGAAGTTGCCTGTGTTTTAAATTCTTTATAGAATAGGCAATTACATCAGAAGATTTCATACAAATGCCTTCAGTTCAAATTTTGAATTGCTGGTTTCCTCATTTTGAAGTACCAATATGCCGCACCTGCTATCAGGACCAGGATTATTATTGGTAATAAACCACTGTCCTTCTTTTCAGCTTCTCTTACCTGCATGTCTTTGACAATTTCTTTAGTAACCAGTTCACCGGATTTATCTTTATAGGATACAATTATATTTATCGGGTAGCTGCCTTCAGCAATTGCATTTACTCTTATCTTGTATTGCACTGTGCTAAAATCGTCACTGTCTAGACTGCCAACGAATTGTGCGTCTTCGGCATTTAAACTATCAAAGAACTCACTTGATACTTTAACCTTAACGTTCGAAACTCCGTAGGATCCTTCATTTGATAACAGTACTGAAAGTGTGTGTTCACTACCACTTCTAATTGGTGTTGGTTTTGCATCTATGAAAATGCCGAGTACAGAATCAGAAAGTATTTTTACCGGAACCAGAACTTCCTGTTCCTTGTCAACATTTCCTTCCACCCATTTTGCAATGAATTTTATTTGTTTCAAACCCGGTTCAAGATTGGCAATTACCGGTAAAATCATGTTTATTTGCCCATCTTTTTTGACGTCTCCTAGTTTTATTTCATCATTTCCAGTTGTTCTAACACTATCGTCTGACAAAACAAGTCGCAAATCTACGATGTCATTTCCGGTATTTTTTATAGTCAATAATAAATCTCCTTCTTTTGAAGTTACTAAAGGCTGAGTTTGGAGAAAAGTTAATTCAAGTTTTTCTTTTTTGACAGCTATGGTGATGTACTTAATTTCGCTCACGAGATTGCCGCTTTCATCATAATACGTTAAAAGCAAAGGTATCTTGTTTACACCATCTTTAGCATTTCTAGAGTCTATGTTCAAATTAACTGTTGCATTTTTTTCAACTTTGCCTACATATGCCTGATCTGCTCCCACAAGTCCGAAATCAGTGGTATTAAATTTTATCGTTAATCTGTCTACATATCCCCCTTCATTAGTTATGTTTAGGCTTACCTGATCTGAAGTAGTTAGTACTTCTTTGTTTGTAGTTAGAGTGAATATTGGGGGGTTAGATATTGTTATTGGTATTGTCGTAGTCTTTGGACTGCTGCTTTTATCATTAGCAGTGACGCTAATAGTATATATCCCACCAGTTGCAGTTGAGAGTGCTCTTATCTGAAATGTACTGGTAGTTGAAGTACCGCCTTCTAGCGTTCCTATGACTACGGTATCTCTGTCACTTTCCAATCCTTTTGGAGTAGTAATATATAACGTAATTCCATCTATGGTTTGTGTTCCGGTAGTTCCGGTTGCAAGCACATTTTTCAATGTTACGGATACATACCCACTTTGTCCTGGGCTCATTATGCTTGGAGATACGCTATAGGAATCTATAGATAATGTAGCAAACAACGTTCCCAAAACCATTAACAATATAAATAATTTTTTCATGCGTTTCCCCTCCGATGTTCAGAATCAATCAATATTCTACTACCTATATTGGTTCTGAATAGATTGAGACAAGAAATACTCTTGTCTCAGGATACTACTTTTCCATCTTTTAATTTTATAACTCTTTTAGCTGTTTTTACGATATTAATATCATGCGTAACTATGATTATTGTTCTTCCTTGTTTGTTCAATTCCGATAATAGCTTCAATGCTTCCTGACCTGTTTTAGAGTCCAGATTACCTGTAGGTTCATCCGCAAGTATTATTTTTGGGTTGTTTGCAAGAGCTCTTGCTATTGCCACTCTCTGCTTTTGTCCGCCGCTAAGCTGATTTGGGTAGTGGTTAAGGCGTTTTGGCATATCTAAGCTAGTCAATATTTCAACAGCCCTTTTCTTTCTTTCTTCAGGGTCTTTTTCATATATTATCATAGGTAATTCAACATTTTCTACTGCAGTGAGGCTTGGTATAAGATTGAATGCCTGAAAAACAAAACCAATTTCCTTTCCTCTTGCATAAGCCCTTGCCATTTCATCCATTGTGGTAATATCGATTCCATCAACGTATACTTTACCTTTTGTTGGGTTATCGAGTAGACCTATAATATGCATCAATGTGCTTTTCCCACTTCCACTCTGGCCTACAATACCAATAAATTCTCCTTCCCCTACTGCGAGTGACACAGAATCCAGAGCATATACTTTATTGTCGCCGTTACCGTATATTTTTGAAACGTTTTGAAGTTCAAGTACGTTTTTCATGCAATCATATCTTTCAAAAATTCTTTTATTAGTCCAGTGAACACTTTTTTACCGTTTTTGAGCATTTCTTTTCCGTTATTAGTGAGCACATATATCTTCCTTATTCTCTGTCCGTTTTTCTTTTCTTTCTGTAATATGAGTTTCTGTTCCAGCATCAGATTTAAAAGAGGGTAAATCCTGTTTGCACCGGGGTGCGGTCCACCTTCTTTCTTCAGAGTTTTTATTATCTCATAGCCGTGCATTTCTTTTTTGTTTATCAGCCAGAGCATGAACAGTGTGGCTTTCTGGAGCATCTTCGGATGCGGGAATTTAAGTTTAGGGTATTTTTCCTTTGAAGCATTTATCATATATCATATTTTGGATATATCCGTTTATAATAGTACTGCTGGAAGCGCTGTAGTAGGTCACTCTGTGACAGCAGATCACAGGACACAAGACTGTAAACGGAATTGCTAGAGGGTAGTGCCTGGAAGGTAATAGTTTGATGGTAGAAATCATAACCTAGATGGCAGACGATTGATCGTAACTTACATTTTGCTGTTTTTTTATAGTGTAAATTAATGGAAAAGAAGGTTTATAAATAGTTTAGGGCAAATATAAATTATGGTATCTGAAGAAACGCTAGCCTTAGCCAATAGTTATCTTGAAAAACATAGAGTAACTGATGCGATCGTTGGTTTAGGGCCTATATTAGATTCCGGAAATATTGAACTATTTGCAGGTCATAGTGTAATGCTAGATGGTTCACTAGCTATAGAGTTTAATTCTAGATATTATGTTGATTGTAGATCTATAGCTCAAAAATTATATTTAGACATCCTTAAGAATAATCCAGAATTAAATCCAAGAATAGTAATGCAAAAAGGACAATTACAAAATTGGGTAGAAATAACCGATTCGAAAAGCGGAGAAACCGTACAAATAGACTCAACTCCATGGTATGGTTGCTTAAATCATGGGTTAGTTGGAGATGTTAATAATCAAGTAGGTGACATTACATTTTTAGATATTAAAAAAACTACCGGTCCAATAATTTCAGTTAAGAAAACTGAGAGTGGACCGATTACAGTATTTTTTGTTGGATTTTTACCTAGAATATCAATAAAAGATAAAATCGCTAGGATGAAAACTAGGGATCATGATATTGAAGATAAACTTCCAGAATATAGTTTCGTAGTTCAAGCAGAATTTAAAAGAGGGTTCGTAGTTGCTAAACCTGAAAAATGGATTACTGTAACCGTAGACGTTCTTGACACTTCCAAATTAAATGAATTTACTAGTCTTGGTGTAGATTTAGATACTTTGATAGCTGCAAACGTAATTAGGTTTTCACTAGATATTGGCGGTGTCGGAATCCCACATCCTTCTGTTTCGCTAATGAAAGTTATGGCTACAGCAATAAATCTAGATAACTTATTTGTAGAGATTGAAAGGAATATACCTAGAGTAATGGTACTTTTGAAGAAATTGAAGCCAGTTTTATCATTCCATAGCGATCCCAAAAGGGAAGTTGATGTAAAAACTGGGATGTCGGTTGTATCTATGGCGAATAGATATTCTATATCTGGTGGTCTCAGACCAAAGGACTTTTCTAAAGGCTCAGAATTCACAAGGAGATACGAGGAATTTATACGCGGAAGTAGAAAAACTTCTGAAATAACGATACCTTGCAGACCGATAAAGCTAACTGAAAAATGAAACAGAAAATTCTTGTTTGATCTATCACCTGGTTAGTGTTTTAAAATCTAGTCAGCTTATACAAATTATCCTTAATTATTTTTACCAAAAACGAATTTAGTTTCGCATCATTTCTTTCTCTGGCTAATTTTGTCAAGGATAGATACTCTTGCCTAGTATTTGAGTAAATATTAATCAATGGAAACTCATTTTTCATAAGAATGTAATTCCATAACAACCTTGTCGTTCTGCTATTTCCATCTTCAAAAGGATGAATGTGTTGAAATTCATTATGGACAAACGTTGCGAATTCAACAACTTCTTTTGCCGTTTTTTTCTTTGTCATAAATTCATTGATTTTTTTGCACATATCATCTAACTTGGAATAAATCTCAGAGAAATAGGAAACTTTATAGAACGGATTTCCTTTTATGGAAACCGAAGTTGTACGTACGCCTTCCTTTACACCTAAGTTGAAAATTACGATTCTATGCAAATCTAAAATATAATCAATCGAAATAAGTTGATCCGAGTGATTGAAAAGATAATTGACTGCCGCATAATAATTTTTGACTTCATTTGCTTCTTTCAGTTTTTTGTCTTGCGGAACGACATCATGCAGAATAAGCTCTTTCGATTCTTCTAATGTGAATGTATTTCCTTCCAATTGTGTTGATGCAGAGGTAAATTCTATTTTTCGTTCTTCATCGATATCTGTAAAACTAAGATTCTTTTTCAGTTCCTTGAGTCTGACCAATTGTTTTTCGATTTCCTTGTAATCGTCAGAAAGAATTGGGTTTCCCACTGATTTCCTAGCGTCTTTCTTGAGTTTGAACAATGTTAGAACTTCATCGAATACCGGATCGAAAACAAACTTTACTTTAAGTGGTCTTTTTGAAACTACGAAAAGAAGGTTTATTCTTGATAGGTAAGTAAGATATTTTCTAACTGTTCTGGTATTAAGCGATTTGAAATATGAAAGGATTACTTCTTCTTTGCTTAAACCAATTCTGACGATTTCAGCAAACTCTTTGTTTAGGAACAAATTATAGTTAATGCCACGGTTTTTGCAAAACTTCATTATGTTAAAAATGGTCCAGGTAATGGAGTTATCTTTGTTTGGTTTATATAATCCTTTTTCTTGAACTATAATTTTATATTTTAGGAGTTCGACCAAGCGCTGCCTTACGGATGATGAATTCGAATTTGTTTTTTTGGCGATACCCATAAGCTTGGTTTCCTTTAGTTCAAACAAGGCAAACAGATAATCCCATTTAGTTTTCATATCTCTATTGTGGACAAAAGTATTTATAAACATTGCTATAATGTACTAAAAATACAGATTTATTTACTTTTAATAGCATTAATGCATAAAAAATAAAGTGTCATCCGATTGCCCTATGGGGCAAAACCGTCTTTTTTTTGTAAACAATAAAAAGGGCCACGACCGAGATTGACGGCTTTGTCGTCAAATTTTGTCCGAGAGGACAAAGCTTTCGAACTCGGGTCTAAGGCTCCACAGGCCTCCATGCTAACCATAGTGCAAAAGCGTCTTGGGTTTTCCGTCCTGAGTTTCGCGTTTCCGCAAGACCCGAGACCTCTGGACTCAAGACACTCTTACTACACAATCGTGGCCATACGTCTGGTCACGAGATTTGAGCTAAATGCTCAAACGGATCGTGGCCATACATTATTCTAGCTAGTCGATCAAATCAATCAACTAAATAGAATAATATTACTGCTCGAATATTATTAAAATGTGAGTTTTGCAATCCAATTACGTATTTCTGTTAGTAATTTCCTTACATGCATCTTTTGTAGCAGTTGACTGACAAGCTATACACATCGCACCTTCGGGGCAAGGAGGACAATAAGGCTGATAGTCATCAGTCATCCTATCACAAAGAGAAATATCTTTCTTTGCAATTGCAAGTTCGTAGTAACAAAGATTCTTTATCTGTACAGTAGCTCCGCCGTCGTTTTGTTCTATCTCATTGCAAATACTCTCATCAGAAGTTTTCTTAGCAATTTGCAAATAGCATCCACCTATGGAATAGGAAGCATCACTACTGTTTATTTCTACTTTTTTGCAGACTTCTGAATTTCCGGTTTCTCCTGCATATAAATAGTAGCATTTTCTTTCATCTATCTTATCTAATCCACTGGAAGAACAAAGTGAAAAGTCTTTTTTTTCGATAGCACTGGTCAAGACATCGTTAAGTTTGTTGGGAGGTAAAGAATCATCTTTAATGCAACCAAAAATAAACAGACCAAATAAAATCGCTAAAATTATAATTATCTTTGACATACTTTCGATACTCATGTTAAGTTTTAAATTCTGCTGTGTGATAGCTAACAGTGAATCTGAATATCTTTAGGCACTGTAGCCTTGCTAATCTTCAGCGTTTCTTTAAGACGCAATTCCAGCCACTTCGTGGCATCAGACATAATTATTTGTTAAATACGCGTATTTTGCATTTTCTGTTCGGAATTATTTTCATATCTCTAGTTTTTGCAGAAGTGCCAGAACATAATCCTTCTTTAGATTCGCAGTGCCCGGACGGTTTTCAATGGAGCAGAGGTACAGTATCGTGCAAACAGGCAGATTGCCCGGAAGGTGCAGGTAGGACTTATACTTATGATTGCAATTGCGGAGAAGCTTGGGATAAGCCTTTCAGAACCTGCTATGATCCGAAGAGACCTGGCTATGCTATCTCTTGCGTTGCTCAAGGGAGTAAATGTCCAAGTGATGTAACAACTGACAGCGGTAGTAATGACAATTCACCAAGTGCAGAGAGTTGCGATTATGATTCAGAATGCCCGGATGGTTATAAATGCGATCTTTCAGTGAATAGATGTGTACAAGAGCAAAAAGAAATCTGCGACGAATTCCAATGCGGAGCACAAGGCGGGACTTGTAAAGATGACAAATGCGTTGTAGAAGATAAATGTGCGAATGTTACCTGTAATGAAATTTGTTCAGGTTCGATATTGAAAACTAATGGAAATTGCAACAGTTTTTCTGGCAGTTGTGATTATGATTCAGAATTAACATGTAAAAATAGTTGTGCTTCTTCCGGGAATAGCTGCCGAGTATATGTAGGCAAAATAAATTTTATTGATATCGACAATGTGATAAAACCTCTCAAAAATATTCATGTTTTTGCCAAATGGTATGATGAACTTGGAAATCTTAGATCCACTTTACCAGATCGTTACAGCAACGATAATGGTGAAGTGACATTTTCAAATGCCGAACTTGATATGTATGAAGATGGCACATTCGAAGTCGGTGTTTTATTCGAAGACCAGGGGAAACATATTCAGGTAGTTGATGCAAGTAGTTTAGCAGCTGGTGCCAGTGATGCACAGCTTAAAGCTGCACCTGTCGCAAAATATACAAATTCATTATATATCGATACGATTAGAGATAATTTGCTTAATCTTACTTTTGATCATGGAATGGCATCTGCAAAATATGCAAGAATCTACTATCATGCATTGGAAGCAGAAAACTTCATGGAAAAAGGATTGAAAGTATTGCAGAAAAATCCTCCCGAAAGATTCTATGTAGATTCTGCAGAAACTTCTGGAGCAGTTCATGCAGGCGGTGGAGCGCCAGGGGCAGTTGACCAGGGGATCGAATATAGTCCACGTACATCATTATTTGAAAATCCAGAATCCCCTACAAATAGGGAGTGGCATGAATTCGGTCATCATATCATGTATGAGGCTTATGGATATCACTATTGTTGTGACACTGCTAATCATGCTGGATATGCTAATCCAACTTCAATTGATTCTTATACAGAAGGATTTGCAGAGTTCATGTCAATGATGATGCTGGACTATTATAATTATCCAAAAAAGAATCTTTATTTTGTAGTATCAACTCCATACAATATGGAGATAAATTACCGTGTCGATTCAACTATTGGTGGAATTGCAATGGAAGAAATGTCTCTTGCTTCTATTTACTACGATCTTCTTGATGGTGGTGCAAATGATGAGGATGGAATACAACTAACTCAAGAACAAATTTGGAGCGTTCTTTCTTCTAAACATAAATTCGGTAGCGAGACAAGATACATTCATAGCATTTCAGATGCTTACCGAACATTCAATGAATCTGCTCTTCCAGGTTTGCATGATAAATGGGGCAATGCACCTTTCTTTGTTAGTAAACTTGACAGAATCTTTATTGCACATGGGGTTTATTCTGATAGAAATGGAGATCGTTTATGGGAACCAGGAGAAGAAGTAGGTTTTACTCTATCAGGTGGAACAGCAAGACCTGCATCTAAATCTAATGGGTTGGAATTTAATAGACCTCCAATACCTGGAAGTTACATAAAAATAAATGCAATCGATGAGCAAAATGGAAACGATATAATATCTTATCCGATAAACGTTTCTGTTCATGTTGAAGGTCAGGAAGAAGGTGCTCCTGTATCTTACGATTACGATTTCCAGACAATTCCAAATGCCGATGGTGAAATAAATATAAATATGCCACCTTCAGATTACAAAACTACGATGAAATTTTCACTGGGCGGGGATAAAAATTATGAGCAAACCCATAATGCATTTGAGATGACGAGTACTGATTACTATTCCAAGTTAAATCCTGAAAATCATTTATTGGGCGAGTACAACGTTGAGCTTAAACCTAAGTCTAAAGATATTTTATCTTCACTTCAATGCTGTGCTCCAGCAGTTGTTATTCTTAGTTTGTTTGCAGCACTTCTGGGAGTTTATAAGAAATCCAAATCCTAAAATAAATTATCTTTACTTAATAAATGGATAAATGTGGAAAACTGTTCACGAGAGTTCTTTTAACAATATTTGCAAGAACATTTATAAATATAATTTCAGTTAACAAAACGATAATTATGTCGGATAAAACCTATTCTGCCCGGAAAATGTTGTACTTGTTTGGTTTGTTTTTTATTGTTTTAATTTCTCTGACTTTTGCTGATAATCTTTTTTCTGAAAACTATAAAAAACTCATTCGTCCTGAAACTTATAAGAAACTTATCATTAGCTTCCAAGAAGCTCCCCCTAGTGGAGATTCGGGAGGATCATCTAGTACTTCGACATCTACTGATACGTCTACGGATTCATCTTCTGGAGGCAGCACTAGCGGTACATATACTGACCCAGCAACTGGTTCAACAACCGGAACGGGATATACGAGTACTGATCAAACTACAACAACTGATTCTAATGGCGTACAAACAACAACCTATAGCTGGACTGGTGGAAGCAGTACCAGTACATATGATCCTGCGACTGGCACTTCTACTTATACCTCAACAAGCACTGATATGAACGGACAAACATACACGAGTACTAGTACTTCGAGAAGTTATACGGATGCAAGCGGTGCAACCGTTTACGAGTCTACATCAAGTTATACTGATCCAGCTACCGGACAGGTACGCAGTAGTTCAAGTACGAGTAGTTCAACGAGTTATACTGATCCTACAACTGGCCAAACAGTCTACGAGTCTAAATCAAGCTACACCGATCCAACTACTGGTGAAGTACGAAGTTATGATTCTAAATCGACAAGCTATACTGATCCTAATACTGGTGCGATGGTAAGCAGTACATCATCAAGTTCTTATGATCCGATATCTGGTCAACAAGTTTCCTATACGAGTACAAGTACATCGTCAAGTTATACCGATCCTGTCACTGGTGCTACTGTTAATGAATATAAATCAGAATCTACAGATTCCAGGACAGGACAGACGTATGGAAGCAGTGGCGTATCCACAAGTTATACTGATCCTGTTACTGGAGCTACTGGATACAAATATGAAAATACAAATAGTTATCCAGATTGGAGAACTGGAGAGTTAGTAACATCTACTAGCAGTAGTACATCATCGAGCTACAACGATCCTGTTACTGGTGCCACTGTCAATGAGTACAAATCTGATTCTACTTATAGAGATTACAATACTGGAAAAGATGTAACTACAACTAGCAGTAGTAGTTCTAGTTACGGAACTAATGATGACGGTACAACATGGTCTAAATCTGATTCCACATGGACTGACCCTATGACTGGTCAGCCCTCAACTTCTACATATACTTCTAATTATGATTCTAATACTGGTACAAGTACTTCGACTAATAGTTATGTTGATCCAAGAGATGGTAAAACTTACACTAGTCTTTCCGAATCTACCTACGATTCTGTAACTGGAGAAAGTAAATATACTTATAAATACACTGACCCAAGAACCGGACAGGAATTATTAAGTTATTCTGAAAATACGCGTGAGGCTAATGATGACGGAACGTATGCCTATACAAATACATATACACTTACTGACTCTGTAACTGGGGAAAAAGTCGAAACTCCATATTATGGTGTGTATGGTGGTTGTACCGGTGGGTGCGCAACATACTATTATTTAGATTCAGGCAGCGGGGTTACTTATCCTTACCAATCCAGCGAAGCTCCAGATGCTGATGTACACAGTTACATGACAGCTGATGGTTCTACATACGTTTATACTGATACACAAAAAGAAAGAGAGAGGCTAGCTGATACTGTTGATGAAAGTTTTGCTATTGCAGTAGATGCTGATATTCCAATAGGAGAAACGGAAAATGCTGTGCTTAAAGAAGAAGGGTTTCTTGAGACAGTTAAGGCTGGGGAAGCTGTAACAACCGAAATAGTCGGAGAACCTATTACATCACATACAGATTTTTTAGCTCAAGTAGAGGAAAGAAATGGTGAGAAACTAACTGAAGAACAAGCCCAGATAGTTACAGCAGAATATGAGAGTTTTGAAGAGAGAGTTAAATATCTAGGTGAAACCCATATTGATCCTACACCAGAAACTTATGCAGGATATGTTGAAATGTATAATTCGTTAGATGTGCCAGACGAGGAAAGACCAATAAAATCATCTGAAGATTTCCAAAAAGATTCTGATTTTCGTACGGGCTATTATACGAAAAGAGATGAGATATATTCCAGATCAGATCTTAGTTCGGAACAAAAAGCCAGCGAACAAGTTAAATTAGAGGAAAGTATTTCAAACCAATATCATGAACAATTTGGTGATATTAAAACAGTAGCTGCATTGCCTGAAGCAGGGGTTATACCAACAGATGAAAAATCTCTAGAATCTGCACTGTCTACATTACGGCCAGAAGCTATGACTGCTATTGTCAGTGATGAATTTAAAGATGATTTTGCGAGATTAGAAAAATTAGGCATTCCAACTAATAATCCAGCATGGAAAAATTATGAAGCACAAATAGAAGCTAAAACTGAAGATTTATTAGAAAAACAAGAACAGGGACTTGTTAATGATGTAATAAGCGGATGTCAAGGTAGTGTTGGTGGTGCAAGTGATAGCTGCGGTCAAAAAGCAGTTTATGTACAGGAGATACTTGATAGCTGTAAAGGTAGTGGAGAAAGTTGCAGGGAAGTTGCACAGATTATGGCTACTCAATACATGCCAGAAAACTTTGTGGATAAAAAAGATGCTCTGGAACAAGGCAAAGAAATTGTAAACGATGCTGAACTGTTTTCAAACGATGCTGAAATGCTTTCAAACGATCCTACTAAGGGAGAGGCATGGGTATATAGTGTAGACATTATACCAGAAAAACTTCTTGCTTCAGATATTTACAAAGAGTATAAATCCTGTACTGGGGCAGATTGTGGTGTACGAGCTGAAGAAAGATTCAGAACTAGTACAGCTGATTTAGAAGAGAAATGGACGGCACAACACGATTCACTTACTTCAGAACAATACCAGATGGTACAGGATAAAAATGATTTAAGAAGAGAAGAATATATAAAAACAATTTCACCTGAGTTAGATAAAACTCGTGATGAAATACCAGATTCTCAAAAACCCTTATTTGATAATGCAAATGAGCAGTTTGTAAGAATAGATAGTGAAAGGATTCAGACAATGCAGGAATTCCGTGATAAAGCCGCAGAGAAAGGGCATGATGTTGCACAGCTGGATTTCTATATAGAACAGTCAAAACAACATGTAGACGGGGCTAGAGACGGAGCGGTTCATAAAGATTTTGATGCAGTGATTGGCAGCATAAGAAACAGCAATGAATATGCTAATCTATATTTGGAAGTTGCTGGAGATATTGCTAAAGCAGATGCCAGTGGTATAAAATATAAAACCAAATAAAGAGGCAAAAATAATCATGAATTGTCCTAAGGTGATTTGAAAATGAGAAAACTTTACATATTATTGGTTTTGGCAGTCGTTTTTTCTTTAGTATTGGCTGGCTGTGCTCAAAAATTACAACCAGAACCTATTATAGGTACTCCAGTGGTTGATGAAAAAAAGGTAGTTGGCGAAGATAATAAAACCGAAGATAATACAACTATAGTAGAAAAATCAGTAGAAGATAAAAAAATTGAAAATAATTCTTCAGTTGTTTCAAATGTTTCAGATTTAATTAATCTTCCAGAATATAATGAATCTGCTGACGATCAATTAAAGAAACTTACCGAAAGTCTTGGTAATAATAGTTAATTGTTTCCTCATTCTCTTCATTTTTTAAATTTTACCACACATACCTCTAATAATGAGAGTAAGGAGAACTACCTACAAATTACTTCAAGAAAGCGGTAAAAGGATAGAAAATAAGTTAATAGAAGACGACGAGCTTAAAAATCCAAAAACCGAGGCTAGGTATACCTGGAATGATCAAATTACCAAGCATAGTGCCTTTGTTTTCAAGATTTCTCAAAACACTCCGGAAGATCAATTACATGGTCATTCTGTTTTTCCTGCATTTACTGATATAGATAAATTTGAATGTAATATGTTAGGTAGTACATTAGAAGAATTAAGAGAACACACTCCGGTAGTCTTACACAGAATGGGTTATTTCAGATCTAAGGGAGTAGTGGACATGTGGTTTATCTCAAATGACGGCACTGTCAAGGTGTATCGCCCGCCTGATTTTTCTAATACTATAAGGAGAGAAAATTTTAGAGCGAGCAGTGGAGAAAGTGTTCTTGATGAATTGTCCGGCGGGACAAATACCTCGAACAAAGTTCTCGACACAGCAATCAGAAAAGTACTTGATGTTATTTTACGCGAAACACCAGATGCATATTTATTTTTGCATTTCTTGGGAACTGATGCTAAATTGAATCTTGCAGATGATTACATTGGCATGATGCCTGGATATATTACTGTTCAAAGCCAAGTTCGATCTGGCATTATTATTCCAGAAGTACAAAGGAAAAATGTCGTTGCGTTACTAGCTGATGAAAGTAGTTTATTGAGGACTCCGTCAATGAGTTATTACAATATATTTACATACTCAAGAGAAACAGTAGATACTGCTAGTTACGAATTATATATAGGTGGAGAAAATGTTGCATTTAGTAATAGGAGAGCAATGCGCGGAATCATCAGAAGAGTTTTAGCTAAAAATCCAAATGCAATTTTACTGGCTCATCGTTGTGGTTCTCCGATAAATTTTGGATTGGCAGAAGAGCTACGCGATATTTCGCTTTCTGAAGGAATGGTTGTTCGTTCACATATAAGATACAAACCAGACGGCTCAATCTCCTAAACCTTCACTTCACAAAGCACGTGTGTCCCCTTAAACGCAGGATCATATGCTGTGTTAGATGCACTGAATTTAGCACGCATTTGCACGGTTGTCCCTGCTTCAACTCCCTCAGCTAGTAAATCCCTGGAAAGTCTTTCATAAAATGCTTCTACTATTGTACTGGCAAGTATTGCCTTGACTACAGCGATAGGTACTTCTATCTTTTTTATTTTAAGAGGTTTCATAATTTTGTCCCCATCTTTCACTGTTACTTTGTAAAATAACAATTCCACTCTTTCGTTTGCAGCTGCTTCACGTTCGGCTCTTCTTAAACTTACCATAGTACTGTTACTCACGAAAGTAATTTATATGCCTTCTCTTCCTATCTAAATGTATGTTAGGCAAAGCATCATATCTCAAAAAGCTAACTTCTAAAATGCAGTTCCGCAGCGTCGAGGTAGGTGAAAAACTGGAAGGCAGTTCTCCGCCAAGCGTATTCATAGGTAATTATGGTTACCCAAAAGTTTTCGTTGGTCCAATGTTAACACCTGAGTTTGGTGATACAAGTTTTCTTGATTTTCCGGAAGCGTGGATACCAACAAATAGGACTCCAGAAGATATTGTGCAATTCAGGCTTCAGCTAGTCAGAGGAAAAGAAATTGCAGGCATATCTGATTTGGACAATAAACTGGTGCAGAAATTACAGGCCATATCGCTGTCAGATAAATCTATTGTTGCAGATGCTGAGTTCAAGACAAAACCCAGAGGTGTGACATTTAATCAGGATCATCAGCCTTTCGGACCCAGTGCAGCATTGAAAGAATTCAATATTGAGAATACAAAGTGGGAGCCACACCTGGAAAAAGTTTACTATGATACTGATTACAAATCTGCGGATGCAATGGCCGATCTATACAAGGAAGGATTAAATTTTACGCAGATACAAAAAGCCCTGTCAGTTGGCACCATGGGTATAGGAAAAAATAGGAAGTTGGTGCCAACAAGATGGAGTATAACCGCAACTGATGATACTTTAGGTAAGCATCTTCTTGCTGACGTAAGGTACAATGAAATACTTGATACTTACGAAGTCTATGAGTTTGAAACTCTCAAAAATAAATTTCTTATTTTGTTTACTCCTACTCCTTGGCAATATGAGTTCATGGAAGCATTCATTCATGTAGTGGGCAACGAAGAAGTAATATTCAGTGACTGGGAATCATTCAAAGGTAGAACTACATATTCAGAAGTAGGCGGTTGCTATTACGCAGTAAGATTTGCAAGTGCAGAAAAATTATCATTCAAGAAAAAACAAGCTGGTGTTATCGTATTCCGTGAATCATATCAGGGTTATATTCCATTAGGGGTATTTACTTGTAGAGAAACTGCTAGAAACGCACTTGCACAAAAGCCATTAGAATTCGGAGATATAAAATCTGCTTTAACTCATATTTCAACAAGATTAAAGTTACCAATGAAACGATTTATAGATTCTGGTTCGTTGCTAACTGAAGTAACGAGAAGAAGGCAAATGTTATTAAGTGCCTATGCAAAATAAAATTATTAAATAAATTTGGGGTGTCAATATGATATTTGGAATTGGTGAAGGAAAAGTAGATTTAGTTTTGGACAAAATGAATTATTCTTACGGGGAAACAATCAAAGGAAAAGTCAAGTTAGATATGCCTAAACCCGCGAAAGCAAAAGAGTTAAGAGTTGAATTATTTGCAATTAAAACGGTTCAGGAAACTCAGAGAAGTTCAAAAGGCGGGACAAGAAGCGTAACTCGTGATCGCGTTTTGTATACGTTTAAGCTTTCTTTGGGAGGGGAGCAGGAATATTCAACAAAAGAATATGATTTCGAAATTAGACTACCTCCAGCTCCAGTACAAGGTGCTGCTCCAGCTCCTGGTTGGGTTAGTGACGCTTTAAATGTCCTTTCTATGTTCGGTATGAATTATCCAATAAAATGGCATGTAAATGTATCTTTGGATAGGTCAATGGGATTTGATACTTCTAAAAAAGTACAGATAACTGTTCAATGATTTAATGTGGGTTGTACTGAAGTGGTTTTACTAACATCAAATGATACAGTATTAAAGTTGGGGGAAAATGCACCCTCTTTTATTCTTTACGGAATTGATGGCAAAAATCATTCTTTATTAGAGTTTAAGGGAAAAAAAGCATTGCTCATAATCTTTATGTGTAACCATTGCCCATATGTAAAACCTAAAATGCAGAAAATGGTAGATTTGCAATCTCGTTATGGGGATTTAGGTTTCCAGTTAGTTGCAATAAATCCAAATGACCCTTCAAAGAATTCTGAAGATAGTGAAGACGGAATGAAACAGGTTGCAAAGGATTTTCATCGGGGCACAAAAACGATGAAAAATTTTGCCATCAATCAGATGGCAAAGGAAAAAGGATTTAATTTCCCTTATCTTGTGGATGAAACACAACAGATTGCGAAAAAATATGGTGCAGTTTGCACTCCAGATCCTTATCTATTCAATGAAAAGAGAGAGCTGGTTTATCACGGAAGAATTGATGATGCCCATGGAAAATCAGAGGATGCTGCAACTACAAATGAACTGGAGGAAGCGATAAAGCAAGTACTCCTAAGCGGGAAAACGACAGTGAAACAATTTCCTTCGATGGGGTGTTCAATTAAGTGGAAGAGTTGAGGGAATAACTCTAAAGGAGCAAAATATTATGGTAGCAACAGAATTCAAGGCAAACTGGAAAACACTTTTGTTAAGCATAGTCGTATCGCTTCTGTTGATGGTAGGAATTCTTCATTTTGTAAGTGCAGAAAAGTTTTTTGCAGAATTCTCTAATATTAATTATTTATTGCTTTTAGTTTCAGTTATTTTCTTATTAATTATGTATGTTGGTATGACTTACAGGATCAAAATAGTGTTGGATGCAATGCAGGTAAATTTAAAATTCATAGATATGCTTAAATCTCATTTCGTCGGTATGCTTCTGGCTGATTTTACTCCAGCAAGAAGTGGATACTTTGCTACGGCAGCTGTTTTGCATTATAATTACAAAGCCCCTCCGGACAAGGCAATGGTTTCAATTTTTGGTCCGCAGATTTTTGATTTTGCACTTAAGGCAGTTGCAGGTACAGCTGCGGTTATAATCCTCCTGTGGAAGGTTACTGATGAGCACAACAAACCATTTTTACTGGTCGGTTCTGTAGTAATGTCTCTGGGAGTGGCAACTATGCTGCTTTTGCTTTTTTCAGAACGATTTCTTAGACTATTTACATTTTCAAAAAAACTTCCTTTGGTCGGTGGTATTTACCAGCTTTTAGAAAGTATGCAAAAAAATTCTCACATAATCGTAAAAAAGACACCAGAACTTTTAGTACTTCTTTTGTTTACCTGGTCTGCCAAGGCGATTTCATGGTATTTCGTTGGCAAGGCTCTTGGAATAACTATTGACATAGGTATACCTGAACTTGCATTTTATTATCTTTTCCAGCCTCTTGTAACTATGCTAGAATTTATCCCCCTTCCAACGTTGGCAGGTACAGGTGCTAGTGAAGCTGGTTCAGCATTTATTTTTGCGGCATTGGGTATGAATCCTGCAACAGGTGCAGCATTTGCGTTTCTAGCTAGGATAAAAACAACAGTTGTAAATATGGTTGCAGTTCCAGAAACACTCAGGATGCTTCCACAATTAGTGAAGAAAACGTAATCAAACTATCTATAACATTTATTCATAACTTTAATATATGTATGTGAATTATTTATCTCACGTAAAGTATTATAAAGAATCCATATGTATCAACTACAGTTCTATAATATATGGTGAACAATATGAAAAAAATATCGAATCTTAATTTATTATCACTGCTATCTTTATTGTTAGTATTTGCTAATCTTAGTTTTGCTGTCACTTCTTTAACCTCTTGTACTTCAACCAGTAGTGGGGATTATACTCTAGATGCCAATCTTACGGTTGGTTCAAATACTGCATGTATATCCATGAACAATCCGGATACGCATGTGGATTGCAGGGGAAATAAGATCGGAGTGGAAAGTAGTGGTTCAGTCGCCACCGGGTTTTTCTTTGGAGCAAAATCAAACATGTCATTGACAAATTGCATAGTTGTAAATTCATCATATTTTGTAAGAACCAACAGTTTGGTGGCAAATACATCTTTTACAAATAACTACGGTCAAAATCTTACCTATGGTTTTTACTATCCAACTTCTCTTAGTTCGAATAATAACTTTATTAACAATACTTTCGTCAATATTACTAGTTATGGTATTTATGCTAGTGGAAGCAATAATACATTTATCAATAATTCAATACATGACCATAGTGGCTCAGGAGCTTTTGGTATAGTTCAATATGGTCATAATAGTACATTTTCTAATAATATCATTTCTAATATGACTTATAGTATTTATCTCGGTTCTGGAAATCAAAATCTAATATCTAATAACATAATTTCAAATTCTACAACGACAACTTCCTACGGTGGAATATATATCTCTACTTCAAATAATGATACGATATTCAATAATACTGTTAGTAATTCAACTAACGGATTTTATTTTACAGGTAGCAATCAAAATAACGTTAGTAATAATACTGCACTCGGAAATCAGTACTATGGTTTTTATCTGCTATCCACTTCAACTGGAAACATGCTATACAATAATACTGCCAATAATAACACTGCTTCGGGATTCTTTTTAAGTTCCAGTTCATCGAACAATATTACCAGTAACCTGGCTGTAAATAATACTGGGGCCGGTTTTAACCTATCATCATCAAATACCAATATTCTTGATCTAAATTCTGCCCTTAATAATACTGGGGATGGTTTCTATGCTACCGGAAGCTCGACAAATAACTTTACCAACAATACAGTAACAAGAAATTCGAGGCACGGATTTAATTTCGAATCAACTTCAGCTGGCAATCAATTGCATAATAACTCTGCTTTCAATAATACTGGAACCGGTTTTGTTTTTACCAGTGGAAATAGAAATAATGTAAGTAATAATAACGCCTATTGGAATTTAGTATATGGATTCTCAGTTTCCACTAGTAATAATAATTTTTCAAATAATTTTGCTTATAACCCTTCCGGTAATTTCCAGCAGTATGGTTTTTACATAACTACAAGTTCGAACATATTTGTAAATAATACTGCTTACAACAACACTAACTATGGTTTCTATATAACGACGGATACAATTACATTAACCAATAATACTGCCTACAATAATTCACTCTATGGTTTCTTTATCTCAGGTTGTTGCAACACAATTACTAATAATTCCGCATACCTGAACTCTCAAAATGGCTTCTATATTTCATCATCTTCCCAGACTATATACAATAATACTGCATTCAGCAATTTTCAGAACGGTTTCTATTTCACTTCAGGTTCATCTACGTTAACCAATAATACTGCAATCAATAATACATTTTCAGGATTTTATTTCAGTGGAAGTAGCTTCAACACATTAAATAATAATAGTGCAGTTAACAATTCTGAACAAGGATTTGTTTTTGATAGCAATTCAAACAGCAATAATATCTACAATAACTCGGCAGTTAATAATACGAAATTCGGTTTCCTTATTTCCGGTTCAGGTTCAAACGTAATAGCAAATAGCTTAGTATATAATAACTCTCAGGGCGGCATTTATTTAAATGGTTCTGGCAGTGGCAATAAAATCTTGTCAAATAAGATTTACAACCATGTGCTGGGCTTAGCTGCTAATATTCTCGTCCAGGTAACAAACCAACACAACCATATTTTTAGCAATACCATAATCCAGAATAGTACCTATGCAATTTACCTTAACCTAAGCAACTTTACTAACATAAGCAGTAACACCATAACATTCAATAATTTCTCCATCTACTCAGCTAACAATTCCAGAAACAATACAATTTCTTCCAATAGTATATACAATTCTACAAATTACTCTATCTATTTTACAAATGATAATGCTTCAAATATAATTGGTAATGTGATCGTGAACGCTACTACTGGTATCTACCTAACAGGTTCAAACGAAGAAAATATTTCAAATAATGCCATAAGCCTGATACAAAGATTAGAGGGTAGGGGTATATCTCTTCTATCTTCAAACAACAGTATTCTGGCTAACAACTCAGCCAATACTTCTGTTGTTGGCATCAGTCTAAATTCTTCTTCTAATCTTACTATCAGCAATAATACTGCATTCAATAACTCTCAGTTTGGATTTACGTTACTGGCTTTTTCCAGCAACAACGTTCTGACTGCCAATACTGCATTAAATAATTCCATAGCTGGATTCGAATCCGTCCAGTCTAATGGAAATAATTTCTCACTAAATAATGCTTCAAATAATTTAAATTCACAATATCTCTTAACAACGAGTTCAAATGCAACTTTCACAAATACAAATTATGCTCAATCAACTCCAGCTGGTGAACTTGATCTTAATATTAGCTCCAATAGTAATGCCACAACTCTGGTTGGTTCCACCTATAACAATTTTACAACAGATTATGGTACAATCTTTTTTGATAATGCTATAAACGTATCAATAAAATTAATGAACCTAAGCGATTCAAACGCAACAACAACTAGTTGTAGTGGTTTCACCGGAGTATGTACTCTATTAACTTCAAATAATAATGTAGTAAACATAACTAACAATTCAGCAAGTGCAACCATGAATTTAGGTATGTTCTACAATTCCACAGCAGTAACCTCTGCTGGTGCATCATCTAGTCAATTAGACATAGGTAGCTATAGTGGTGGCTGGACGAACTTGGGTCAGACAACGGTAGATTCTACTGCACTATTCGTTCTATATAACGGAATAACCTCATTCACAACTACTTTTGGGCTAGTCGCATTTGTTCCTCCTGCAACCACTTCAAGTGCTCCTCCTTCAAGTTCAACACAAACCAAAACGGTTTCAATAACTCCTTCACCAGATAATACTACTGCCAATGGTGATTATCTTTATTATAAAATACTACAACCACAGAATCAGCTTGAAGTTGCAACCAATATCTTCGATGGTGTCCTAAGACTTCTTCTTACTAGTGATTCCCACGGATTTTATCGTGGGGCTATAGCTGAAAAAATTTCAGGTGGCACTACTCTATTCAATCTTCAGGAATCTGGTGATTACACCTTAGAATTTACAAAGTCTGGTTATTCCCCACAATCTTTCTCATTTGTCTTACTATTGTCTTCACAGGACTTTAATCTTTCAACTTCCATAGTAGACGGTTCAACTCCAGGGACTAGTATAGTGACAATTTCAACAGGAGTTCCAGGGGTAACTATAAAAGTTATGGATAGTGATGGTATAATAATCGTACAAAATGATACTGGGACAGTGTCAGTAACAGTTCCAGACGGTATCTATACTATAGAAGCATCAAAGAGTGGATACATAACCAAAACCACTACAATTACTGTAGTCTCATCAAGTTCTAATTCAAACGGCAATACTGATTCTAACTTAGAAAATACAACTACTGATACAACAACTGGTTCAGGAACAGATAATATAAGTAATGGTACAGTTGTCGATGTTCAAAAATCAGTAGCATTAAAGGCCATAGGAGATGCAGACAATGCAATTCTCACAGCATTTAAATCAGGTAAGGATGTAAAAGCTGCAAGATTAAAACTAGCTGAGGCAAGTAAAGCATTGGCAGCAGGAAACTACCAGCTTGCAGCTAGTTTAGCAAATGAAGCTAAATCTCTTGCAGGTAGTGCTCCGCTCTCAACTATATCTCCACCATCGCAGAAAGAAGTACAAAAACAAGATTTGCTTCCAATTGGGGTAGCTAGTATTGTTGTAATAGGTGCAGTAGTTATAATTGTTATTGCAGTTGCTGGGTACTTTTTCTTAAAGGGAAAAAAGTAGAAGTAGCAAAGGCTACAAAAATAATAGTAAAAATTAGTAGTCTTTCTTTTCTATGTTATTTGCCATATTCTTTTTTACCTCTGTCATGTGATCTAACATGTGCATTAAAATCTAATCGCAAAAGTAGTCCTAAATACATTTCGTCCTTCTTTTCTCCCAAATAGAGTCCTGCTTATCTTATATGTAAGGCCAAGTTCTCTTAGAACTGCCATAACTGCCTTAGTATTGCCAACGTACAAGTCAAGTCCTTCCTTTTTCTCTTCTACTTTGCTTACAAATGTAACTTTGCTAAGTTCAGTAGTGAATATGCGTTCATATTTGTTTATACTCAGCTTACGTTCTCCTCTCAGCTGGATTATCGCTTCGAAATATCCACTACTAATTCTGCCACAATCGCTACACGTGGCATTTTGAAGTTTTACGATAATATTTTTAACTATCTTGACTATTTTTGCACCTTTCTTTATGAAAAACACAACTGATTTATCTTTGTGATTATAGAGTGCAGTAACAAATTCTCCTTTACATTTACCAACAATATAGTTACCCAGCATTTCTTCGCTGAAATCTTTCCATCCACCTTGCATAAATATTTTTCCACATTGTTTACATAGTAGAAACTCGAAACGTGGGGGCATAGTTACCTTTACTTCGTAGCAATCGACGCAGAATGCATCTATGAATTCTTTTTTATCATCTGTACTTCCACATTTTGGACAAATCAACATTTTTAAATTATAGGTGGGGAGTATATAAAAACGATTACTATGGGAAACATCAACAAGGCAGTGAGTATAACTGACTATTTCGTGTCTTTACCGCCTCTTCGCTACTTTATAATAGGTATATTTTTATTGGGTATCTTATTCGGTACATTGATAAATTTAAATCACTATTCAGGTTTAGATTTAGTTTTCAAGGGTGTCCTAGACGGTACGCTTCTTTTGACAATTCCAGCTCTTTTGACTTCAATTCTAGTAAAAGTAATGATTAAAAAAGTGCCTTTCAAAAGAATTGCAGCAACTACCTTTTTCGGAGAACTTATCTATGCAGCTGCTTACGCAATCAGTTTTTTTCTTGCAGGTATCAATCCGTTCTATGCTCAGGCATCAGTAATCATAGGTGCTGCTCTAGTTTTTCTTCTATGGTATATAATCGCAAGAATGATTTTCATACTAAAATATAGAAGTTTCTTTTTTGCCATAGTTCAGCTTTTGTTTCATTTGGCATTTTTGATTAGTAGCAATATCTTATATATTGGAAATGAACCTATTACATCTGTAGCCAAATTTTATCTTGCGGCATTTATACTTTTAGGGTCACTTTATCTTTTTTTCATAATCATAAATGCACCTATGAAGCGAAGTTTTGGACTTTCAAGTACAGATGCACTTACTTATTTTGCAAGTCAGTGGCTCTATCAGAAGAAAGATTTAGAAGAAGCCTTTGAAACCATAGGGGAAAAAGCCAAAACTATAATTACAGTAATGGGTTTCAAAAGGAAAAATGACGAAGTATTTTTTGTAATTCCATATGTTCATTTCGGTCCATTCGGTAATCTAGGTGGCAGCGAATTCTCATTTATGATACCTGATGAGATACAGAAAAGATACGGTGCAAAATCATTTGTTTTTCATGGTACGGTAACACATGATCTAAATCCAGTCTCTACTACTGAACTCAAGAGTATTATGACTGCATTCGATGAATGTCTGGCTGAACGTAAATATTCTTCATCCACCGTTTCATTCAAGATAGGTAAATACGAAGAATGTTATGCAGATTCTCTAATATTTGGCAAAAGTGCCTTTGTAGGTTTAAGTAGGGCGCCTTTGGTTACTGAAGATATAAATTTTGGTCTGGGTATGTCTATAATGTATGCTTCGGAAAAGGAATTTCCCTTTGTAGCTATTGTTGACAGACATAATGCGGAAACCGGAGAAATAACCAGTTTTGAGCCAACGGATCCAATTGGCTATAGATACATGGAGGCAGCGAAGAATTCTCTTACCGAATTATCAAAAGGAAATAAATTAAACGTAGGTTTTTCCCATCATCAGGTTTCAGCACCGTTCATTGGTAAAGCAGGAATAAAAGTTGCAATATTTTCCTCATTACCAGAGTATGTTTTGATTTTAATTGATTCGAATGGAGTTACTCCAGAATTTAATGAACGTATAGTTAATGAGATAAAAGAGTTAGGTAAAAATTATAATAAGAAATGGGAAGTGGGAGTATATACTACTGATACTCATCAGATAAATATGGTTCGTGGAGTACTCAATCCACTAAAAGAGGAGCAAGGACTTGTAGAAGAGATAAAAACTGCTGTGGCAGAGGCAATGCTAGATATACAACCAGCGGAATTTTTTTCTACCAGGAAATGGTTTGATATAAACGTTCTGGGTGCAAAGCAGAGCATAGAAATGATTTCCACAGTAAATGCGATATTCTCAGTGTCAAAAATAGTAGCTCCACTAATTATTATCGGGGCAATAATTGCCATATTATTTGTGTTGTTCAATCTTCGATAAGTAGTCACTACTCAAGATACTAGATTCGAGACGTTCATGCATCTACTATCGTTCCACCGCCTCTTTACTGCTTAGATTTAACTTAGCCAAAATGGCGATTGTCCAGAGAGCAAAGCTCTCTAGCTCGTTCAAATATGGTATATTTGAAGATCGCCCCACGCGATTGTTGCCAAGAAAAAGAGGCAACAATGCGCCCATTGTTCGAATTGTCGAACAATAGGGAAACAGATTATGCGCCAACAATCATTCTTAAGATGTCTCGTATTCCAGGCGCGAAACCCATTATCATTATCGCCAAGGCTACAAAGTTCCTAAAGTTTTCGCTATCATCTTTATCATCAATCATTACCTTTGCTATCCCACTTACTAATAGTACCTTAAACAAATAAAACGCAAAAAAAGTATGGAAATACTCCCCTATAAACGAACCTATTACGTGTTGTTCAAAATATCCTTTTCCTACCATAGGTCCGAATATATCTATGACATAAAACGTTGCTGCACCATCTAGTGCGTGTCCTGCAACCATTAATGTGGCAACGTCATTTTTGAATAATTTGTGTATAATTAGTGCAGGGATTATTGTTAAAATAATTATCGGAAGAAGGTGTTGTGCAAAATTCATAAATGGAAGTAATAGCAATATATGGGGAAGCCAAAACAGGAGACCGACATGTAGTAAATATTCTTGTTTCTTTATCGAATTAAGGATCAATAATGTAGCTAGAAATAACGCAGCTACCAGCATGTATATACCTGGTGTAACCGTAAGGTAGCCATAATCGTAAATATGGGAGTTAAGGGCTAATTCATGTAGTATAGTTACAGGTTTCAATACCCCATTATCGACTGCATCGGTAACTACTCTAAGGGTAGATCCGAATAAGACAAACGCAAGAGTTCCGTAAATAAATTTTTTATCCATTGTAAATTTATTTTTTTCTAGTAGTTTCCATATCACATAGAGCACCACTATGGCAATTATTGCATAGGTTGCAGTATTAACTGGATTATATCCAGTTTTTTCTACTATTGGTCGAATAAAGTTAGTATATATAAAATTTTCCATAGAATCACTCATTATGAATAAGCTTAGAAATAAGAATGACAAACGAAAGTTTATAAAAACTGTGGTGTCACAATCATTATCGCACTTGCTTAGAGAAGCAGAGACTACGTTTGACACTCACCCATTGCGATCAAAACGATATATCGAGATGGCGTGGGATCTAGTGAAGCGTAATAAACTTAAGCTTTCTACAGATCAAAAATCGAAATTCTGTAGAAAATGTTTAATCTTCTGGAAAATAGGCAGTAGTTTAAGGATATTTTTCGATAGGAAGAAAAATGTATTTTTTTATATTTGCAATAGTTGTAATTACAAAAGGAGAATTTCAAATAGGTAGATTTTAATGGATTTTTACGAACTAGTCAAAACGGAATTAATAGAAGTTGAAATGGAAATGGAACAGTTAATTCCAAAAGAACCGAAGGAAGTTTATAATTTTATAGTTCCATTTTTTCAACGAGGTGGAAAGCGCATTAGACCCGCACTCACTATAATATATTGTGCCGCTTTGGGGGGAGACATCTCTAAGGCCATTTTACCAGCAACCATAATAGAGCTTTTTCATAATTTTACACTGATACATGATGATATTGAAGATAATTCCCTAATGCGTCGTGGACAGCCAACACTTCACGTTTCCCACGGAATTCCAATTGCACTTAATTCTGGTGATGCATTCTATACTTTAATATGGGATGTAATTAATAATCTAGATTGGCCACCACAAAAACTTATCGAACTTCAAAGAATGTACTCTTCTTCATTTAGACGTGTGGTTGAAGGTCAGGGTATTGAACTTGCCTGGTATCGTGACGATAAATTTGATATAACTGAAAAAGATTATTTTGCTATGATTTCAGGCAAAACTGCAGCTCTCATAGGTCTTTCCTGTGAACTTGGTGGTTATCTTGTTGGTGTGGATAAGAAAAAACTTCTATCTCTTCGTAGATTCGGAGAAAAACTTGGTCTGGCATTTCAAATTCAAGACGACATATTAAATATAATCGGAGATTTCAAAACCTACAAGAAAGAGATTGCAGGTGACATAACTGAAGGCAAAAGAACACTCATGGTAGTTAGAGTATTCGAGAAGGCTACATTTGACGAGAAGGAGCAATTACGAAAAATACTAAGTTCAAATACCAGGGATGAAAAAGAATTGAATACGGTGGTTTTGTTATTTAAAAAATATAATTCCATTGATTATGCTAGAACTATTGCAATGAAGTTTACAGATGAAGCTAAAAAGGAAATATCATGGTTACCAGAAACAAAATATAAAAAAGCTCTAATTCGATTTGCCGATTTCGTAGTTAATCGTGAACAATAGCATGTTGTAATTTACTTCTAAGAAAAGCTTTAAAGGCCAATCAAAGGGGAACGCATCTTAGTTTGCACTCAAGTAATTAGAAATTTCCTAAGACCAATAAAATAGAAATCAATTTAAATGCTATATGGTAATTCTCTTTATGGAATTTTCAAAAATAGTAATCCTATTATTAGTGTTATCAGTATCTGCATCATTTGTTCACGCATTTTCCGTAACAGATTATCTTTTACCTAGTGAAAACAAAAGTTCAATTACCTATAATAATTTTACTTTTGAAAATTCTTCATATTCTCTTGTGAAAATATCTTCAAAGGAAGTTTTTTTACTAAAAAACGATCAACCTCTGAGAAATGCGAGTGCTATAAAACCAGTACTCAAATTTTATTACGGACAGGCTTATTATCCTATGCAAAGTGAACTTGATGCAATAGCTGGATACTTGACTGCATATAATAATAGTAGGAATGATGGTGGTAAATTTAAGGGCAAAGAAGAGGCAGTATGCTCATCAATGCTTCTTATAGATGGAAAAATAATAAAAAATCCAGGTGGTTCTCCGATATATTGTGATAGTACTGTGAATTGTACTAAAATTATACAGGTGTTCTATTTTAGTGCCCCATATACAGAAGGCATTAGACAATCCATATCCTATCAGAATGCTTATAAATATGTTCAACAGTTTGCCAATGCTAGTTATGGTAATGACAAATTGCTTTCAAATAACCTGCTTCTTATGCAAAATTTAAATTATGATAATTTAGCATCTTCATTATCCCAAATACAGTCATCCATACCAAAATTGAGAGAAAACAAGCAAGTTATAGAAACATCTTTATTCAGAACCCCAAGGCAAAATGATCCTGCTGATCTTGCACAATGTAGAAAAGAAAATTGTTTTGGTTTTTGCCCAGATTTTTCATTTAACGGCACTGCTTTGGATAATTTAAATTCTTCATTGCAATCTACAATTATGAAATCTGCACCAATAATAAATCTTGATTCTATTTCAAGTTCACTTGCAACAGCTACTGAAACTAGGCTTCTTTTTATTTCAAACGAGAAAAAAGCGGACTACTATATCACCGTATTTCAATCTTTACTTTCTAAGATAAAACCAACTATTGCTGATGGTGATGCTACTCTTGCAGATATAAATAATCCGACTCTTAGGGTTAAGGTAGCTAGAATGAAAGAGCTTACGAGTGTCGTAAACAGGAGCATAGCTGCGAGAGACTTTTCAAAAATTGATGCTGATATATCTGAATTAGATAAATTAAACATTGATACTCAGAAGACTATACCTGCAATTATTGAATTGTATAATTCTACAGTGACTGCAAAGGATGCAGCAGATTCCATAATATTTGTTCTGGATTCACAGGATTTACAAGGTTCTGATAAAGATAAATTCGATAAATTAAAACCAATTGCAGTATCTCTTGATAACTCATTCAATAATGCTCTTACAGAAAAGCAGTACATTTCTTTTTCTGAAGCTTATAATAGTGTTAGTAGTGAAGGTAATGTCATACTTAAGAACGTTCGGGAAAATCCAGTATCCACTGTAGATTTAAAACTAAGAGCTTTTGCAAGAAGAGTAAATAATACTATTTCTAATATTTTATTCTCTTTAGGCGTAGACGTATCTAAAGTCTCAGCAGCCGGTAATAAAAACCTAATAATTGGAGGTTTCTCATTAATTACTTTTCTGTCTTTAACTACTATTATTATTTTGCTAGCGTTATCTAAAATGAATAAGGTTAATCCCATGCTTCTAATTGCTATGGTTTTGATTGTGATTCTTGTCAATGCCTTATTATCTGGTACGCTTTATTTCTATCTTAATAAAACTTCTTCAGATGCAGATATAAATGAGTTTCTGATGGATTTTACCCATAGGAATTCAGTATCAGTTGTTACGGATATTAATGATGCGCCTAATTCTGCGATAGTTAGTATGTCCAGTTGTGCCGATAGTTTAACTGCTAATCTTCAAGCTCTTAATAGAACCGTTTCAACCTATAATATTTTAGGTGATGCTTGTATTATCACAAATTCTCAAGGAACGGTTTCAAATACAAAGACAGAATGTGAAATCGCATATGCAAATTCATCTGTTATAAATCTGAAATACTCCCCTACATTGGTTAAACCTACGTTTACTTCAATATATGAAAGCAGAGTTTATATAGCGGGAGATGAAACATTTTATAAATCCTGCCACATAAAATCAATATTTAATTAGTAATAGAGGCATTCCCATGTTTGAATATAAAAATCTTGTAGTAATCATACTTTTCTTGGTCGCAGTAGCTTTCACATATTTTATATTTTTAAATCAGGAGAAAACAGTGGATCCTCAGCAATTTCTTTTATCCATACAAAATACATCAAAATTTTATGTAATACAAGATCTTAGAGGTTCAGATGATATTTATAGGCGTAATATCATGCAGTGTGGCATTGACATTGCAGGTAGTCAGGGTCTTGCAGTATTGAATAAAAGTATTATTATTTATGCATTGGAAGACTCTAAATGTACTTCCTTTGAAGGTGAGAAAACACTTTCCGAATGTAGTAATACTGCGGACGGTATAGTTTTTTATATTTCTAAGGGTGACAAGACACTATTTTACGCTAAAAAAATGAATATAGGTGTAGGTGCTAATTATACTTTGAAATCCTGTGATATAAAACTAGGTTAATTTTTATAAAAGTTAATTGATTTATATAATCTCTAATTATTTTTACCTAGTTCGATATCTTAAAAAAACAATTGACCTGCTGATCAAAATTTTCTTAGCTATCGTGTGCGATACCTAAGAAATCCTCTCGTTTTCACTCAAGGCTTTGTCAGCAGGGCCAAAAAATGCTGACAAATCTTGACATGAATGTCATGTCAAGGCTTTTTAAGAATCTCACCTAGTTCGATATCTTAAAAATGCACCAATTCCAGTAAACCCATTCAAAAATTGCACACCTTCACTAGTATCAGTGGATATAATATTTATTTCGATGTTCATGGAGCGTGCCAAATCCATTAAATTTTCCAATAATTCTGTGTCTGAGGTTATTTTAGCTTCTCCATTACATTTGTCGCAAGGTATTTTTTCAGGTAGTTTTTCCTTGGAATTTTTTTCTTGTATGCTACCACACAATGAGCAAGTATACTCCCCTCTTCTATATTCCAATCCTTCAGAAAGAAGGATACTTTCAGCTTGTTTAGACAGTATCGCATCTCGAACCATTTTAGGACCGTAGGTTACTAGTCCATCTTGGATTACATCTTTGATGAATCTATCTATTAATATCTTTTCCTTTATGCCTTCCTGTTCTACCAAGAAAGATTCACTTTTTGCAAGTACTTCGCGTACTCCGTATTCATCTGTATAACCAGTATCTACTACTCCCAAAACTTTTATTCGATAATCGAAAGCATTGAACTTCATAAAAAATTCTTTAGTAGGTCCCGGTCCGCCTACTATGACTCCTTTTACTTTATTAGCGAAATATTCATCCATTGCTTCACTAACTCTTTTATAGAAATATTCTATGCTTTCCTCTATAATTCGTTGGTATCGTCTCTGTGATTGTCCACCTACTTTTATTTTTGCATGTGCCATGGAGTGCATTTTCTTTACCACGTCTATTTGTGTGCCCTTTACTAATGCCAGGATAGCATCTCTGCCATCTATCACAACTATGCCATATACATCTGTACTATCAACCATTCTCTGCAGTGGCTCAAGGAAAAATTTACTGTCGCATCTATAAGTTCCAATGTTAAGTCTTTGTGGCGGTTCCATTGCAAAAAGTTCGATATCAATTTTTGATGTATTTTCTGAAGTATTTCCTGCAAATATTGCGATGCCGTTTTCAGGAGTTTTTTTATATAATTTGAAATGTTGCAGTATTTTTTCCAATGCTCCTGTGACATTGAGTTTCGTGCTTTTTGATTTGATATTGCTTGCCTGGCCTAATTCTTCTCTTAGTTTGTTGGAAGTTTCGTGCATGGGTGAACCTGAAGGTATGTAGACTGAAATCATTTCAGTTCCACTGCCTCTGAATGTAGCGAGTTTTTTTAGCTGTTTTTTAAACTCGTATACTTTTTGTGATTCTGCCATAAGTGTTTTCAGTTTCCAGTCTTGTTTTCGAATTCTTACTCTCGACGTCTATTAAGAATAAATCTATGTTCGCTAAGGTTTTTAACCTTCAGTGAACAATCTATTATAATACTTTTAACTAACAGGTAATTTCATGTGTGGCATAATCGGTTACGTAGGTCAAAGACGAGCAGCTGAAGTTCTTACCCATGCCCTAAAACATTTGGAGTATAGGGGATATGATTCAGTAGGTATCGCAGTCAAAGACGGTTCAACTATTACTGTACGTAAGGATAAGGGAATGGTGGACGAGGTTTCAAAAAAACACTCTTTTCTTACTATGGGAGGCTCAATTGGCATAGGGCATACACGTTGGGCTACTCATGGAGTTCCGTGTCAGGAAAACTCACATCCTCATTTTGATTGTACTAAAAATATCGTTCTTGTCCATAATGGCGTAATTGAGAACTTTCAGGAACTTAAGGAAGATGTATTGAAGAAAGGACACAAATTCACTTCTGAAACTGATTCTGAGATCGTAGCTCACATGCTCGAAGATAATCTAAAGTCTAATTCAGATGTGCTATCTGTGATGTCAGATGTGGTTAATAAAATTCATGGGTCATACTCTTTTGTAGTTATGGCTGGAAATAAGAAAGAGCTTTATCTTGCCAGGAAAAATAGTCCGCTAGTAATCGGTATTGGAAAAGGAGAGATGTTTTGCGCTTCCGATATTCCTGCGTTATTACCATACACTAGTAAATTCGTTCAGCTTGAAGAGGGCGATCTTGCAGTACTAAGCGAAACTGGCTATAACGTTCTAGATCACAATAGAAAGCCAACAACCAGAAAAGAGTTTTCAGTTAACTGGAATATAGAAATGGCTCAAAAAGGCGGTTACGAGCATTTCATGCTTAAAGAAATTCATGATCAGGGACACTTTATAACAGAGAGTCTTGCTTCAGATACAACTAGTGCCAAGAAACTGCTTGACAAATATTCAAGAATAGATATAGTCGCTGCAGGTACTTCCTATCATGCTGGCTTGCTTTTTGCAATTCTTCTGCAAAGAGAAGGCAAAAACGCACAAGCATTCATCGCTTCAGATTACCCATTCGTTGCAGTTCCAACAAAAAATACTTTAGTGGTTGCCATAAGTCAGAGTGGTGAAACTGCAGACGTACTTCAATCGATTCGTTTCGTAAAATCAAAGAGTGCAAAGATACTTTCCATTACAAACGTCGTAGGTAGTACTATCACAAATCTATCAGATGAAGTCGTATATCTTAATACTGGTCCTGAAATTGGAGTTGCTGCTACGAAAACATTTACAGCAGAACTTGCAGTAATTTACAAACTTATGTTCGCAAAGGAACGGCTTTCATCAATTAAGAATATATTCGAAAAGATGCTCGAAAGTGAATCTGAAGTGAAAAGTGTAGCAGCTAAACTCAAAAATGTAAAAAATGCGTTTTTCATTGCTCGAGGTATTTCAGTTCCAATAGCTCAAGAAGGTTCCCTTAAGTTCAAGGAGATTACTTACATACATTCAGAAGCATATCCTGGCGGAGAGCTTAAGCATGGCACTCTATCGTTAATAGAAGAAGGTATTCCTGTTATAGTCATTGCCCCTAAAGATGAAACCTCATCAAAGATAATCGGAAATCTAAAAGAAGCTAAGACTCGTGGTGCATTGATAATTAGCATTACTAATGATGAAAATATAAGGAAGGAAAGCGACATTTCTATTTCCATTCCTACTCTTGACGATCCAGTACTTTATCCATTTGCAATGATAATTCCGCTTCAGCTTCTTGCTTATTATGTAAGCACTCTTCGCGGAATAAATCCAGATAAGCCAAGGAATCTTGCTAAGTCAGTTACTGTAGAGTAAAATTAAGAAATTAGCGAATCATATTCGCCTTTCTTTATAGCCGCTATTACTGCCTTGGGATCTTTACCATCTACATTTATCCCCATGCTAACGCAAGTGCCGATAATTTCACAGACAATAGATTTCAAATTAGAACCTAAAGAGTTGCTCTTGATCTTTGCCATTGCAACTATTTTTTCTATTTTTATATTGCCTGACCTTGTTTCTTTGCTGCCTGCACCTTTATCTATGCCAGCTTCTTTCTTCAAAAGCTCTGCAGTTGGTGGACTACCTGCTTCTACTGTGAATTCTTTTGTAGCGAGGTTTACCTTGACCTTAACAGGTACTTTCATTCCTGCAAACGCTTTGGTAGCTTCGTTTATTTTTGCTACTACTTGCCCAATATTTACTCCCAATGGTGCCAGTGCTGGTGCCAAAGGTGGACCAGGACTTGCCTTTCCGCCATCTACAATTACATCAATAGTTTTGTCTGCCATAATTTTCACCTTTAAGTAGTTGATTAAGTTTAGATATAGTATTTACTTTATTTTAAAAAACCAGCACCCCAAGCGTAAAATCAGAATTTCTAAATTCAAGACCCGAAAACCACAAGGCAAGACTGGAAACCGAAGACAGAGAACTCTTAACCCCAGCCTTCTATTTTTATCTTTGCAGGTTCAACTCCTTTTCCAAGGGCAAATTCCTTTATTATCTTGACAAATTCAAGTGGTCCACAGCAATACCAAGATTTCTTTTCTGCTATTTGAACGTGTCGTTCCATCATTTCATTGTTTATTCTTCCGGTTTCTCCCTTCCAGCTTTCAGGATTTTCTTGGGTAAGCGTGAAAACTATTTTTATTCCACTATTCTGAAATTCTTTCAGTTCATCATAATACAATATCATGTCCTCTTTTTTGTTTGTATAAAAAATAGTAAAATCCCCAGTTATTTTATTTTCTTTAATATATCTCAGCATGCTCATCATCGGAGCTATACCGGTTCCGCCTGCTATAAATACTGAGCCATTGTTGCCATCATAATTAAAGTGTCCAAACGGTCCGATTACTCCTAACAAATCTCCAATATTCATTTTATCTAGTTTGCTTGTGAACTTACCATCAGGAAGTATTTTTATACAAAATTCTAGTATTCTGTTTGATGGTGCAGATGCTATTGAGAATTGCCTGAATAATAGTGCCTCTTCCGGTGGAGTTTTTATGTACAAATTAACGAACTGACCAGGTTTGAATGAAATTGCAGTTCCATTAACTGATTCAAGATGAAATCTTTTAACATTTAATCCATCTTTCTCAATCTTGACAATTTTGTAGTCTATCATCTGAGGCATTGGCATGAACTAGTAAATATAAAAGAAGTATTTTAACTGTTACTAGATGTTTCCAGTTACTGTCTGATACAACAAATACCCATTGAATATCAAAATTATCAATGCAAATAGAGATGCAACAATAGTTGTAATTTTTCTGTTTGCAAATTCTCCCATTAATTTTTTATCTGCACTATAATAAATTAGTGGAATGAGCGGCAGCGGAATCAATAAGCTCAATGCAACCTGACTATATACCAATACTTGTAATGGTTCAAAGCCAAGTAAAATTGCAATTAAGAGCGGTATTACGTTGATTACCCGTGTTATTACTCTTCTGACTGTTGCACTAATCTTAAAATCGGTTAAACTTTCCATTATGCTCTGCCCTGCAAGTGTGCCAGTAATCGAAGACGAAATTCCTGCTGAGAGTAGTGCAATAGCAAATATTAGGGATGCGAGACCTCCGAATAATGGAGTAAGCGTTCTATAGGCTTCATCTATGGTTGCTACTGGTAATCCGGAATTGTAAAATGCCGCAGCAGCCATTATCAGTATTGCAGCATTTATTAGTCCTGCCACTATAAGTGACATTACGTTGTCCACAAGATGGTAATTCAAAATTGTTTTTTTGTCAAGTTTTCCTTCGTTTTCCTTTGTTTTATTTTTTAACAGCCAGGAATGTACGAACAATGCGTGAGGCATCACAGTCGCCCCTATAATTCCTACTGCAAAAAATATCATTTCAGGTCTTAATATTGGCATTACAGAATGTATCGCTATACTGGAAACATCTGGTTTAGTGATAAATAATTCATATACGTATCCAAATCCTATTACGGAAACAAAAAGAATGAATGCATATTCAAGTGTTCTAAATGTTTTTCTTGTAAGGAATAACAGAAGCAGTACGTCAAGTATTGCTACAAATGTTCCGATCAACATGGGTATTCCAAAAAGCAGGTTAAGTGCCACTACTATTCCTAAGAATTCCGCTAAATCAGTAGCTAATATTGCTACTTCTGCGAGTAACCAGTAGAGAAAAATCAATGCTTTGCTCTTCCATTTTATTTTTATTATTTCTGCAACAGAGTATCCTGCAATTCCTATTTTTCCTGATATATACTGGAATAGCATTGCCATTATGCTTGAGAGCCAGACTACCCAGAGTAAATCATAGTTAAATTTAGCTCCTGCACTTATAGAAGTTCCCCAGTTCCCCGGATCCATGTAGGCTACGCTAACTATTAGTCCAGTACCGAAAAATCCCCAGAATTTTCTGTCTGTAAGAACTTTTACTATTTCTTTAAAATCATACATAATAATCATTTACTTCGTTATTTATTTTTACTCAACTATTACTATTCCGGTTAAACTAGAATCTATGTGGTCATGATAACTCCAGGTTCCCTTCTGGTTAAATGTAAAATAAAATTTTTCACCTGTTTTTAAAGGACCACACGAATCAAACTTACTTCCGATACAACCTCCTTCTTCAGGGTAACCAGTGTGAGTTGGGTGATTGGCAGAAGCAGGCCAATGAGATTTAACATCGCTATTAACAAAAGTAACAGTGTCACCTACACTTATTTTCAATACTTTAGGCACGAATCCAATCTGAGTTATTTCAACTGTATCTCCTTCTTTCGGGGACGTTGTACATCCTGCTGAAAAGACCAATATAATTGTTATTATGGCAATAAATTTTAGCATATTATCACGCAACAAGTAATCCAGTTATATACATTATCAGGACACCTAAGAAGAATCCTGCTACGTTGGTAAAAGTATATCCTGATTTAGGGTTCTCTTTTTTCATGTACTTAAACACCTCTAAAATCACATAAACTATTGCACCCGCTCCAACAGAGAGGAAAAGCACTGCCCACAGATTAGAGAAAACGAAGCCCCCTATCCAAGTCCCAATAATTGTAGGTCCACCTGCCAATAATCCAAGTAGTAATAGATGCTTTATACTATTCTTTTTCTCTTTTGCAATAGGTGCAACAATTGCAATTCCTTCAGTAAGATTGTGTATCATAAATCCAATTACAAGTAAAGATCCAAGTGCAATTTCACCTATTGCATATGCGCTTCCAATCGCAAGGCCTTCTCCTAAATTATGAACTCCAATTCCTAATGCAATCATATACGAAAGTCTAAGTGTATGTTTAGTAACTCCAGTTTTAGTAACATCAACATCATTATCTCTTTCTCCAAATGCCATAAGTATAAGTAAAGCCAAAAAGAATCCAATCGGAACAAGCATCGATCCTTGAAATGATGCTGCTACCTGAGATGAAAGACTGAAGGCCCCTTCAATTGCATCTGCTGTAAGAAATACTAATAATCCAATTGTGAGTGCAAGGAAGAAGTCATACCAACGTTTACTTAACGTTTTTAAGAATGGCAACCATAAAAGTCCTAAGAAAACTGGCATAACACCTACATAAATTCCAAGGGTAGTAAATGTTAGAAGTTGAGTTAAACCAAATTTAGGACTTTCGGTTGCAACTGGAATCTCTTTATCAAATGTAAGCCCATCTGCAGTTAAAAGTGTTATTTTAAGCGGCAGTCCTTCTGCCCACGGATATTGCATAACTATTTTAGCTCGTTCGAGATGGTTTATTGTTTGTATATCTATGTCAAATCTATTGTATGCATCATTAATCAAAACCTGGGAAATTGTAACAGAATCTGGACCGTCATTTATTATCTCAATTGTTATGCTATCTTGCTCCAATACGATTCTTTCAAAAGAAACACTTTCAATAGGTGGGAATGCCGTTTTTAATATTCCAAGCGGTCCATAAGCTAGAAATATCCAAACTAGTGCAACTAAAAGTAAAACTGGGAGAATTGCAGATCCATATCTTATCGCACTAGTCATTCTACCACCTCAAACATGCTCATCCATCCTTTATCAGCAAATTCACTTTGGTGTGCATGGAACATATATTTTCCTGTGTAGGGAAAGCGCATTTCAAGCATAGACCTTTCTCCTTGTCCAAGTTCAATTATATCCGTAAATGCATCTGATTCATTTCGAGTTCCTGTTTTATATTCATCAAAAAAGTTTCCATGAATATGGATGGAATTTATCGGATCATTTTCAACCATATTGCCTATGTAAATTCTTACTAATTCTCCTTTCTTTACCTTAATGGGATGATCCAAATAATAAAAAGCACGTGTGTTTACAGCATAAATTTCATTTTCACCATCGTAATTCGTATCAAATGCATTCATAATCATAATTAGTTCATTTGCAGGTTCTCTTGGATTTTTAGGATCTATTATGAACATTCCATAAAGTCCTTTTGCAATATGGTCTTTAAGTGGTGTCGAATGGCAGTGGAAAAGATGAACGCCTGCTGGTTCTGCTGTAAATTCATATGTGAAATTTTCTCCTGGATTAACAAAATCATGCGGCATTGAGCCATCCATGCTGGACTCATGATAACCATGGAAATGTAATGTGTGTGGTTTAGATCCTTGATTCATGAAATAAATCTTTACTCTGTCTCCTTCTGTAGTTCTTATTGTAGGTGCAGGAACCTGACCATTATACGCCCATGCATCAAAAAATACTCCTGGTGCAACCTCTATTTTTTTATCAGATGCATAAATCCAATACTCTCTAAGAGTTGTATTGTCTGAAAGATTACTTTCACGGTAATATCTTTTTCTCTCTTCAGGAGACAAATTATTGAAATTCCATGCTTTTAAATAACTGTCCGGATCGAAGTCACTGGTTGAGTAGTTGTCTGAAATTCCAAAATGACTCGTCATACTATCAGAATATACATAAGTTGGATCATGGCTATGTGTAGCATCATGAACATGTTCGTTATCTGGTTCAGTTTTTGGAATAAATGCAAAATAACTAATTGTTAGTGCAATTAAAATAACTACTAAAAATGCAATTACATATTTACTATCGTTCATAATTTTACCTCAGGTATTTCTTCTCCATGGACACCCTTTTTTGGTTGTCCAAGTATTTTGTATATTTTTTCTATTGATTGGTCACTAAATGCATGTTCCAAAACATGTGCTTCTTGATGTACTTCGTTTCTATTTCTATCAAGCATTTTTGTTAGGAATAATTCGATGACTCTGTGTTTGAATAATACTTTTGTTGCCAATAATTTGCCCTTTTTTGTAAGTGTTATGGTTGAATATTTTCCATGCTCTACCATTCCTAAGTTTACTAATTTTACTATCATCTCAGAAACTGATGATTTTCCTATTTTTAGGTAATCCACAATATCTTTAGATCTAGTGTTTCCATTATTTTTTTCTATTCTATAAACGGCAGTTATATAATCTTCTATAGCTGTATTTTTCATAATATCAATAAGTTCGGTGTACCGAACTTTATATAAAGCAATTCTTTGAGCATTTAACAGTGTGACATCTCTTTATACGCCTTTCTACACATATTATAATTATGGTGGGTATGGCAGAATTTCAGACTGCCAAAAGGCAGATGCCAATCATTGACCCAGTAAAAAGAGCGCAAATTTTTAGAAGAATGCACGAAATAAAAACTGAAATAATAGAAACACATCAAAACAATACTTTTATCGTTTCTTTTGCAAAATCATTCATTGATGGTACGATAGACGATTTTTTCAAAACTCTGGAAAGACATACACTTGCAAAAAAAGAATTATCTGCAGAGGGAGTTCGAGCAAAAAGAAAAGCAGTCATGGTGCAACTTCTCCAGGATTTCTACGGTCAGTTTCAGCAGGAACTGCAGGTTCGTGGTGGCATGGCAAATATTTCTAAATCAGAATATGAAGAATTAACTGCTCTGTACATTTCAAAATACCAGGCCAGATTCATAGATGAAATTCCATACACCTTTGAGATGATAGTGTCTGCTCTGAAAATCCTTCCAAAAGTGGTATCTGGCACTGTTCGTACTAATGTTTTTGCATCTACAATGGCTTGGACTGGGGGAGATGTAATTTCTACTGATGCCGAAAGAATAGTTCTTGTCCTATCTGGTGGTTCTGCTAAAGGAGTTTTCTATACTGGATTTCTAAAAGCAATTCAGGAAGCTGGTTTCTGGCCTGATATCGTAGTTGGTACATCTGCAGGTGCCATAGCTGCCGCAGCTCTTGGCACAGGGAAAGGTCATGAAGAACTAGAAAAAATATTTTCGAGATTTAATTTAATTAATGTGTTTCATCCGATACTAGCATTGATTACGCCTATAATTACTCTAGGGAAAGGGATAATTGGTACTGGTCTCGGAAAGTTATTAAAAAATATTTTGGGAAACAAAAAAATGTCTGAATTGGCAGATGTATTTGTAATATCTTCAGCACTATGGCCAAGATTTGGGAAAGTAGTATTTGGTTCATCCAGTTCTAGGAATGGCAACTTACATCTTAGTAGTGATATTCCTGCTTGGAAGGCAGTACTATCATCATCTGCGATGCCTGGTTTAATTCCGCATGTTAAACTCAAAGGGCACATTCGTCTAGAACGTCTTACTAAAAATGGTTATGAACCTGCAATAGACGGAGCAGATTTTAGTTTTGTTACTCTTAATGATGGTGGGATAGATGAGAACCTTGGTATTCTGACTGCTGATCACATAATAAAAAAAATCGGAGGAAAAGCCTTGGTAGTTTCAGTGAATCTCGGAAATTATAATCCTCAAAGTATAAATTTAGCACCTCATATTTCTTTATCTGAACGATTGGCAGGTGAACAAAAAAATCTCGAACCATCAATTCCAAGATATGTTAGATATCCGGTAATGATCTATCGTGCTCTGGTTGGCTGGATAACTCAGGAAAAAGAACATTTCCTCAACACTCTTTCTCCCATACGTGCATTTAGGGCATATGAAGAAACTGCATATCATAATGTTGCTCAAAGTATGAGCCTTGTTTCAGGTGAGGGGATGTCCATACTTGTCAATCCGAATGCCAACGGGTCACTCGGGCATATGAAACTTACTTCATTTTCAGGTATGGAGATAGTTCAAGATTATGGCTATGAAGTAGGAAATAAGTTGATGAACCTTTTGTTCGGAAAGAATACTGCCTAGTAAGGGAGAGTAGTCATCATTCCTAATCCAACTTGGTAGATGCTTCCCTCACTTATTGGCAGATAAGAACCATCCATTCTCAAATGAGTTCCATGTATGACCGGAATATCAATGGTAATTGCGAAATATGCTGCATCTCTGTCCCAGTTGAATTTTCCTTTTTTTACTGATTGGCTACCGGAATCGGGTACTTTTACATTTCCAATGAGTCTTTTTCCTTCAGGTGTATAAACTGCATCTAGATCGAAAAAGAGTCTAACATAAGCCACATAGGGCGATATTATTATTCCTTCTCCGGTGGGATCAACGTTGTCTCCTATCCATGATAGCCATCTTCTATCTAACCATTTTTTTACTGGTATCTCCTGATGGTACGTTAGTCCGATTGTATGGATAAACGTTCGGTAATTTGCCAGTGCTATATATTTGCTTGCGGTTTCACTAAGATCAATATTTCTTCCTAAAAAGTTTACGTTTGCCCTTGTAATTTTTGCACGGGCTGTAAGTGACCCTTCCAAATCTTCAAAGAAGTACAATGCGTTTACCCCGTGTTCGAAAATTTTGAATTCTGGCCTTAGTTTGAAATATGGGACTGGGTCTCCCATAGCAGTAAGAGCAATTCCGATACCACTATGGTCTATATTAGAATTAGAATAATTTACATTTGCATTTTGAACTCCTAATCCGAATTTTAATCTGAGTGTTTTAGTTAGTCGTGTGTCTCCTATCATTGAAATTTGGTATAATCTTACAGCTGTTTCTTCTGTTCTATCTTTTGTTTCATGAGTATCAAAACCAGTTGTTGCTTTTGCTTCCACTGTTACATGTGCCTGTGCCTTTCTATCTGTAGTTTTTTTGGTTTGTAGATGCCCGTCATCTGCAAAAACTGTAGCACATCTCAGGAGTACGACTGCCAGTGTCGTCCATGACTTTAATTTTACTCCTTTCATTATTCTGTTTTTTGTTAAGTGTGACACAACTATAATATATGTAAAAATATTTTATAACCCCTCTTACCACTACATTTTTCTTTAACATATCAGAATCTGATATATTTAAAAATGATACGTTCGTAATCTTATTATGGAAAAACTAAAAATAACAACTCTCTCTCGTTTGCATACACTGGTCCTTCTTTCTTCTTCATCCAGGCATGGTTATGAACTAATTAAAGAGTTGGAGCACGGTCTAGGTAAGAAGGTAAGCTCCGGTGAAGTTTACCCTTTTCTTAAGGAGCTTAAACGTTTAGGTTATGTTTCTGTAGAAAGTACTGGCGAGAGGGACATGAAAACTTATAAACTCACAATAAAAGGAAAGAAATTTGTAGAAGATGTTTTGAATAACGTTTCCACAGTGATAGAATCTATGATAGCGTCAAAGGTAACTTCTTGTGCACATTGCTCCTGCAAAGTATACGGCAAGTCTCATGTTAAAAAAATAAAAGAGAAAGAATTCCACTTCTGCTGCAAATATTGTGCAGAAGCATTCGGTTTTGGTGATTGTCATGTCTAAAAAGATATCGTTTAGAGTTTCTGGTATGCACTGTACCAGTTGTTCCAGGAATATAGAAAGAACCTTGGGTAAATTGAAAGGAGTAGATAAAGCAACTGTGAACTATGCTACTGAAAAAGGTTATGTAGAATATAATTCAAGCATCCTATCAGAATCTGATATGTCTGCAGCTATTGAAAAACTCGGCTATAAGGCTACATTTGAGAATAAAGATTCATCCGAATCCACGGTTCGTAGCACTAATCTAGAATCACAAATTTCTGATGACAAATCTGACAAGGAAAAATTAGCAAGGGAAAAAGAAGTTAAAGAATTGAAAGATCGCGTAACCTATTCTGCCATACTGACGGTTCCTGTATTAATTTTGGCCTTGCCAGAAATGCTAGGAGGTATAGTTGCAATCGAATATCCAGAGTTTTTCATGATAAATATGGCACTGCTTCAGTTTATACTTACCGTTCCAGTGATGTATCTGAATCGTGATTTCTTTATACGAGGTTTCCGAGGTCTTATAAACAATATGCCTGGCATGGATAGTTTAGTCGCACTAGGTGTAGGCACTGCTTTTGTATATAGTACTGCAGTAGGTTTTCAGTTTATATCTGGAAGTATCTATTTTGAAACTGCAGCTCTATTGTTAACTTTCATCGTACTAGGTAAATATTTGGAAGCTGTTGCAAAAGGTAAGACTTCTGAGGCTATAAAACGCCTTATTGGCCTTCAGCCTAAAACTGCTCTAGTAGTAAGGAAAGGCAAAGAGATGACGATCCAGATAAAAGATGTTTTGGTAGGAGAAATCATTATTATAAAACCAGGAGACAAAATACCTGTTGATGGTGTTGTTGTTGATGGGAGCAGTAGTGTTGATGAAAGTATGTTGACTGGAGAAAGTCTTCCAGTACATAAGAGAAAAGGAGATCTCGTTATAGGAGCCACAATAAATAAGACTGGTTCATTCAAGTTTAAGGCAACAAAAATAGGTAGCGACACTATGCTTGCCCAGATAATAAAACTGGTGGAAGATGCCCAGGGAAGTAAGGCACCAATACAGAAACTTGTGGATACTGTTGCTGGGTATTTTGTGCATGCAGTTATTGTTCTTAGTTTAATCGCATTTGCATACTGGTATTTTATCGCAGGTCAATCATTTCTTTTTGCAATTACGATTCTGGTTTCAACTTTAGTCATTGCATGTCCGTGTGCCATGGGTTTAGCAACACCTACTGCGGTAATGCTTGGTACAGGTAAAGGTGCAGAGAATGGTATATTGATTAAAAATGCAGAAAGCCTGGAGTTGCTTCATCAGGTTAAGGTTATAGCTTTCGATAAGACTGGTACAATAACCAAGGGCGAGGCAGTAGTAACTGATGTCATTCCGATTGATATTGAAAAGAATAAATTGTTAGAGTTTGCAGCATCCGCAGAGAAAAATTCAGAGCATCACTTGGCACGAGCAATTGTAGATATGGCGAAGAAAAAGAAATTAAAATTAAACGAGCCATTATCGTTCGATTCGATTCCAGGACATGGCATTTCTGCAATTGTAAGAAAAACCAATGTTCTTATCGGAAATATCGAACTCATGAAAAAAAATAAAATGACTGTAGCTAAGGAAACCATTGCGACAATGCACGAATTAGAACTTGAGGGGAAAACTGTCGTGATAGTTGCAATTGGCAAAAAGCTTGCTGGTTTGATAGCTATCGCAGATACGATCAAGGAAAATTCAAAAGAAGCAATTTCAAAACTTCACTCTCTAGGTTATCAGACAGTAATGATTACCGGAGACAATGAAAGAACTGCAATGGCTATTGCAAAGCAGGTTGGTATAGATCGTGTTCTTGCACATGTTTTGCCGGAAGATAAAGCAGATGAAGTGAAAACGCTTCAGAAATTAGGAAAAGTTGCATTTGTAGGTGATGGAGTAAACGATGCTCCAGCTCTGGCACAAGCAGATGTAGGTATAGCGATAGGTGCAGGTACCGATGTAGCCATAGAAAGCGGTAGCATTGTTCTAGTCAAAAGTGACCTTAGAGACATCGGAAAAGCAATAGACCTTAGTAGGTATACTATGAAAAAGATAAAGCAAAACCTGTTCTGGGCATTTGCTTACAATAGTTTCGGTATTCCAATTGCAATGGGTATTCTATTTCCGTTTACCGGATTTCTTCTTAGTCCTGTTATTGCAGGTGCTGCTATGGCTTTCAGTTCAGTTAGCGTAGTTAGCAACAGTCTTTTGATGAGAGGATATAAACTTAAGAATTAGGGATAACTTTTTAAGCAATACTAACTGCAATATTACTTATCAATAAAAAGAGGTGAATAGAATGGGATGTGGATCTTGTGGATGCGGTTCAATGCCAGTAGCAGAACCAAAGAAAGAACAGAAGAAAGAAACTAAGAAAAAGTAATTTCTTTCTATATTTTTTTATTTTATTTATACTTATCTAATCAGAGTGAATATCAATGTTTAAATCATTGAAGACTGTCTTGAGCAATAAACGATACTTTTTAGTGTGGTTAGTCCTTTCTCTAGTTTTTCTATTCATCTACATTGTTTTACCGATAAACCTGACCCCTGGAAATACTTTAGATTTTTTCCTTAGAATAACTCCTCTTTGGCAATTGTTTGTATTGTCTTCACTTGCTATGATTATTGCGTTGATGATTACAATGCAGCTATACGTAAGGGGTGTGCTCAATGTCAAAAAAGGTACTACAAAGACTGTTGCTGTAGGCATTTTTACTTCTCTTTCAAGTGCGGTCTCCGGTCTTTTCTCGAGTGTAACATGTTCCAGTTGCGTTGCAGGTCTGTTCGCATTCTTGGGTGTCGGTTCTTCATTTACTTTTCTTCTGCTACAATATCAGTGGGAAATATCCGCTATAAGTTTCATTCTTGCATTTACCTCTATTTATTACTCTACAAAACGGATAGCTGGTAAAGCATGTGAGTTCTGCTGATTATCTTAGCTTCCAGCCTAGCTTCTAGCAACTATAATTAGCTTTAAAAATTAAGCATTCTAAATTATTCTATGGCACAATCTATTAGTCCTATTTCAGAAATCTCTAGAGTTTTTAATAATACGTGGGAATTTTACTCCAAGAATATGGGAGTTTTAGCTATATTTTCAATCCCATTTATCATCGCATTCATAATTGCTCTAATTGTACCAACACCTACTTATCTTGCTTTAGGTAATTTACACGTACGCACTGGAAGCATTCCTGATCTCTCATTTTTGGATATTATATTGACCATATTTGCCTATGCAATTTCAGTTTTCTTGGTTGCCGACGTCTGGACAAATATAAATCTTTTAATTAGGTCAAAAAGGACAAAAGTTCCAACATCTTCTGAGATTTTAGCAGGTGTGCAGGAATATGCACTGAGCATTTTTTTTGTATTCACTATCATGGTATTGTTCCAGTTTGCACTTCACATTGTTACCTACGATTCTTCACTTCAACAGTGGTTGTACCCTCTGCTTTCATTCCTTTTGAGTTTCTTTCTATTCTTCGTTCCACCTGCAGTGGTTATTGATCATGCAGATAGTTTCACTGCCATTCAGCTTTCTATAAATATGGCCATAAAAAAATGGTATCTAGTTTTAATCTGGGCAATTTTAGGCTTAGGTATGATGTCAATACTTAAAGTAGTTTTAGACCTGATAATAAAACCATATTCTGAAATTCTTTTATTGCTCATAAACTCACTATTGATTTTGCCGTTTCTGGTAATTCTTCAGACGCAGATGTACATGGAGAAGTATCCGTTAGCTAAGTGAGCAAATGGCACTTTTAGATGCAGTAATATCTATTTTCAGTATCATCTTTTTTGGATGGCTTGCTAAAAAATTCTCTCTTTTATCAGAAAAATCTGTATCTGCACTTAGTAATTATGCATATTATTTTGCATTGCCTGCCCTATTTTTCATTAGCCTCTATAAATTAGATTTTAGAATACTAAATGCTGATTTGCTTTTAGCAATTACAGTTCCTATTGTACTAATAATAGTAATCGCATTTCTTGCCTCAGTTTTTCAGCACCATAAAGGAAAACAAATATCCGCATATCTAGTAAGTTCTTTTCTTGGAAGTAACGTTTATATTGCATTTCCATTTATTTCGTTGGCACTAGGGGAAAGTGCAGTTCCTATCGCTGCTATAATCGCTGCTATATATTTCTTTATAGGTTCCACTTTTGGAGTTTTTGTTCTTCAATATTATTCAGGTAAGAAAGTAGACATGCAGCACATGTTGTTTAACCTTGTAAAGGTTCCGGTAACATGGAGCGTTATTCTTGGAGTTGTCGTATCCTATTTGGTAACATATAATCAAATTCAGGTTCCAGAATTTATAGTAAGTGCATTTTCACTTTTGGGTGCATCTGCATCTGCCACTGCATTATTTGCTTTGGGAGTGTTCATGCACAAAAATTCAATACCAAACTTAAAAGAAGTCATTAAGCTTTGCACTTTGAAAAACCTCGTTGCACCTGCTATTGCATTTGCCTTTGTGATTTTATTTCCTTTTAGGGGTATGGAGGCACAGATAATAATTTTGCAGGCTGCAATGCCCATGGGTGTTACTAATTTCGTCCTTGCTGAGCAATTTAAAACAGAAAAAGAATTGGTTGGAAATGCAATAATTGTTTCTACTATTTTATCATTATTTTTGTTACCTCTTGCAGCTAAATTGATTCGTTTTATCTAGAAGAAACCTGAAACTTGCAAGTTAATTAGGGCTTGAAATCAATTTGATACTCAGGAATACCTAGAGACAATCCATATTCTTTTGCTTCCTTATATTGTTCTTTATTTTTCCTATCTATATCGAATATTATGTTTCTGAAAATTATGAAATGGCGTATTTTATTTTTGAAATCAGCATACCAGTATTGTGGCTGTAATGCACCACTCAGCTCTTCTGCAATAGCACGTGCCTTATCTTCCGGAATTTCAACAGTGTGTAAAGTCCACTGCTTAAGCCATGGAGTCTTATGTTTTTTAGTAATCTTTTCTATTTTTGTTTTGATTATTTTTACTTTATTTAGAACTGTTTTATCAGCTAGACTTTCCTCTATTATTACGCCAATAAAAACTTTGTCAGACATATTTTTCAAAACACCTTAGCAAACTCAAGAATAGAAAACAATGCAATTATGTACATAACAGGGTGAATCTCTCTATGTCGCATAGTTACTAATTTTAGAAATACATAGGTTATCGCTCCAACTCCAATTCCATGAGAAATAGAAAATGTAAATGGGATAGTTGCGATAGTCAAAAGTGCAGGTATTGCTTCTGTGTTATCATCAAGTTTTATGCCACCCATGGCTGTTGCCATAAATATTCCGGTGATAATTATTGCAGGAGCAGCTGCTTCTATCGGGATTGATTTTATGAGCGGAAAGAAGAAAACAGATATTAAGAATAGTAATCCAACTACAATTGCTACTTTCCCGGTTTTGCCTCCTGCTTCTATACCACTTGCATTCTCCAAGTACGTTATAATCGTCGGAACACCGAAAGCAGCACCTATCATTCCTGACAATCCGTTAATAGTAAGTGCATTTTCCAGTCCTTTTACTTTGCCTTTCTTATCTACATATCCCGCCTTTGCCAATAATGCCGTTAGTGTCCCGACAATGTCAAAAAACGAAATTATAAAGAATGTCCAGATAACTGGCAATATTCTAGTGTCAGTTAGTGCACTGAAATCCAGTTTCATGAATGTTTTTTCAAATCCAATTGGTAATTCAAATATTTTTTCAGGCATGGGTGTAAGTCCTATGGCCATCGCCACTGTAGTAGTCAACATTATCGCAATAAGCATTGCACCATTGACTCTTTTTGTTATCAGCATCGTAGTAAGAAAGAGTCCGAGTATCGCAATCAATGCCTTTGGGGCAAGAAGATTTCCAAGAGTTACTACTGTTGCACTGCTGGTTTCAACGAAATGCGCGTTTTGCATTCCTATAAATACCAGAAATAATCCCAATCCAGCAATGAGCGCGTGCTTGAAGCTGTCAGAAATCGCATCACTTATTTTTATTTTCGATAGAGCTAATAGGAAAACGAGCAAAGATGCTACAAATACCGCCACCAGTGCAGTACCAAAACTCAATCCGCTTCCTAGTAAGACAGAATATACAAAATATGCATTAAGTCCCATGCCACTTGCAAGTGCAAGGGGTCTATTGGCAAATACACCCATTATAATCGAGCAAATTCCTGCTGAAATTGCAGTTGCTATGAATACTGCCTGGAAATCTATCCCTGCGTTACTCATCAAGGTAGGATTAATAATTAGAATATAAGCCATGGTGAAAAAAGTAGTCAATCCTGCAATTACTTCGACTCTAATATTTGTTTCTTCTTTCTTTTTGGCTACCATAACTAGCCTACTCATAGGTTATTTTAAACCTTTTCTAAATTCGATACCTATTTAAATGCTGAAACGTCTAATTTATTTGGTGAAACTATGGAATATAAGTTATCTGCAATCGTTGAAAAAGAGGGTAAATTTTACGTTTCTCATTGTGCTGAATTACAAATTAGTTCACAGGGAGATACACTAGAAGACTCCCTAGAATCTCTTAAGGAAGCTGTACATCTTTATCTAAAACATGCTGATCCGGAAGAAATCGAACAACTAAAGAAACTCCATAAGGAAGCACCGATGATTACGTCTATTTCTGTATCTTAGAAGATGATAAAATGAAGCTCCCTATCGTTTCATCGCTTGAAGTGATTAAAATTTTATATAAACTTGGCTTTAGTCAGCTAGGTCAAGAAGGTAGCCACGTTATCTTATTAAAAGAAGTCGAAGGTAGAAGATTAAAACCAGTCATTCCAGTACGTAAGGAATTGGCTATAGGTACTTTACTTAGCATCTTAAAACAGGCAGAACTGACAAGAGATGATTTTATTAGTTTATACTACGGAAAAGAAAAAAGGCCAAAATGATCGTATACTGTTGAAATCAAATAAATTTAGATGTGAATTTCATGTCATTGAAAAAAGAAGGAAACAAAACCGAATCTCGCAAGAAAGATCATGTAGATTTAGTGCTGAAGAAAGACGTTCAATATGCAAAATTCTCTGGTTTTGAAAGAATCGATTTCATACACAATGCCCTACCAGAATGCAACTTTGATGAGATTGATTTATCGTGCGAGTTTTTAGGTAAAAAACTGAGTTATCCTTTATTGATTACAGGCATGACTGGTGGCTATAAAGATGCAGAACGAATAAATAAATCACTTGCAGCAGCCGCGGAGAAGTTCGGACTTGCTTTCGGAGTCGGCTCTCAAAGAGCAATGATAGAAACTCCAGAATTAAAGAAAACTTATTACGTTCGTGATGTAGCCCCTAATATTCCTTTAATTGCAAATATTGGGGGAGTACAGCTAAAGAAGTATGGTTTAGAAAAAGTTTCGAGTCTTGTGTCTAGCATAGAAGCAGATGCATTGGCAATTCATCTTAATCCTTTACAGGAAATGATCCAACCAGAAGGGGACAGAGATTTTATCGGAGTTCTCGCTGCAATAAAAAATGCCTGCGAGAAACTAGGTGTGCCTGTAATCGTAAAAGAAACTGGTGCTGGAATTAGTCAGGACGTTGCTTTGCAATTGAAGCAGGCAGGTGCTTCTTACATAGACGTTTCCGGTTCCGGGGGCACAAGTTGGAGCAAGGTAGAATACATGAGAAAAGGAGCAATTCCTGGTTTTGAAAACTGGGGAATTCCAACTGTCGATGCAATTATCCAGTGTAGAGGCGTTTTACCTATTATTGGCAGTGGCGGAGTACGGGATGGTATTGATGCTGCCAAATGTATTGCTTTAGGTTGTAATTTAGCAGGTGCGGCATATCCATTCATAAAAAGTCTCGAGTCATCGTCGCAAGTCGCTCCGCGACAGCCGTCATCGAGTCTTGAAGTACTAATAGAAACATGGATAAATCAGATGAAGACGTGCGCACTTCTAACTGGTTCTAAGAATTATAGTGAATTAAAGAAAGCGAAACTGTTCATTAGGTAGTATAAATCGTTAATTTCTAGTTAAGTTATAGTTTAAAAATATTTATGGTTATACTTATTTTATGTATAGCAAACGTATCCAGCGTCTTATTAATAAAGCAGAAAGATTCTATCTTGCGAAAGGTCCAGACGCTTCTAATTATTTCAAAAGGGCGAAGCAGGTTTTTGATGTAGCAGTGGAAGCTAATATAATTACTGAACATAGATTACAAAAAGAACTAAATCCGTTCAGAAGATTTTTTCGTTTTATTCGTGGGACAAGAATAGGTATGGAGAACATGGTCGTTGCCGATCTTATTCTCTATGCACATGTATCTGCGTCAACACTGTTGCCATCATCTGTCAGAAGAAGAGTTGGTCAAGAATTCGATAATCTAGCTGCATTAAAAGAACTGGACGTATCAGAATTACCCGCTGATAGTGAAAGACAAGAAGCACTTTTGCGCGAATATGCTTTCAGACTTAATAATGGATTTCCAGAGGCAGCATACACTATTAATGGTCAATATCTATCTCCTAGTTTGGCAGTTCTTGCCAGGGCGGCATATATATCTACCTACAGTAAACGTATTTCCCTTATTTTCGAGTCCGTAGACGGCTTGAGAACAATACCAAATGTTGGTACTTTAGAATTATTAAATCAACAAAAACGTACTGCATCAAAAGCCTGGATATATACTGCTATTTTAGAGTGCGGAGGTTTCCATCCTGCAGTTAATGCTATCAAAGACTGGATAGCCTCCATTCGTTATCCTGCAATTGTTGCTCTATTCGTAAGCCAAATGGCATTAACCGCTCCACAGCTTGAAAACTCAAAGGGTATAATGCTTGTTGCTTTGGATAAATTGCAGAGAGGAATTGAAACTGAAGATCTAATTTTAGTTGTAAGAAATAGGAAATCTACTGGAAGTGCAGTTTTTAAGATTGTCGATCGATTCAGAGATCTGCTGTCAAGTTCTATTTGTCCAGATCTATCAGAAGCAAGAATGGAGAAATTGGGAAATTTAGAAAGTTCAGTTGATGCCAACATCGTGCTAAGTAAGATCCTATCAATGCGGGATTCTGTAGCTTCAAAGGTAATTTTTGACCTAAAGGGCATGCCGTGTTTTGATTATGGTACTAGAGTTCGTGCAGATAAATTGACAAGAAAAACTGTTGATATGCTTATTGAAACAATTTCGCAAAAATTAGGCATACTTCCAGAGGACATAGAAGTTACTCAAGACCTTTTAGATTCTAATGGAGGAGATACTGGTAAGTTCAAAATAGAAAAAGAATCATCTACTAAAAAAGTTACCATAACTACTACTAATTACTATGCGAGACCAAAACCCAATCTTTATCGCAGCCAACACATTTCAGTGGTATTCAATTCTTCAGAGTTAAAACTAGGTTATCTAAGTTTTGAAATAATTATTCGTGATGATAAGACTGATCATATATGTGATCATGGTGGTGCAGCACATTATCAGTATAAATTAGCCAGAGAAGGTGTTTTAAATTCAGAAATATCTCAAGCAATGCGTGGATTTAGTGATTTTATAGTCCGACTTTCAGGACCGGAAAATATATTTGGAAATCATTCATCGCGTCTTAATCCTAATAATTCAACTAATGATTACGGTCTATTGAATTGGTTAAGAAAAACAACTCGTAGTATAACCAGTTCAATCCTTCGCTAAGGCTAACGTATAAATACCTTATCTCGATTATCAAATTATGGTATTTCAACTTATAACTTCTGAAGAGGAAAGCCGAATTTTCGATAAACTTACCGAGTACTACCAGAAATTATATCCCCAACTTAAATTTTCTAGAAAAGAGAAGTTGCTATCGCGCAGTGAAATTGGAAATATCTATTATACTTACTCTGGAGAGGAGACGGAATCCACTTCTCTGGAAAAGATGGAAATGATAAAGGAAGCACTAGGTTCTGGCTATAATACTCCAATCATAATACTTCAGAAAAAAACCAAGTTGATTTTACTTGATGGTCACAGGCGTGCTCTATTTGCACATAACGATAATCTTGGTTGGAAAGCACTCATACTTCAATCAAATAAGGATGCTGATTTTGGAATAGAAAAAATGATAACAAAAAAAGTGAAAGATGTTAAAGTATAGCTGCTAGAGGGTAGAATCTTTATGGGTAAACCAAAATTCCTCTTGGACCATATATCATTATAGCCATTAATATCATGCTAAATAGAACGCACATCGCGATAAAATTCAAGAAGTTAGTCTGCATTTCTGTTTTTTGTGCAGAACCTTCTTCTCTATGTAGCATGTAACTTAATCCTCCGATTAAAAATATGGCGATACCAAATAGTATGTATAAAAATAGTACTAGATTATCCCGAAGCATCATTATCGAAGTCATGGCACCCATTATTCCTGACATAAAGCCAGCCATTACACCTTCCATAGCTCCCATGATTCCAGAGTATCGTCCAGTGTTTAAGCCCAAGCCTATACCTACAGCCATACCTGCAATTGAACCAAGAAACATACCATTCGTTGCGCCTATGATAGCACCTACCATAAATCCTATCATCATCCCTATTGTCATACCGACCATCATGCCATTCATGCATAACATACTTTTTCTGTGGCAGCGTATATGGTTATACGAGAAAAGAGTTGCCACAGTTGTCAAAATAGCTAGGAAAATTAATGGTAAATATGCAGCTATATTCACAATTCCTTTTAGGATTGTTACGTAAGCAATACTTGTAGCAATTACTAATACTGCTAAGCTTCCAATGGAATAACTTAACAGTTTAGATTCAACTTCTACTTGTGGTTCACCTGCAACTATTGAAAGTATATATTTTTTTACTCCTATAAATTTTCCTCGTGGTTGTTCGTAATCACTCAATTAATCACCCGGTATCCTTCTTTCTTTATGGTCTCGTTTATCGAGTTTAGTGTCTCGTCATTGTTATATCTGACCACTACCTCACCTTTTCTACTGTCTGCGCCAAGCACTTCCGCTCCGCTTATATCAGAAATACAATCTTTGAGTAATACTTCGCATGATTTGCAGTGCATGCCTTTTATTTTAATCGTTTTTTCCATTTATTTTCACCTCTATCAATTTATCTTAATTCACACTTCCCAGAAACTCCTTTAAGTGAAAAATGTAACGAAACTAATAATAGCAAAATGCTAGCCAGTCCGAAATAAATTGTTATTTCCGAAAGAAAAGCGCTGGCAGAACCTAGTCCTATCCAGAAAAGCCATACTGGCTGACAAATTGGACAGGCAGTAGTAAACAATGCACTTAAAGTTCCTGCTAAAGTGGTTTTTTTATCAGTTTTTTTTCCTTGTTTGTAGTTATACATAACAACTGTAATGTTAAGAGACATCAAAATAGCGATAATAATAACCATTATCAATCGTGACAATTCCAAGGTAGGGGTGATGCTCAAGGTAGATAATACTATGATATTTGATGTTACTGCCAATAGTGGTGTGATAACTGCCATTGCAATTATCGCTATGCGCCATCTTCCTTCTGAAAGCGCGTTTTTTATCGCAGTTGCATAATCCATTAGGCAACCACCACGAATCTTCCACCCCTGAACATTCTCATACCGCAATTATACTCATAGGTGCCTTCTTGGGTAGGTGTAAAGTCGACTACGGAATCTTCTCCATCTCTTGATAGTGCATTTACGTCTCGTAAGCCATTTTTAAGGCCATATATGACCATATAACTTCCGCAGCCTGCGTTTTTGGCACTGAAATGAAGTCGTACAGGAACACCTTTTTTCACCACTATCTCGCTTTTGTCATAGCCGCCAGAAGAAGCTTTCAGATATATCTCTTGTACTCCTTGTGCATTTGGTGCTGTCAAGATTACCTGTGCTCCAGTGGGTACAGTGTTCTTATCATCTGTACTTTGACTACTTGATCCAAAAACCAGGAATCCGCCAACTACTAATGATACCAGAAGCCCCAGTATCAATAAAAACATCTTTTTATTTATTTTTATTTCATCAGTCAAATAATCACCATGGCATATTATTTTATATATCTTTAATGTATCGACATTCGTTCGAGGGTGTTTTCTAATTAAACAATAGAACACGGTTTTTGATTGTGTAAACTCTGGCTGAGACTAACGGTTTATATGGATTTTCATCTTTTTATTTTTCTACATAAGTGGATATTTGTATATATAAATACATATTCCGAAACTTGTCAAATCATGGAGTTCGTATAAAGTGAGGGCATGCAGTTCACACAAAAAACTTTGGCTGCTTTCAAACAAAATTATCTAAAAGTTTTTGGTGAAGAACTTTCAGATGACGAGGTGCGAAGGAAGGCGGAGTACTTGGTCGAAGTGTACAGAAGTGCATACGGTGTGCCGAGTATCGAAAAGTTCTTTGACAAAAAAATAGAAAATGAAGAAACA